>VGSQ01000027.1 GCA_016874975.1 Deltaproteobacteria bacterium
TCCTCCAGGGTCCCCGCCGTGAGGCCCCGGTCGATGAGGGCCTCTATTTTGGCCCTCTGGGGGTCGAACTGGAGGGCCGGGTCCAGGTGGGGGTCATAGGCGTAGTGCCTGGTTTCCCGCTCCCTGGCCGTCTCATAGGTGGGGGCCAGACCCGCCGGGGGGTTGTTTTTGCGCTTGGCCTCCTCAAAACGGAAATCCTTGACGCCGTTCGGGTCACCCGCTTGCCTTTTTTTCCTCCGGGCCATGACCGACCCCCTTCTTCTTTGGTAAAAGCCCTTCTTTTCCCTGATATTGTGCCGCAGCCTTGCCGCCGCAGGCCCCAAAATGGTGTTTCCGACCTCTATATCCGGTGAAGGTCCCCAAAGATTTCTTATTTTGCAGCCTATTCCTCATCTTGACGGCATAGTAGCATAATTTTTGTTGGGAAAATGCCTTTTTTCAGATTTGAGGCGCACCTCCCCTTGGGTAACCGCTCCTCCTACGGACAAGGTAGAAAACGGGAATCCACCAGGGGGGTCGCGGGAGGATTCTATACGGGGGCGATATATCTCATCCGGGGGGGAGGAGTCCCATCTCCGGTTTTAGGTTTTTCGGAGAGCGCCTGGGCCGGGCGGCGGGCAAGGCCAAGGTGGGCGGAGCGTCTGGGGGGTCCCTCCATTCCCCTGGCATAGAGCACGACGGAAGCTGAGGGAGTGCCAAGACCAGAGGCGCAGAATGGCCCATGTGAGCCGCTGAGAAGCCCGTAGTGAGGCGAATGACGTGTAGCTTATTGGAGATTCTCCCCCTTAAGCGGAGACTCCTTAGCGTCGCAAGCGGGCCACTCAGACAGAAATTGACAATGACCAGGAGGAACTGCTGCCCAAAGCTACAAGTGCACAAGCCTGATGGATTTGCCACGTTTTTTCAAGGATAGGTTGGAAATGCGGTTGGAAATAAAACATTTAAGAAGTTAGAAAAGAGCTAATTATTTGATTTCATTGGGGTGAGCGACGGGACTTGAACCCGCGGCCTCCGGGGCCACAACCCGGTGCTCTCACCAACTGAGCTACGCCCACCACACGAATAGATATTTTTACCAGAAAAACCCCGGGCTGGCAAGGGACCGGCGCCCAGGAGGAGTTTTTCTTTTTCTGGACGGCTCGTAATGATTCGATGGCCCACCCGTAAAGCATGAAAAGACTTTTGTGGGGGGAGGAGCGGGGGAGCGGCGGCCAGCATGGCACCGGCGTCTCGCCTGTGATTCCCTCCCCCCAGCAAACTTCTCAAGACAGTTACTCATGGGCCTGAGGCCCACTCACAAAGCATGAAAAGTTCTCCCCCTCACCCCAGCCCTCTCCCCCGCCGGGGGAGAGGGGGATAAGGAACTTTTCATAGCAGTTACTCATGAGCCTTGGGCTCACCCATAAATTATGAAAAGTTAAGCATCCTTACGGTGGGCAGTACGCCCCCTACAAAAAACTTTTCGAAGCAGTTATTCATGAGCCTTCGCCTCACCCGCAAAGCCTAATAATTCCCTCTCCCCCTAGCCCCATTGGCGCTAACTTAAGAAAAAACCAGTTTACATCATAACATACCGATTTTACTTAAAAACCCCCTAAATCCCCCTTTTCCAAAGGGGGACTTCGGGTCACCGACTGCTCATTCCCCCCTTTGGCAAAGGGGGGTAAGGGGGGATTTATCTTGACTGTTCAACAGGTTACCCTTGGCATACCCACTGCTTGCTTAATCCTACTACGTGGAATTATTGATTAACCCTCAACAAATACTGACAAATCCCCCCTGACCCCCCTTTAGCAAAGGGGGGAAAATGAAAGGACTTTTGGACTACTGAACGCAGTAGCATTAAGTTAGCGCCAATGCCCCCTAGCCCCCTCCCACGAGGGGCTAAGCATTACCCACAAGTGTGGGGGAAGGGATGAGGAGCAGAAAACCTCGCGTTCCCAATCTCTTGCTGGGGAACGCAATGCGTCCGAAGCTCCTGCTTCGGGCAGTAGTCCCAGGGCGCGCCGCGCACGCCGGGGTGGGCGGCCGCGGGCCGTCCTATGACCTGCCCTTCAGGCGTTTTTTATGTCCGGGGCGCCGGGTGCAGCCTGATGGCCGCGGCTGCCAAAACAACCATGCGGCAGGGCGGGCAATGCCCGCCGCCAACCCCCGGCAATGGGTCCCGGTGCCCACCCTGCGCGACTTGTGGGTAATGATAAGCACCAGTGGAGAGGGAATAAATGAACTTTTCCTGGCAGACAGAGTCGGCCGCCGGACGCGCCCCTTGGGGTCCGGCGGCCCTGCCGCCATGGCGGAGCGCACCGGAGAGGCTTTACAACGGGGGCAAGAGAGATTACTTTTGATTGAAAAGGGGGAAGCCGCTGCCCCGGTGGGGCGCCTCTCCCCCATCTCTGGCGCCCCGGGGGCCACGATGGAAGCCCGATTCTACGAGAAGCTCGAAGAGAACAAGGTCAGGTGCCACCTCTGCGCCCATGAGTGCAAGATCGAGCCGGGCAAGCGGGGCCTGTGCCACGTGCGGGAGAACCGGGACGGGGTTCTGTCCACCCTGGTTTACGGCCGGATCATCGCCGCCAATCTGGACCCCATCGAGAAAAAGCCGCTCTTCCATTTTCTGCCCGGCTCCCTGTCCTACTCCATCGCCACCGTGGGCTGCAATTTCATGTGTCTGCACTGTCAGAACTTCGACATTTCCCAATACCCCCGGCGCCACGGCGGTCGCATCATCGGTGAGGCCCGCACTCCGCAGATGATTGTGGACGACGCGGTCCTGAGCGGCTCTGCCGGCATCTCCTACACCTACACGGAGCCCACCGTCTTCATGGAGTTCGCCCAGGACGTGGGGGAGCTGGCCCGCCGCCGGGGTCTCAAGAACGTCTTCGTGTCCAACGGGTTCATGACGGCGGAGTCCGCCGGGGCCTGCGCCGGCTTTCTGGATGCGGACAACGTGGATCTGAAAAGCTTCCGGGACGATTTTTACCGCAAGGTCTGCAAGGCGCGCCTCACGCCCGTCCTGGAGACCATCGAACGTTTGCATCGGGCCGGCGTCTGGCTGGAAGTGACCACGCTGGTGATTCCCGGCCTCAACGACTCCCCCGAGGAGCTGGGGGAGATCGCCCGGTTTCTCAGATCCCTGTCGCCGGGCATCCCCTGGCACGTCTCCGCCTTTCATCCCACCCATGAGATGCTGGACCGCCCCCGGACCCCCGCCGCCACGCTCCTCAAGGCCCGGGAAATCGGCCTGGCCGCCGGCCTGCGGTACGTTTACACCGGCAATATTCCCGGCCAGGGGGGGGAAAACACGGTGTGCTATGCCTGCGGCGCCCTGTTGGTGGAGCGCCTGGGCTATCGCATCCGGGGCAACTTCCTTCAGGAGGGCCGCTGCCCGCAGTGCCAGGCGCCCATCGATGGGGTTTGGCAGTAAGGGGGGCGGGCTTCCCGGGCTCTTCCCTCAGAACCACAAGAAGAAGCCGTTAACCAGGAAGAACGCGCCCATAGCCCCCAGGACCGCGCCCACCAGCCAGGGAAGTTTTTTGTTGAGCGGCACGGCGGCGGCGGCCAGCGCCAGCCCCACCAGGAGGAACAGGGCGGCGCGGCTGAAGGCCTGCCGGTGTCGGCTCCAGGTCTGGTGCAGTTTGCCGGCGGCCCCGGCCCCAGCCAGCAGCTTCTGCCGCTCCGGGTCCAGGCGGGAGAGTTCGCCTTCCACTTCTTTGAGGCGGTCCGCCACAAATTTTTGCAGCCGGGCGCCCTTGTGCTCCAGCAGCTTCTCCACCACCAGGAGGTCCCGGCTGAGCCTGAGCACCTCCTCCCGCAGGCTTTTTTCCTGGAATTCGGCCCACAACCGGGCTTCCTGGCTTTGGGCCGCCTGGCCCGCAAGGGCGGCGCCGGAGGCCTTGAAGGCTGCCAGCACGGCCAGCAGCGCCAGGAGGATGACGGTCAGGGCAGCGGCGCGGTGCCAGTTTTCTCGGGGGAGGTCGTACATGAGCAAGTCCTCTGATAAGTTTATGCAGGACACCCGCCCCCGGGTGTCCGCCCATTTCGGACACCTGCGCCACCGCACCTCTTCCCGGTCTTGGCGCCTGCCCGCAATCCAAGCCCCGGCGCCCGGCGCCCGACACCTGACATTTGCACTTTCCCCTCACTCCAGCCTGAGGGCCAGGCAAAGGCCGTCCCGCTCCGGAGAGTGGCCGGGAAGGTGGCACAACAGGGGCACGGCGCACCAGTCCGGGGACTCCCAGATCGCCCGATTGAAGGGTGCAGCGCCCTGGAAGGCCACATTATCCGCCACCAGCAGACCTCCGCCCCGCAGGAGACGGCGGCAATGGGGCAGGGCCTCCAGGTATCCCTCCTTGTCGATGTCCATGAAGATAAGATCGAACGGGCCGACCAAAGCGGGCAGCAGGATGGCGGCTTCCCCCACCTGCAGGTCCACCTGCGCCTCCAGGCCGGCCCGCTGGAAATTGACCGCGGCCCGCCGGGCCAGGGTCTGGTCCCGCTCCAGGGTGACCACCCGCCCGCCGGGGGCCGGTACGGACCGGGCCAGGAAGATGGTGGAATAGCCGGTGGCCGTGCCCAGCTCCAGGATGGTCCGGGCCTGCACCGCCCGGCCCAGCAGATAGAGGAGACGGCCCACCACCGGGCCGACGATGGGAATCCCCTCCGCGGCCGCCTCCTGCTCCAACTCCAGGAGGAGGTCCTCCCGAGGCGGCGCGAATTGCCGGAAATACCCCTCCAGATCGGGAATCATCACGGACATGGGCGTCCTCCCGGGACCCGCAGGCGCCAGGCCCCGGTGCTGCCCGGCAGCACCTGCGGGGAGATGTATTCCGCCGCATTATGCCAGGAATTCGGCCACAGGGAAAGAGCAGAGAAGGACCAGGGGCATACAAAGGGATTTGGCTTTCCGGCCGATCTCCATTACAATGAGCATGAGACTTGAAGCAATCCCAAAGGCCCCGTGTGGCGAAGGTTCTCCAAAGACTGAAAGCATGGTTCAGCCGCAAGCCTGCCATGCGGAAGGCGGTGCGGCTGGAGGCCCCTACCGGTCTGCTGGAGCGCTACCGGCAATACAAGCGCCTGCTGGGAGCCAACAGCGCCATTCTCACCATTCTGGCCGACCTGCAGACCAAGAAAAGCGAAGGCTTTCTCTTCGATATGGCCTATGTCCGGGCTGCGGTGCAGCGTTTGGGCGAGGAAGTGGCCATCCTGGTGCAGTCCCTCATCTCCCTTTCCGACGGCCGTTTTGTGGATTTGGAAACGGCCCGGCAGGAAATCGCCGCCCGGCTGGAGCGGGAGCTGGCCCCCCCGGAGATCACCCCCGGCCCTCTGGCTTTGCCCCTGGAGGAGGTGGGTAGCGGGCAGTTCTTCGGGGGCAAGGCCGAGAAGCTGGGGGAACTGACCCGCCGGGGTTTTGCCGTGCCCCCCGGCTTCGGCGCGAGCGCTTACGCCCAGAAGCTGTTTTTTGAGACCAGCGGCCTGGAAACCTTCATCCGGGAGGCCATCAGCCGCACGGACATCCGGGACCTGGAGAGCCTGAGACTGGCGGGACAGGCCATCAGGGACCGCTTGCTGGCCACGCCGCTGCCGCCGGAGCTGAGCCGAACCCTGGGGGAACACACGGCCCGGCTGGGGGCCGACCGGGTGGCGGTCCGCAGCTCCGGGCTGCAGGAAGACGGGCTGGTGAGTTTCGCCGGCCAGTTCGAAAGCGTCCTCAACGTCCCCCCCCACCAGGTGGAGGAGCGTTACAAGGAAGTGCTGGCCAGCCAGTTCACCCCCCGGGCCCTCTACTATTGCCACACCAGCGGCTTTTCGTATCAGGAGCTGGCCATGGGGGTGCTGGTGATGACCATGGTGGAGTCCCGGTTCGCAGGCGTCATGTACACCGCCGATCCCCGCACGGGAGAAGAGGCGGTCATTGTCAATGCCGTTTTCGGGCTGGGGACCGCCGCGGTGGGCGGGGACGCCACCCCGGATGTCTTCCGGGTGGAGGACGGTCTTCTGGTCTTGCGGAGGCCGGGGGACAAAACCCGCCTCCACCTGTGCGCCGCCGAAGGGGGGGTGGTGGAGCGTCAGGCAGCCGAGGGCGAAGCCATCCCGTCTCCGGACGACGCCGCCGTGCTGGAACTGGCCGCGCTGGGGCAGGCGGTGGCAGCCCATTTCGGCGTGCCCCAGGACATCGCGTGGGCCATCAGTCCCCAGGGCCGCCTTCTCCTCCTCCAGGCCCGGCCCCTGCACGTGGTGCGCAAGGAAAAGGGGGATTACCGTCCGCCCCGGGTCAAGGGCGCGGCGATTCTGGTGGAGAACGGCGTCATCGCCTCCCGGGGAGCCGCCGCCGGGCCCGTCTTCGTGCACCTCGGGCAGGCCCTGGAGAGCATCCCCCCGGGGGCCGTCCTGGTGATTCAGCGGGCCGCGCCGGAATACGGCCTGGTGGCCGGACGGGTGGCGGCGGTGGTCTCCGAGGGGGGCAGCGCCACCACTCACCTGGCCACCGTCCTCCGGGAAGCGGAGGTGCCCGCCCTGTTTGGCGTGAAAGACGCGGCCCGGCTCCTGCCGGCGGGCGAAATGGTGACGGTGGACGCCTATTACGGCAATATCTATCGGGGCCGGCAGGAAGAGCTGCTCAAGCCGCCGCCGGGGGACGCCATCGTCAGGCAGAGCCGGGCTTATCAGGCCCTGGAACGGGTCCTCAGGCACATCACCCCCCTGAACCTGCTGGACCCCCGGGGGAAGAATTTCCATCCCCACTACTGCCGGACCTACCACGACATTACCCGTTTTGCCCACGAAAAGGCCATGACCGAGCTGTTCCAGGTGTCTCAGGCGACCCGGGACGGGGAGGGCGCCCGGCAGCTCAAGAGCGAGCTGCCCCTGGAAATCCTGGTGGTGGATCTGGGCGGCGGCCTGGTCCCGGAAGCCGCATACCAGGCCGTGATCACCCCCGCGGACCTGGCCAGCCGGCCCATGCTGGCCTATTGGCGGGGGATGAGCGCCGTCGGCTGGAAAGGCCCCCGGCCCCTGGACCTGGCCGGCTTCATGTCCGTGGTCATGGGCGCGGCCTCGGACACCAACCCCATGGACCGCCTGCAGGAGCACAATTACGCCATCATCGCCGGCGACTATCTTAATTTTTCCAGCCGTCTGGGTTACCATTTCACTACGGTGGACGCCTACTTCGGCGCCCCTGAGGAGAGTTATATCACCCTCACCTTTTACGGCGGCGGCGCGGACCTGACCCGCCGCATCCGACGGGTGCAGTTTATGGCCAGGGTCCTGGCGCACCTGGAATTCCGGGTGGAGTTGAAGGGGGATTCCCTCACCGTCCGGCTGGACCGCTGCGACTTGAACATCCTGGAAGAGCGCCTGGAGATCCTGGGTCGCCTTATCATGGCGTGCAAGCAACTGGACGTCACTATGGACCGCGACAGCCTGGTGGACCTCTATTACCAGGAATTCCTCTCCTCCGGGTACAACCTGAATCTTTAAGGAAACGCCCAAGTTATGGCCAATCCCATCGAAACCATCGGCTTCAAGCGACTGGTCAAGATTCTGGGAGTGCTGCTGCTGGTGCTCCTGGCCGTGGCTTTCATCTTGGGGCTCCTATCCCTGAAACGCACCCAGGAAATCGTGGCGGACGACTTCCAGCAACAGCAGCTCATCCTGGCCCGCACCACGGCCCGGCAGATCGAAGACGGTCTGGCCTTCCTGCGCCGGGAATTGAGAATTGTGGGATATTCCCCCGCTATCCAGTATCTGGAGGAGGTGGCCTGGGTCAACCGCATGCGGGTCAGCTTCGAAGAGCTTTCCCGCATGGGGGTCACCGCCATCATCCGGGTGGACTTTGACGGCAAACGCCTTTACAGCCTCGATGCCAAAGGAGAACGGGTCACCGGGGGGGACATCTCCACAATGCCGGAGGTGATCTGGGCCAAGAAGCCGGAAAACAAGGGGATGGTTTATCAGGGTCCCATCACCGTGCAGCCCCGGGGCTTCCTGAAGGCGCCGATGATGAACATGGCCATCCCCATATATCAGGAGAGCGTGGACGAATCCCACCCCAGACCCCCCGGCGGCCTGGACGGCGTCCTCATTTTCCAGATCGATCTGAGCATCTTAGTGGCCACCTATTGCGCCGAAATCCGCTCAGGCCGCACCGGCTATTGCTGGGTCATTAATTCCCAGGGCATCTTCCTGTATCATCCGGAACGGGAATTCATCGGCGAGGACGCGTTTACGGCCCGGGGCCGCCGCAACCCGGCCATCAGCTTCGACGAGATCAACGAGATCCAGAAGACCCGCATGCTCACCGGTCAGGAGGGCACCGCGCTGTATATCTCCGGGTGGCACCGGGGAGTCATCGAAATGATGGAGAAGTACCTGGCCTTCAGTCAGGCCCACGTGGGGCCGCAATGCCCCTATGCCCGCTTCGAACCGGTGTCCATGCGCACCCACGGCAAGCCCGGGGAATGCACCGAGATCTGGCCGGTGGCGGTGGTGGCGCCCACGGCGGAAGTGGCCGGCACCATCTCCTCCCTTTACATCCGCCAGTTCCTCATCCAGGGGGTGCTGATCTTCGCCCTGCTGTGCGTGGCCGTGGCCGTCATCTACTATGAGCGGCGCTTCACCGTGGAGCTGGAGAAGGAGGTGGCCAAGGCCACCCTGGACCTGCGCCGCAGCGAGGAGCGCTACCGTTCGGTGGTGGAACGCTCCCCGGACTTTATCTTCCTGGTGGACCATCAGGGGAGATTCCTGGCGGCCAACACCGCGGCGGCCCGAACTTTGGGGAGTCCCGCGGCGGCCTTGCGGGGGCGCTCCGTGCGGGAGTTCTTCTCCCAGGAGGACGCGGACCAGATTCTGGACCACATCTCCTATGTCTTCACCACCAACCGCAACTATGAGAGCAAGAGACAGACGCGTATCCGCGGCCGCACCTACTGGCTCTCCAGCCATTTTGTGCCCCTCTACGGCGAGGACGGCCGCACCGTGGAGCGGGTCATGGTGTTCGCCCGGGACATCACCGACCGCCAGCGCATGGAGGAGCAGATGGTGCGCACCGAAAAGCTGGCGTCCCTGGGCACCCTGGCCGCGGGCGTGGCCCACGAAATCAACAACCCGGTGGGCATTATGCTGGGCTTCACCGAACTGCTCATGGACCGGTTTCCCCCCGACAGCAAGGAATATGAGATTCTGAAAACCATCGAACGCCAGGGACTCAACTGCAAGCGCATCGTCGAAAACCTCATGACCTTCGCGCGCCAGCCGGTCAAGCAGGAGGAATTCTCCGAACTCAACCAGAACCTGGAGACGGTCCTGGGTTTGGTCCAGAACACCCTGTTGACCAGAAAGGTGGAGGTGGACCAGCGCCTCACCGGCGGCCTCCCCCGGGTTCGGGCCGATGCCGGGGAACTGCAGCAGGTCTTCCTCAATCTCATCACCAACGCCGTGGCCGCCATGCCCGAGGGAGGCAAGCTCACCCTGACCACCCGGCTCTCCCCCGACGGCATGGTGGAGGCCATCGTGGCCGACACCGGCACGGGCATCTCCAAGGAGCATGTGGATAAAATCTTCGACCCCTTCTTCACCACCAAAAAGGTGGGCGAAGGAACCGGTCTGGGGCTGTCCGTCACCTATGCCATTATCGATAAGTGCGGCGGCAGCATCCGCTTTGAAACCAGGACCGCCAAGGACGGCGGCGGCGACAGCGGCACCACCTTTTACGTCTCGTTGCCGGCGGAACCGCAGGCACGGGCGGCTGGCGGCCTCAAGGCGGCCCAGTGAGCACAAGTGTTCCGGATTACCGGACGGGTATGCACCCCCAGCTTCCTGCGCCGACCCCACCGGCGGCGGGGGACGGATGGACGAAACCCCGGTTCCCGGAATCCTGCTTGACAACGCCGGGGCGCCGGCTTGGTCCCGGGGGGTGCGGCAAGGAGTCGTCGGAATGAGGAAATGGAAACCTAAGGAGGTGTTGCGGGCATGGGTCGGATTCTGGCCGTGGATGACGAACTCGATATGTTGACCCTCCTCAAGATGATCATCGAGAGCTACACCGAACACCGGGTGGAGGTCACCAACAATCCTCTGGAGGCGGTGGAAATGGTGGGCCAGGGGGGTTACGACCTGGTTCTCACCGACCTCAAGATGCCCGGCATGGACGGCATCGAGGTGCTGGAACGGGTGAAAAAGATGGACGAAGACGCCCTGGTGATGGTCATCACCGCCTACGGCTCCCTGGAATCCGCCGAGGAGGCCATGGCCAAGGGCGCCTTTGACTTCATCACCAAGCCCTTCCGTAAGGAACAGATTCTGCTGGGCATCGACAAGGCCATGCGCTGGCGGGAAATGGTCCGCCAGAACCGGGAAATGAAAAGACGACTGGAGGGCGCCTCCGAGTAGGGCCGGTCCTGCCGGCGCCGCTTGGGTGCGGACGAGGTGCAGACGATGATGTATGTCGGGCTGGCAATTCTGTTGCTGATCGCCTTCTTCTGGCTGCGCGGCGGCTGTTGAGGCAGATGAGCGCCGGCTCGGGACGAGCCGGAATCTTTCTTCATCTTTTATGAAATGCTCCTTTATTCCCCCTCCCCCCAGGCCTGCAGGTTGTTGCGGTCAACCCGGCAGCAGCGGCTCCGCCGTCGGGGGAGGCCCGACCACCCTCCTTACTTCCATGGGGATCAGGCTTTCGGCCAATGCCAACAACGGCATGCCGCGCACCGGCGCGCCCGTTCCCCCGGCGTCCACCACCCTCAGTCCTCCGCTGCCGCCGATGGCCAGGCACACGGCCGGTCCCGCCGGTTCGTGGCGGGTCCGGAAGACCCGGACCCGGCAGGGTTCGCCGGGACCGGTCCCCCGCCACCCCACCAGGGTTTCCCGCTCCCCGTCCCGATATTCCAAAGACAGGGCTTCCCCCTCCCAAACAGGTGAGAGAACGGGCAGATAGAGGCAGGGGAGGCCGCCGGGCACAAACTCTCCGGGCAGGACCTCATAGGCGATGATGCGGGTCATGGCGTCTTGCCCGGTTCGGGTCGCATGTCCAGAACGACTTTAAGGATTCCCTTGCGGGAGGCCCGGTCCAGGGCCTCCACCCCCAGGCTGAACGGCAGCAAAGCGCTGATCAGGGGGCGGGGGTCGAAAGAGCCGCCGCTCAGAAGGCGCAGCGCCGCGGGGAAGGGCCCGCACCGGCTGCCCCGGAGGTGCACCTCCGGCACCACCAGGGCAGCAGGGTCGAGATGATAACGGCCCGCATAGGTGCTCTTCAACACCACCACGCCCTGGGGCCGCACCCGCTCCAGGGCCAGGTCCAGGCCGCCGGGGCCGCCGCCGGCCTCCACCACCACGTCGAAATCCTGGCCGGGCAGGTCTTTTTCCAGGAAGCCCGCCACCCCGTAAGGCTCGGCCAGGCGCAGGCGCTCAGGGTAGTGCCCCGCCAGGGTGACCTCTGTGCCGGCGTGAGCCAGGGCCATGGCGGTGAGCAGCCCCAGGGCGCCGTCCCCCACCACCAGGACGCGGCTCCGGAGGGAAATGGCCCCGGCCTCCGCCACGGCCAGGGCCGCAGCCAGGGGTTCGGTGAAGACCGCGGCCTCATCGGACAGGCCGTCCGGGACGAGATGGAGATTTTCCTCCGGCAGGATGAGAAATTCGGCAAAGGCCCCGTCCCGGTCTTTGAGCCCCAGGACTTGCCGGTGGAGGCAATGCCGACCCAGCCCGGCCCGGCAGCGGGGACAGGCCCCGCAAGGGAGGTTGATCTCCCCCACCACCCGGCGGCCCAGCCGGGGGGAAGCGGGCGGACCCTCAACCACGCCGATGAACTCGTGGCCCAGGACTCCCCGGAAGCCGTGGTAGCCCCGGAGCACCTCCAGGTCGGTGCGGCAGACGCCGGCCAGCCGCACCCGCACCAGGGCCTCACCCGGCCGGGGCGCCGGTTTCGGGACTTCCCGAAGGTTTACAGCGCCATCCCACACCAGTGCCAGCATAGAGTCAGCCTCTTGTCAGGGTGAGTTGTGGGTGGGGGAGCTTCCCCATTTTCTCGCTCCTAACTGCCCGGGAAGGCAATGTTTCCCACGGGCTCCGCTTGGGGACCTTCTGCCGTTTTCCAGCCTGTGCCGGCGCGGGCTGAAGCCCGGGGCTGCCAGGGATCGCCTTTTGGCTGCAACCCGGCGCCACGGTTCCTGCCCTCCCGACATGCCGTAATATTCCCCCCAGGCGGGAGCTCGGAAACCGGAGGGGGAAAAACCCCGCCACCAACCATCCGGAACCGGCAACCCAAAACCTGACACCTGACACCCGACACCTGCCCTACCCCGCGCCGGCCGCCTCTTCCAGGCAGGCCAGGGTCTGGGCCACGGTGGTTCCCCAATCCAGGTGCGCCACGGCCTGGGCGGCGGCCCGCCGCCCGTCCTCATCCTCTCTTCGCTCCAGGAATTCCGTCAAAGCCTGCTGCAATCCATCCACGTCGTCGGCCCGGGGGATGAGCGCGCCGTTCACCCGGGGGGTCACAAATTCGGCGGCGCCGTTGGCGGTGGTGGTCACCACCGGCGTGCCGCAGCCCAGGGCCTCCAACACCGCGTTGCTGCAGGGGTCGTAGAGCGTGGGCAGGGCCAGCACCGCCGCGGCCTGGTAAAAGGGGGCCGTGTCCGACTGAAGGCCCCAGAATTTCACCCGGTCCGCCACCCTCAATCTTCCCGCCAGTTTTTCATACTCCCGGCCGGGGTCCTTCCCCACCACCCACAGCAGAGCCCGGCGGGGGGCGATGCCGGCAAAGGCTTTGACGAGCCAGGCCAGTCCCTTGCGGCGGAAGCCGGAGCCCACAAAGAGGACGACGCCGTCATCCGGCGGGGCCCCCAGGCGGGCCGCCAACTCTGCCCGGTCCCCGGCCCGGAGTGGCCGGAACCGCTCCCGGTCCAGGCCGTTGTAAATGACCCTGATCTTTCTGTCGTCGACACCATAATGGTGTTGCATCTCCTCCCGCACCTGCTGGGAATTGGCGATCACCAGCCTGAGGCCCGGGTCCCGGAACACCCGCCGCTCCAGGTAGAGCATGACGCGGTGGAAGGGCCGGAGGCCCTGCGCCAGGTTGGCCAGGGGATGTTGAAAGGGCCTGCGCCGGGCCAGCCATTCCCGGTGGCAGCCGTCGCCGGCCCGGTAGACCTGTTGGCACAGGGTGCGCTCCAGGCTGAGAATCACGTCCTGGTTCCCCCGGCGGAGCAGACGGCGGCAATTGAGGGCAAAGGACAGCGCCCGCCCGGCGCTGCCCCCGTAGACCGGCACGGGCAGGTAGCGCGCCCCGCCCAGGAGCGCTTCCGCCAACCTGGGGTCGCCTCCGGCTCCGTAGACGGACACCTGATGCCCCCGCCCCAGAAATCCCCGCACCAGGTAACGGAGCGTGGTTTCCGCACCTCCCTGGGCAAAAGGCCTCAAGCGAACCAAGGCGATCTTCATGGCAGTTACTCATGAGCCTTGGGCTCACCCATAAATTATGAAAAGTTAAGCATCGTTACGGTGCGCAGTGCGCACCCTACAAAAAACTAAGGCGATCTTCATGGCAGTGTAAGAGGCTCAGGGGGGGCGAGGGACATGGGGTCCCCTCCCTGAAACTGATTCATCCACCTCTGCAAGCGTTCCAGCACCTCTGCCGGGGTGAGCTCCGTCAGGCAGCGGCTCACCTTGGTTCCCTCACAGCCGTCCCGGCCGCAGGGAATGCAGTCCCAATCCTTCCTGATGACCAGGTGGCCCCGGCCCCAGGGCCGCCAGTTGAAATCTCCGGTGGGGCCGAACAAGGCCGCCGCCGGGGTGCCCACCGCCGCGGCCAGGTGCATGGGGGCGCTGTCCACCCCGAAGAAAAAGCGGGCCTGGGCCATCAGGGCTCCCAGTTCCTTGACGGTCAGGTGCCCCACCAGGTTGAGGGGCCCGCCCCGGCACTTCTCGAGGATGGCCGCCGCCAGCCTCTCCTCCCGCTCCAGGGGTGCGCCGGTGAGCACCACCCGGAGGCCCCGGTCCTGCTCCAGGGCCGTGGCCACCCGGGCGTAGCCTTCCGGCGTCCAGCTTTTGAAGGACCAGCCGGCTCCGGGGTGCATCACCACAAAGCTTTGCGGTTGCAGGCGATGGCGGCGCAGCAGGTCCTGCACCCGGCGGTGCACGGCGTCGTTCCAGAAAAACGACAGGGGCGGTTGACGGCCGGCAACTCCCAACGCTGCGAGCATGGCCAGGTTGTGCTCCACCGTGTGGGCGGTGACGGGGGGACGGGGCAGTAAGCGGGTGAAAGAGCCGCGGCGCTGCCAGAGGGGCTGTCGCAATTTCTGGAAGCCCAGGCGGTCCCGGGCGCCGCTCACCCAGGTGTAGAAGGCCCCCCGGTCGCCGCCGGACATCTCCAGCACCAGGTCGAAGCGCGCCTGCCGGAGACGCCGCAGCAGGGTGACGGTCTGGCTCCAGGTGTCCCGACAACGGTCCACCACCATCAGACCGTCCAGCAGAGGGTGGTCGGTGAGCATTTCCTCCGTGCCCCGGCCCACCAGATAGGTGACCCGGACGCCGGGCCAGGCTTCTTTCAGCGCCGTGAGCACGGGGGTGCTGAGGAGCACATCCCCCAGTTGCTTCAGCTTGATGACCAGGATGTTCTCAAAATTCGGCATCGCCGGGCTCGGCGGCTCCCATGGCCACGCCCCGCTTGGAGGACCGGATGAAGTCCAACAGGTGCTGCACTTCCGGGGTCAAGGGCACTTCGGCCTCGACCCGGGCCAGAGCCTCGGTCAGGTTCACCCGCCGGGAGAAAAGGATGCGGAAGGCCTGGCGCAGGGCCTGAATCTGCTCCCGCGTGAAGCCCGCCCGCCGGAGGCCCACCAGGTTGACGCCCCGCACCGTGTGGGTGCCGTCCAGGATACAATAGGGCGGCACGTCCCGGGAGGCCCGGGAGCCCCCCCGCAGGATGGCCAGGGTCCCCACCCGGATGAACTGATGCAGCAGGCAGTTGGCGGAGACGAAGGCCCGGTCCCCCACCTCCACGTAGCCCCCCACCAGGGCGCCGTTGACCACCACCACGTGGTTGCCCACCTGGGAGTTGTGCGCCATGTGGGAGAGAGCCATGATAAAGTTGTGGTTCCCCAGGCGGGTGGCGCTGCCCGGTTTGCTGCCCCGGTGGATGGTGGCGTACTCCCGGATGAGGTTGTGGTCGCCGATGATGGTGTAGCTCTCTTCGCCTGTAAAGGCGTAATCCTGGGGGTCGTATCCCACCACCGCGCCGAAGCCGATGAGGTTGTGGCGGCCGATGGTGGTGTAAGGGCCCACATAGGCCCGGGCCAAAAGGCGCGTCCCGGCGCCGATGCTGGTGGGGCCGTCGATGATCACCCAGGGTCCCACCTCCACGTCGGCGGCCAGCTCCACCTGGGGGGCGATGCGCGCCGTGGGGTCAATGGTCATGATTGGTCTCGCCCTGCAGTTCTCTCAGGTAGTGGTACTTCAGGAAATTGTACAGGCTGGACAGGACCGCCAGGGTGTAGCCGGTCCGCCCTTCCAGGAAGCCCAGCCGTCGCACATAGAGGTTGAGGAAGGTGCACAGAGGACGCCACACCAGGTCGCCCCAGCGGGGGCGCCGTCCGGCCTTGAGCATCTCTTGGGCGGCCAGCCGGGCGTAGCGGTCCTGCCGGGCCAGGTATTCACTCACCGAATGGTAGGAATAATGGTCCAGCGGGTTGACCAGCGCGCCCAGCGGCCCGGCCACCTCCACCTCCTCGTGCACAGCCCGCTCCCGGAACCGACCCAGCTCCCGCCTGAAGAGCCGCAGGGTCAGGTCCGGATACCAGCCCAGGCGCCTGATCCAGCGCCCGCAAAAATAATTCTTGCGGGGCACCCGGTAACCGCACAGGGGACCGTCCCGGGCCACCACCGCCAGGATCTCCGCGGCCAGGGCGGGAGTCACCCGCTCGTCCGTGTCCAGACTGAAGACCCAGTCTCCCCGGGCCTGGTCCAGGGCGAAGTTCTTGGTGCCCCCGAAGCCCCGCCAGGAGGTGCTGAAAATCCGGTCGGTGTACCTGCGGGCCAGCTCCACGGTGCCGTCGGTGCTGCCCGTGTCCACCAGCACGATTTCATCGGCGAAACGGGCCGACTCCAGGCAGGGACCGATATTCGCCTCCTGGTTGAGGGCGATGACGGTGACGCTCAAGCGCATGGTCAGGTCAGGGGCCGGGCCTCTTCCAGGAGCATATTGGGGATGTCGTCCCGGATTTCAAAGAAGAGGCGGCACTGCTCGCAGATGAAGCCGTCCTCTTTGTCGGCAAGTTTGAGGTCCCCCCGGCATTTGGGGCAGACCAGGATTTCCAAAAATTCTTTCAATATCGCCATCAGAGCCTCCCTGGAAGAGGGGCGCCGGTACGGTCGGCGGATGACCCGGGCCCGCTCGCCCAGGCTCTCCTTGCCCTGACCTCATACTATCAATTTCCCTCGGGTCTGTTCAAGATTTTCCCGCAGGCGTCCAGGACCATGGCCGGGGGAAGCTCCGTCAGGCAGCGGGGGTCGGGGCACCGACGTCGGAAGCAGGGGCTGCAGGGAAGCTGCAGGCGCAGGACCTGGTGGCCCTCCCCCAGGGGGCCGGTGCGCCACGGCGCGGTGGGCCCGAACAGGGCCGCCACCGGCACCCCCAGGGCGGCGGCCAGGTGCATGGGGCCGGTGTCGGTGGTGACGGCCAGGGCGGCCTGCCTGAGCCAGCCGACCGCCTCCAAGAGCGTGGTGCGCCCTGCCAGATTTAAAACCGGTCCGGTGAGGCCGTCCAGAATCTGCGCCGCCATCTCCCGGTCGGCGGGGCCGCCGGTGATGGCCACGGCCGAGCCCCGGGCCAAGAGCCCCCGGGCCACCTCCCGCCAATATGCCCCCGGCCACAGCTTGGTGTCCCAGCGGGCGCCGGGGTGCAGAATGACCAGGGGCCGCCCCCGGGCTGCCGCAAACACCGCGCCCGCGTCCACCGCAGGCAAGGGCGGGAACCGGAACCGGGGCGGCCCGGCGGCGGCCCCCAGGTAGCGGGCCACGTCCAGGCAGCGCAACAGGGCGTGGCGGTCCGGGTCGTAGGGCGGCAGGCGCTCGGTGAGCACCCGCCAGCTCCCTTCCCGGGTGCGGTCAAAGCCCACCTTGCGGGGGCTCTGCGCCAGGGCCACCCAGACCGCGCTCTTCAGCAACCCCTGCAGGTCCACCACCAGGTCGAAGGGCTGCCGCCGCAGCGCCAGGGTCAATGCGGTGAACCGGCGCACCTCCCCGGCCCAGCGCTCGCGGCTCCAGCGCCAGCGGGGCACGGTCCACACCGCGTCCAGGGCCGGATGCCCTGCCAACAGGGGGGCGTAGGCCTCCTCCACCAGCCAGGTGAGGTGACCCCGGGGAAAGGCGGCGCGCAGGGCCTCCAGGGTGGGCAAAGTGTGCACCACGTCCCCCAGGGAACTGAGTTTCACCAGCAAAAGGCGGGCCGGGGCGGCGGGGATCGGCGGCATTTTCTTCCGGTTTTGACTTGCAGTTTTTTAGGAACAGGGCCGCAGGTCCGGCCTTCCCCTGCCCTCCATAAGGGAGGCGGGGAGAGGGCTGTGGGTGGGAGAGGACGGCGCACCCCACCTCCCCGAGAGGCGCTGAAAGAAGGGGGACGGCGGCGCCGAGTATGGGGGCCTGCCGTCAGCTCTCCTGGGACGGGACTCCACGGAAACCGCAGGCAGGGTGGCGGACGGCCCCGCCCGGAGGCAGGCCTGCGGCCTGAACGGCCCGTCAGGTGTTGCCCATGGTGAGGTGGTATGCCAGGTTGTCCAGTTTAACCGTGAAGTCCACATTTTCCACGGCCAGGCCCTCGGGGACCTGGAGTTGGATGGGGGCGAAATTGAGGATGGCCTTGACGCCGGCCTGGATAAGACGCGAGGCCACCTGTTGGGCGTGGGCGGCGGGGGTGGCGATGACGCCGATCTCCACGTTCTTCTCCGGGGCCACGCGCTCCATCTCTTCCAGGTGGTGGATCATCAGACCGTTGGGGAGGCGCCGCCCCACTTTGTTGGGGTCAATATCGAAGACGGCGGCAAATTCGTAGCCCTGCCGCACGAAGTTCTGGTGCGCCAGCAGGGCCGAACCCAGGTTGCCGACGCCCACCAGGGCCATTTTCCAGGCCTTGTTGAGGCCCAGGATGCGTTTGATTTCAAACAGCAGTTCCTTGACGAAGTAACCCACGCCGCGGATGCCGAATTCCCCGAAGTAGGCCAGGTCCTTGCGGATCTGGGCGGGATTGATGCCGCATTTCTGGGCCAGCTTGTCGGAGGCGATGATTTTCACGCCTTCCTGGGCCAGAGCCTCCAGGTAGCGGGAATAAATGGACAAGCGGGTGATCGTGGCTGTGGGTATTTTTGAGAATTTAGAAGAGCCGCGCATGGGTTATTTTCCGAAAGGGAAGCTCGTCATGTGGAAATTGGCACAAACCCCGGCCTGCGAAAGGGGGGTGCGGACACCCCCCTTGTCGATGTCAGTTTAGAGTTTGAAGCCCAGAGCAGCGGCGATGGGCTTGGTCATGGGGTAGGCGTAGAGGATGATGAGCGCCACGACCAGGGCGTAAATGGCCAGAGATTCGATCATGGCCAGACCGATGAGCATGGTCACGGTGATCTTGCCGGAAGCCTCGGGGTTGCGGGCGATGCCTTCCACCGAGCTCTTGATGGCCAGACCCTGGCCGATGCCGGTGCCGAAGGCGGCGATGCCCATGCCGAAGCCGGCGGCGACGACGGCATAGCTGAAGAAGCTGCCCAGGCCGGCGGCGGCGCCGCCCGCAGGCTCAGCGGCCAGGGCCAGGGAAGCCCACAGCAGGGAAACCAACACAGTCAAAACGTATTTCATCGATACAAACCTCCTTGGTGTAGTAAAGGTGGCCTTCTTCCGCATTTAGTGAGCGTGCTCCATGGACCCGGCAAAGTACATCATGGACAGGAGCGTAAAAATAAAAGCCTGCACGGAACTGGTAAAGACCGCCAGAAACATCATGGGCAGCGGCGCCAGGAACATGCCGGCCAGGAGCAGGAGGATCATCAGGACCAAATCTTCACCCATGATGTTGCCGAAGAGACGCAGGGTGAGGGAGAGCACCCGGGCGATGTGGCCGACGATCTCGATAGGGAAGAACAGGGGCGCCAACCAGGGAATGGGTCCCAGGAAGTGCTTGATATACTTGACCCCGTGGTACCTGATGCCCAGATAATGGGTGTAAACAAAGGTGCACAACGCCATGGCCAGGGTGGTGTTGATGTTGGCGGTGGGGGAAAGGAACCCCGGCAGCAAGCCGAGCAGGTTGCAGAACAGGATGAACAGGAAGCAGGTGCCGATATACGGAAAGAAGGCACGTCCCTCTTCACCGGTGATTTCCACCATGAATTCTTCCAGGCCGCCCACCACCAGTTCAAAGACGTTCTGGGTCCCGGCGGGCACCAGACCGATGCGCCGGGAGGCCAGCACGCCCAGACCCACCAGCATGGCCATGACGAACCAGGCGTAGGTTACGTGGGGGGGGATATGCAGGTGAAATTTTTCCAATAACAGATCAAGAAAGAGGATGGGATGTTCCATGGGAAGGATCTGCCTCCTTGTGCTTGAGCTTGATCGTTTCGTGGATGGCGGTGAGCATAAGGGTGAAGACCACGGTGGACAGTCCGGCCAACAGTCCCAGGACGTTCACCCACTCATACCGGACCAGAACGAAAATTAAGAGCACTAATACAAAAAACCGCATCATCTGGCGGAAGGCGAAAAAGGCCTTGGCCTTGCCCCGTTCTTCCGGAGAGGCCTGGGGGACGCCTTCCAGTAAGGCTCGCAAGGTGCGGTGCAGAAGGTGGAAGTTGACCACCGCCAACAAACCACCCACCAGCACCCCCAGGGCGAACTCCCGGCCCTGCCAGAAAAAGCCGACGGTCACCAGTACGGCCAACACCAGCCAATTGGCGACTTTCAGGGTGCGGGGCGTCATCACTTCGATGCGCCCCTCACTTCTGGAATCGCCGGCTCATGATATACAGGTTGCGGAAACCGGCGATGATGCCGACGATGAGACCTATGTAATACCAGCCTTCCCAGCCAGTCCAGCGAACCATGAGCACGCCCAGGCCGAACCCGATGACGATGGCCAGCACCAGGGACAGCCCGATGGCCGAGGCCCGGTAGCCGCCGGTCATGAGCTCCTTCAGGAATTGTTTGGTTTCTGGCTTCACTCTTCAGGCTCCTGGCAAGGCAGGCCGGCTCAAATGATTCTTTTCACATGAGCCTACCTATCACACCGCCGTAGGCAAGTCAATAATTTTTCCCCAGCGTCGTTCAAGAAAATCGCCATCCCCCTTATTCGGACAAATGCTCAGGCAGAAGGGCAGAATAGCCTTCCGGGCAGAGAGGCCCCGGGGTGCACCCCTGCGCTTGGGGGAGCATGGATGAGATATTTTTTGTGCTTTTTTCATTTTTGCTACTCCCCCCCGGCGGCAGGGGGGGGCTCCCGGTGCACCGGCAGTTCCACCACGAAGGTGGTGCCCTGGGGGCCGGTCGACTCCACGGCGATGCGGCCCAGGTGCTTCTGGATGATGCCGTAACTGATGGACAGGCCCAACCCCACGCCCCGGCCCACCCCCTTGGAGGTGAAGAAGGGGTCGAAAATCCGGGACAGGTAGGTCTCGGGGATGCCGGGACCGGTGTCTTTGAAGGCGATCTTCACCTCTGCGCCGTTTTTTTCCAGGGAGGTGGCGACCTGGAGCACTCCCATGCCCCCCATGGCTTCACCGCTGTTCATTAGGAGGTTGATGAAGACCTGTTCCAGGCGGCTCTTGTCGCCCAGGACGGGGGGCAGACCAGGGGAGAATTCCTTCACGAAGTCGATGTATTGGAAGGTGAGATGATCGCCCACCAGGGAGAGGACCTCTTCCAGAAGGGCGTTGATATGGATGGGCGCCATTTTGGCCGGCATATAGCGGGAAAATTCCAGCAGTCCCTGGACGATCTCCTTGCAGCGGGTGGCCTGGCGGACGATTTTCTCCACCTGGCTCCACTCCGGACGGTCTCGGTCCAGGTCTTCCAGCAGGAGGTTGCTCAACACCAGGATGGAGCCCAGAGGATTGTTCATTTCATGGGCCACTCCGGCGGCCAGTTGTCCCAGGGATGCCAGGCGCTCGGTGCGGGCCAGATGCTCTTCGAGATGCTTCTTGTGGGTGACGTCCCGAAGATGGACCTGACTGGCGGGTTGGCCCTCGTAAGTCGTGGGGATGGCGATGGCTTCCAGGTCGAAGGTGGTCCCGTCCTTCCTGGCCCCCTTGAGGGCGAAAGTGCGCGGCCGGGTTGAGCCTTTGAGCAGTTGGGCCAGGCGGCGATGCGCGCTCCGGGAGGGGGGAGGCTCGATCAAGTGGAGGAGGTCCCGGCCCAGCATGTCCTCGGCGTCCCGGTAGCCGAAGAGGTCCATGCAGGCCCGGTTGACGTACAGGAGTTGCAGGTCTCGGTGCACCACGATGCCGTCCTGGGAGGTTTCCACCAGGCGGCGGAATTTCTCCTCCGAATCCTTCAGTTCCCGGGCCAGCAGTTCCCGCTCGGTGACGTCGACGATGGCCTGGACCGCCCCTTGAATCTGCCCTCTCTCATCGTAAATGGGGGAGGAGGTGTTGTAAAAATAGCGCTCCCGGCCATGGAAATCGGGGAAATATTCGTAGGCCTCGAAGGCCACGGGCAGATTGGGGGAGCGCTTCAGGTTTTTGTCGCCGAAAAACTTTTCCAGGGCCTTGAAATTCTGTTCCACCACCAGGCTGGCCATGCTGGGGCCCTCGTGGGAATAAAAGGGCAGCCAGTAACTGTAGGTGCCGGCCATTTCCTGCCGGGATTGGCCGGTGAGCTCCTCGCAGGCCCGGTTCCAATAAATGATGCGATGGTTGCGGTCGATGACGAAGGTGGGGATGGGGAGCCCTTCCAGAATGCCCTCGGTGGTCCGCTTCTCCCGCAAAATTTCCAGTTCGCTCTGCTTGCGCTCGGTGATGTCCTTGACGATGCCCTCGTAACCGGTGATTTTCCAATCCCGGTCCCGCCGGCCGATGCCGGTGAGCAGCACCGGCACCAGGTTGCCGCCCTGGGTCTTCAGGGTCAGCTCCAGGTCCCGGGCGAAGCCTTCCGCCTCCACCTGGGTGAGAAAGCGGTCCCAATCCCGGGGATCCCTGAAAATGCCCCGCATGTGAGGCAAGGCCTGGGGATTTTTGGGGCGGGACAGACCCAACATATCCATACCGGCGGGATTGATGTCCAGAAGTCTGCCGTCCTGGTCGGTGACGAAAATCATGTCCATGGAGCCTTCGAAGACGCGGCGGTAGCGCCGCTCCGAGCGTTTCAGGTCGTGGTAGAGGCGGGCGTTGGCGATGGCCAGGCCGATCTGGTTGCCCAGGATGGCATAGAAATGATGGCGGGCGGGGATGAAGGCCCGGGGCGCGGTGGCCGCCAGGTTGAGGAACCCCAGCACCTCCTCCCGGTATTTGAGGGGAATGCTCACCACCGCTTTGAACCGGCGGTCGAGCCGAATAACCTCGGAAAAGGTGGAGGTGGCCAGGCGGTGGTCGGCGTCCACGTCCAGGATGACCAGGGGCTGGGTGGCCCGGGAAAGATGGGGGCCGATGAGGCTCTCCAAATGGCCCACGGAGAATTGCTGCACATATTGCTCGGGAAAGCCACGGGCCGCCGCCGAAGTGAGGCGCTGGTGCGACTGGTCCCAAAGGAGCAGCAGGCCTGCATCGATGTGGAGAAAATTCACCACGGCCTCCAGGACCAACCGGACGATTTCATCCAGATCCATGGTGTGGGCCGTGATGGTGGCAATCTCATTGAACAGGGAAATTTCCTGGCAGTGCTCCTCTTCCCGGGAGCGCCTGGTGGAGACCCCCGCGCCGTTGCGGGATAACGCCCGTCTGGCCATGCTTGCAGCCTCCTGAGGGGAGAGTCGGCTTGGGAAGGAAGAAGGCCGGCAACACGGCTCCTGGCCCACAGCCCCCCAGTAAATCATTCCTATTTTATCAGAAGATCATGGGATAAGCACCACGCCCATCAGGCGCTTCAGGGAGGAGGGCCGGGGAGAGGGGCAAGGGGCAAGGGTCTGTGACCCCTGGCCTTCTACCCCCCAGCAGACTTTTCGACGCAGAGACCCTTTTCCGACCCCGCGGCGTTGATCAGAGCCGATAGCGGGGCGCCAGGAGGGGCCAGAGGCGGGCGGTGCGGCAGCGGGTGGCGGTGATGATGGCTTGCAGGTGGGCCAGCGCCTGGGGCAGTTCGTCGTTGATGACCAGAAAGTCATACCAGCCCGCGGCCTCCAGCTCGCGTCGGCCCTGTTCCAGGCGGACGACCAGTTCGGCGGCGTCCAACCCCCCTGGCCGGCCGGAGAGCCGGGCTTCCAGGGCCTCCGGATCGGGGGGCAGGATGAAAATGGACACGGCCTCGGGAAACTGGCTCCGGAGCCGCCGGGCTCCCCGGGGCTCCAGGTCGAAGACCAGGTCGTAGTCGGCGGCCAGGGTGCTTTCCACCCATTCCCTGGAGGTGCCGTAGAAGTGGCCGAACTGCTCCACCCACTCCACCAGGAGGTTGCCCGCGATCATCTCCCGGAAAACCTGGGAGGAAACGAAAAAATAATCCTGTCCCGGCGTCTCCCCCGGACGGGGCGGGCGGGTGGTGCAGGAGATGGAGAAGCGGAGCCGGGGGTCCCCTTGCAAGAGGGCTCTGATAAGCGTACTCTTCCCGGCTCCCGAGGGTGCGCTGATGATGAAGATCTCGCCGGGCACTCAGGCCTCTTTGGCCACCGCCTCCAGTCTGCCGGCGCCGTGGTTGTGGTGCAGGCGCTGGGAGATGGTTTCGCCGTTCACCGCGGACAGGATGACGTGGTTGCTGTCGGTGATGATGATGGAGCGGGTTTTGCGTCCTTGGGTGGCGTCGATGAGCCGCTGTTCACTCCGGGCCTCTTCCCGCAGCCGCTTGCTGGGCGCCGAGTTGGGCATGATGACGGCGACGATGCGGCTGGTGATGACGGTGTTGCCGAAGCCGATGTTGACGAGCCGGCCTTCCATAATTTCCCCCTGCTTACTCGATATTCTGAACCTGCTCCCGCAGCCGCTCCAGGGCGCCCTTGATGTCCAGGACGGCCTGGGAAACATCCAGGTCGCCGGCCTTGGCGCCGATGGTGTTGGCCTCCCGGAGTATCTCCTGGAGGAGAAATTCCAGTTTGCGTCCCACCGGGCCGGCTGCCGCCAGGATGTGGCTGAATTGGCTCAGGTGGCTTTCCAGGCGGGCCACCTCCTCGGAGACGTCCCGGCGGTCCGCCAGGTAGGCCACTTCCTGGGCCAGCCGGCCCTCATCCAGGGGGCCCAGCTCCTCTTCCAGTTCCCGGAGGCGCTCCTGCAGCCGTTCCCGCCACCGCCGCGGCAGGGCCTCGGCCTGGGCGGCGATCTGCTCCAGGCGGCTCCGGATGAGGGTGAGATTGGCCTCAAGTTCGGCAGCCAGAGACTCGCCCTCCCGGCGGCGCATCGCTTCCAGGTTGGCCAGGGCCGCCTCCAGGGCCTGTGAGAGCCAGGGCCAGGCCTCCTCGGCCTCCACCTGGGGCTTCTCCCGGCTCACCACCAGCTCCAGAAAAGGGAGAAAGTGATCCAGCCGGAGGGGCTCCGCCACTTCCGCCGAGGCCCGAAAGACCTCCAGGGCCGTGCGGATCTCCGCCACCTGGACGGGGTCCAGCCGCCAGCCGGGCCCGGCCTCGGGCCTCCCTTCCCAGGTGAGCTGCACCTCCACCCGCCCGCGGTGGAGCCGGGACTTGATCAGCTTGCGGCAGCGGTCCTCCAAAGCCCACAGGCTGCGGTGGAGATTGAGGGAAATCTCCAGAAAGCGGTGGTTGATGCTGCGCATCTCCACCACCCACTTCTGGCCGCCGCCCTCCGCCTCACCCCGGCCGTAGCCGGTCATGCTGCTGATCATTATGTCGATTCGCCGTCCCTCCCGGAGGAAAAGGCGGGTGAGCCCCACCCTTACCCCCGACAGGCCGGGCCGGTTACCTCACCTCTTGCAAGCGCTCCAGTTGCCAGAGGTATTTTCGCCGCACCAGGAGCAGGAAGTCCGGCAGCGGCCCGTGGGCGTAATCCGGATAGCTCCAGGGGAGGGGCTCAAAGCGCCCCTGAAAAAACCGCAGGGCCAGATCGCCGAAAATCCCCCCCCCAAGATGGATACGGTGGGCGTAATTCTTGCCCGTGGCCAACACCAGGCGCTCCCGGGTCAGATAACCGGGGTCCAGGTTCAGCAGGCGGCGGCCTCCCAGGGAATAGCGCCGTTCCAGGTTGTTGGTATGGATTTTCCAGTCCGGCAAGAGGCTGGAGTCAGCCAGATGCAGGAAGGACACCAGTTGACGCCCCAGCTCCGGCCCCATCTCCCGGTGGTAGTATTCCGTAGCCGTGAAAGGCCAGACCCCGGTCACCAGGTCCGGCGCCCCCAGATAGGCGGTGAGACGCTGCAGCGCCGCCGGCCCCAGCTCGGCCCGGGTCAGGATCAGACTGACCACCGGCTTCACGGGCACAGGAAGCCTGGGCTTGCTCATGGCAATCCTTAACGAGGGTTGTATTGTAAAAAAGCCGGGGGCGAACTGCAATGAAAAAATCATGTGAATAATTACACAGTTTCTGGCGGAAAACTGTATAGAAGAAAGTGAGACGAGGTCCTCTCCCAGGGCGAATTGCAGAAAAGGTGCGCTGTGCGAAGCCGGAGGGCTTATTCTAAGTTTCCCCCGCCGCCCTCCCGGGGCCTGGCTGCCGGTAAAAACCCCTGCGCCGCGGCCCGGGGGAGGTCTGGGGGCGTAAAGGTCGGCCCCAGGGCCGGACTCTATCGCCATGAGGGTTTTTTCGGGAGCGGCGGTGTGGTAAGCTGGAAAAAACCGATGCGGTGTCCGGGCCGCGCCGGTGGCCTCCGGTCCCGGCAGCGGGCCCGGGATCTCTCCGCCAAGGGAGCGCCATGCACGAATATTCATTCATGCAAACCATTGTCACCTCTATCCTGGAGACGCTGAAACAGGAGCAGATCACCGCGCCGGTGGAAGAAGTGGTGCTGCGGGTGGGCGTCCTGGAGGTCCATTCCGAGGCCGCGGCGCGTCAGGCTTACGAACTGCTGGTCAAAGGCACCCCCCTGGAACAGGCCCGTCTCAATCTCAGCGTCTTTCCGCCGCTGTTGGAGTGCCCTGCCTGCAGTCTGGCCCAGGCTTACGACGCGGGCGCCCACCTGCACCCCCAGGAGTTGGCCGCCGGGGCTGTTTGTCCCCGCTGCGGCGCCGCGGCCAGGGTGTCGGGAGGCCAGGGAGTGGGGAAACTGGAACTGGTGGTGGCCGATCCGGAGGGCCCGGCCGACGTCTAAGTACATGATTTCATAAGTACGATTACGTTTATTTTCCCCCCTCACCCCAGCCCTCTCCCCCCATTGGGGAGAGGGAGAAATATTGCTGCCCTGACCCTTTACTGCGATGGGGCTTATCGTTACCCACAAATATCGGCGAAGAGATGAGGATTGAACCAAACCCTTGTTCCCAAGCTCTTGCTTGGGAACGCACTTGCCCCCGAAGCTCCTGCTTCGGACAGTGATTCCATGGAAAATGGCGCCGCAGGCTTCAGCCTGTGGAAAAATGCATACCTTTTGCTCAAGTCGCTCAACGCAGCCTAAAGGCTGGGGCAGTGCTGTCCGGCACGATTTTTGCTCACAAGGCGTCTCTGACCAGGATATTGCCTTCCAGCTTTGATGTTTCGGCCTAAGAGAAAAGGAGGCGCAGATCAAAAAGGCCTCCGGACATGCAACAGCCTTCGTCTCAGGCTCCCTCCCCCTGGATGGGGGAGGGCTGGGGGGGGGCGAAATTATTAGTTAGTTCTCATCCGGAAAAGCTATTTATTTGAATTTCTTTCATAAAAGGTGGTTTTTTCCTCGCGCTTTTCTGGGGAAAAAGGTATACTCTTTCAACTAACCGGTTGAATTGGTTTAGAAAGATACCTTGCCGAGGTGAGCGCGTGCGCCAGAAACGGGATCCGCAACGGAACCTTTGGCATCTTCTCCCCAGAAATAAAGTGGCCCGGGAACTGGAGGCCATTTCCCAGGTCCTGGACCTCAATCCGGCTATCCTGGACCTGGTTTTTCGGGACCTGGTGACCTATCAGCGGACGGATACCGGCCGCCAGGGCATGACCGCCGAGCAGGTGTTGCGCTGCGCCCTGTTGAAGCAATACCGGGAACTGACCTACGAGGAGTTGGCCTTTCATCTGGAAGACTCCCCGGCCTTCCGGTCTTTTGTCCGGCTGAAAATGGGTCAATATCCCAGCGGCTCCGCCTTGCAGGAGAACATCAAAGCCATTGCCGCCGAGACCTGGGAAGCGGTGAACCGGGTGCTCCTGGAGCAGGCGGCCCAACAAAAGGTGGAGAAGGGGCGGGCCGTGCGCCTGGATTCCACGGTGGTGGAAACCCACATCCATCATCCCACCGACTCCACCCTGCTGCTGGACGGCATCCGGGTGATCACCCGGCTGCTCCAGGCCGGCAAGGAGCTGCAGCCCACGCCGTGGTGCGTCTTTGCTGATCATCAACGGGCCGCCAGGAAACGGGGCTTGCAGATTCAGGGCGCCCGCAAGGAGCAGGTGCGGCACAAGGCCTACCTGGAGTTGTTGTCTCTGGCCCGCAAAGTTCAGGGGTATGCCCGGCAGGCCGTGGCTGAACTCCAGGGATTTGTGGGGGCGGACCTTGATGAGACCATCGCCGCCCATAAGATCCTGGAACAACTGGAAAGAGCGGTATCGCTGCTGCTGCGGGTGCTGTCGCAGACCGAGCGCCGGGTGATCCGCGGCGAGAAGGTTCCTGCGGGCGAGAAGGTGGTTTCTTTCTTTGAGTGCCACACCGATGTGATTGTCAAGGGCCGCCGGGACACCCGGTACGGCCACAAGGTCTTTCTGAGCGGCGGCCGCTCCGGCCTCATTCTGGACTGCGTCATCGCCCGGGGCAACCCCGCCGATGCCGCCATGTTCCCGGATTTGCTCACCCGCGATCTACGGCCGCCCGCCCCTGAAGACCGCGGCGGACGGCGGCTTTGCCTCTCGGGATAATCTGCGGCTGGCCAAGACCCGTGGGGTCAAGGACGTGATGTTCGCCAAGAAGCGGGGCCTGCGGGTGCTGGACATGGTCCGGAGCCTGTGGGTTTACCGCAAGCTGCGCAACTTTCGGGCCGGCATCGAGGCCAATATTTCCCGGCTGAAACGGGTCTTTGGTCTGGATCGCTGTAACTGGCAGGGCTGGCCCGGCTTCCGGCAGTATGTCTGGAGCGCGGTGGTGTCCTACAATGTCCTGGTGCTGGGGATGTTGCTGCCGGCACCGTAAGGCGCTCCCCTCCAGGGTTTCCCGGCCAGGGGAGAGGTCTGCCCGGAACAAGGGAAAATCAGGCCCAAAGCCCCGGCTAACCGGCAAATTCGCTTTCATAGACTTCGAATAACCAGAGCGCCGCCAAAAATTGCCCTGCCGACGCTAACACACCCACATGAAAGCACGACTTTCTGGATGAGAACGTTCTACTGCCAGGGGTTTAAGGTGGACCCCAAGGTGCGGAAACTGGTGGCCGCGGTGGTGCGCCTGGCGAATGATGAGGGCATATCGGTAAAGGCCCTGGGGGAGGACCTTGGTTTTCACCATCTGCGCGCCTGGCGGCTTGTCAAGAAGGCCCTCAAGGATGAATTTTTGGTGAACCAAGAAAACCGGAAGGGAGCTCCGGCCCGCCTGGTAGTGGGCGACCCCATCCCCCCGGATGGTGCGGTGCTCCCCTTGCCTGAAAAAATATTTTGCTCACATCCCCCCGAAAACGATGAAAACGTGAAAACGGATGGTGAATCGCAAGTAAATGCAATGGGTTCACGTTTTCACCCCCCGATGAAAACGCCTGAAAACGATGACGGCAAAGCCCCAGGTTTTCACCATGATGAAGCCGTTTTCACGACGTTTTCACCCCCCTATGAAAACGATAACCTATCGGAAACACAAGAAAAGGATGCTGCGTTTTCACGTTTTCACGGTTTGCAGGGGGATAAAGAGGAATCTTTATTTGACACGAGGACCGGCGACCTATGAAGACCATTCAGGTATTGCAAGAGCTGAAGCGCATCGGCTACCGCTTCGAAGTCTCCGGGGGCCGGGTGAGATACCACTATACCGGCCCCGGCGACCCGGACCCGGCCCAGGTGGCCCCTCTCCTGGCCATGCTGCGGGAGCACCGGGATGAGGTGCGGCGGTATCTCTCCCAGGCCCAGGCGGCCCAGGTCCCGGAGCGGATGTTGACCTGCCATGATTGCGGCCACTTCCGCCCGGCTGTCTCACCTAACCCCACCCAAGCCTGGGGGCGGTGCCTGGACCGGAACAAGGGACGCTACGGCTGCGCCATGCCCTGCGACCGTTTCAGCATGCAGAAGACGCCCACCACGGGCCGTTTGGTTCATGGGTAAGGGATGAGCCTGGGGGGAACCGGCCCTGAGCAAGGGGACAGACCATGAATAAACTGATTCACGAGATGCCCAAGAATTCCAGGGAGCTGGTGAGGTTCACCCTGTCCACCTTCAAGGGCAAGCACTACCTGGACGTGCGCACCTTCATCACCCCGGAGAACGGCGGGGAGATGCTGCCCACCAAGAAGGGCCTCACCCTGGCCGTGGAACTCTACCCCACCTTCAAGCAGGCCCTGGCAGAAACGGAACGGGTGATGGTGGAAGAGGGGGTGCTTGACGCTGAGGACCTGGAGGCGCCGGCTTTCTGATCCCCACCCCCACCCCTGAGGCGGCGGACGCTGAGGCACAGGCGGCCAGGGGTGAGGGTGTGATTTATCGGAGCGTCTGGCGCGCTGAGAAGCCCACCACGGCCCGGGAGGGGCAGGGGCAAGGGAAACCCATAAATGCCATACAAAGACATTTCAGAACGCCGCGAGTATGATCGCCTCCGCAAGCGGCGGGCACGTGCTTTCCTGAAGGCAACCGCCGCCTTGATGGAAGTGAGGCTTTACATTTCCATCCGATACCCCCAAATTCGCATTCCCGGCGTGGGGAGTTTTCATGAGGGTTTCCTTGTTACACACACCCCGGAGGATCAGAACGCGGTTGAGCAACACCCCGAATTCTGGCACACCATATTTCCCCTCTGTTTGGACTACGACCGCCTCCCGGTTTATGAAGATGATGATATTCTGAGATTTATTTTTAGCCTCCCGGCCCAGGGGTGTCATGCCTTTCCCGCCCCTTTCTTTCATTCCACCCATGCGTCCGCCCGCCTGATTTTCCAGCAATATGGGGCTTTTTTCGATGTCCTACCCATGACCAAAACCGTCAACAGGATATATTTCTGAATGGCCTATTGACTCTGCTCAGCAAATAATGTAACTATGTTGAATGCCAAAGCTTTTAAACAAGCCGGTTTACGAGGACATGAATCTCCTGGTCTTTCAGGAGGAATTTCG
>VGSQ01000028.1 GCA_016874975.1 Deltaproteobacteria bacterium
GGCGGCACCGAGCCTACGGACCCCACCAGCACCAGGGCCTGGGCCGACAACGGCATGGTGGGGGAGCCGGTGATGATCCCGCCGAAGTAGAGGCTGATGGTCTTCTGGGCGACGGCCTGCACCGCGTTCACCAGGGCCGGCACGGCGCAGCCCGTGTCCGTGAACACTCCCGTCCCGGAGTTCCAGATCCCCAGGCTGATGGTCCCGTTCACCATGCTCAGCAGCAGGCCGTCGGCATGGTTGCTGGTGAAGACGGCTTGGGCCAGAGCGGTGGCCCGGCCGCAGTTGGGGCTCATGGTGGTAAGCCCTGGAAGCCCGCCGGGCGGGGTCACCAGACCCAGGGCCCCGGCCAGGGCCGCCGCGTCCGCAGCCCGCTGCAACTCGCTCTTCACCAGGAACACCCGCCCCAGGTCAATAGCAAGGGCCATCACCCCTAAAGCCACCACCAGGAAAACGGCGGTGAGGGGCAAAACCGCGCCCCCATCCCTGCCAAGAAAGCGCCTTATTCTCGCGTTCACTATTTCCCTCCTGACCGATTGAAAACCGGCGGCAATCCGTCTGGGGTCAATGACCCCTCTCTCCTCTGACACCCCGGCAGCGCCGGCTCTGCCTCGGCCGCCGTCCTCTCCCTTACCCCATGAGGCCCGGTCCGGGGCACCCCCTGCATCGGCGAAGGGCATCGGTATTCCTAACCTTCCCGACGTCCTGGTGGATGAGCCCCCTAGGGCGGCGGCGCCACCCACTCCGCCGCCATGGTGGTGCCGGCGTTCAGGTGAAAGACCGCCGGCCCGCCGGTCCCCGAACCGAAAAAAATCTCCCGGGCGTTGGGCAGCAGCATCATGCGGTAGGGAATCTGCACCAGGGCCACCGTCACCGTATTCCCGGACCCGCCCAGGGTCCAGGTGTAGGAAAAATTGCTGCCGTCCAGCACCAGGGCCGCGCCGCTGTCATTCTTGACGTGAAATCTGTCCAGGTAATTCTGGACCACCTGGCGCACCTGGCCCTGGGTCTGTTCCGCCGTCCCGCCGGTGCCCGCCCGAGCACCCGCCCGGGCCCCTTCCCGCGCCGCATTGGTGAGAACGTGCTTCTCCCAGAAGAGCATGCCGAAGTCTATGATCCCCGCCACCATTAACAGCAGCAGGGGCATGGCCAGGCCCAGCTCCACGCTGATGTTGCCGCCCTCCCCGTGCCTTTGCAAGCGCCTCATGCTGGGGTCACCTCCCCGGTCGCCCCCGGCGCCGGCCCCGGCGAGCCGACGTCCGGGCGCACGCCGTGCTCCCGTGATTCTTCAGGATTCGCAGCCGGACAAACACCATGAGGCGGGCAACAACCGGTGGCAGGGAGGCAGTGGGCTCCCCCGGTTCGGCAGTCCCGCCGCCCTGGCCCCTCGGGCTTTAGGCCGGTGACTTTGCGTCCTAACCTTTCGGCTAGTTTGCCCTGAGCGAAACCGGATTAATCCTTCATCACGTCTTTCGGCAATTTTCTGCCCAAACTTGAAAAATAATCGACCACCCCAAAAGATTCCACCGGTCCCCCAAGCCCCTCCGCTTCTTACCCGGATGCCTCACCGCAATCACCGCCCCCCACCCCGAACGGCCCCGGCCAGGGACTTGCAGCAACGGTGTCGGTTCCTATCGGCGGCGAAAAAAGACTTGACACAAATGCCATGATTCCCTAAGGATGAATCTAACGGGTCGCCCCTCGACAAATACCATCCCTTGATATGAGGGTCCTTATGGATGAGGGTCCGCAACGGACCTTATCCGTCACCCACCGGCGCATCAAGCTCGCTTAAAAAGCGGTTCCTTCGTTTTCTCTCCCCTTTGTCCCTTCTCGTCCCCAAGTCTCGTTTCTGATCGGCCTGCCGTCGGAACTCCAGGCTTTCCCCCCCCGTTTCCCAGAGGAGACCCTCCATGCCCTCCATGCGCCGCACCATCATCTTTTTATGGGCGACCCTCCCCCTGCTCCTGCTCCTGTCCCGCCCCGGCCTGCCCCAGTCCTTTGAAGAAGATGCAGAGGTCTTGCCCAAAGGGGTGACCCGCTTCCGGGTGGACGACCGCATCTATTTGCCCACCAGCACCCGTTTCGACCAGGACGGCAAACGGGAAAACGCCGCCGCCAACCTCAACGCCACCCTCAACAGCTCCGTCTTTCCCAACCTGAGCCTGGTGGAGGCCGCCTTCCGCATGCCGGCGGGCACCGCCAACATCGGCCGCAGCGTGGTCTCCTACAAGTACGACTTCAACACCCTGACCCTGGGACTGGACTACGGCCTCCTGGACAAGGTGACCATCGGCGTCCGGGTGCCCATCTGGTTTGTGCAAAACAGCGTCCAGGCCCACCTGGACACCTCCCGGGCCACGGTGGGAAAAAACGCCTTCCTCAACACCCTGGCGCCCTTGAGCTTCTCCATCCCCGGCTTTCCCACGGTCCCCCTCACCACCCGGGACGTGCAGAATCTCCTGGGACGGGGGCTGGACATCAACGGCGACGGCCGCATCGACATCCGGGGGTTCGGCTACCAGCCGGTGCGGACCTGGCGGGGCCAGGGTTTCTCCGACATCGAAGCCGGCTTCCGCTGGCAGTATTTCAAAAACCGCTTCGTCCGTCTGGCCTTCACCGGCGGTGTGCGCTTCCCCACCGGCAGCCTGGACGACCCCGACAACCTGGCGGACTACCCCTTCGGCCGGGGCGCCTTCGCCCTGCTCTTCCGCCTGAACAACGACCTCATTTACTTCAAAAATTTCCTCTGGAACGTCACCCTCAAGTACGACTTCTACCTGCCCGACAGCCAGCTCCTGCGCGTGCCAGCCAGCGTGGACAATCCCCTCACCCTCAACAAGTTCCGGGTGAACCGGTGGGTGGGCGACATCATCGAGGTGGAGACCAACATCCGCTACACCTTTCTCAAGTGCTTCGACGTGTCCTTCCTTTACATTTACGGGTTCAAGCTGCGGGACAAGGTCTGGGGCAGCCGCAACATTTCCTACCGCGCCCTGGAGGACGAGACGGACTACGCGGAGCACATTTACCGGGTGGGCCTGACCTTCTCCAGCCTGCCCCTGTATCAGGAGAAGAAGTTTCCGGTGCCGTTCACCCTGTCGGTGCAGTACCGGGACCGCTTCGCCGGGCGGAACAACGTCCTGGCCACCCAATACATTCGCGTGCTGTTCAATGTATTTTTCTAGAACACCATGGCAGGGAGGTGAACCGACCCAGGGAATGAAGCGGATATGGATGAGCGGTGCGGTACTGGGAGAATCGAAACTTACCCATAACATGGAAAGGAGATCCCTATGATGGGCAATAAACGCCTGCTGGTATTCGGTTTCATGACCTTCCTGCTGTTGGGCGCGGCCGTCATGGCCCTGGCCGGCGGCGGCCCTGAACCGCCACCTTATGCCTTCACTGAAGTGGGCCCCAGCATTACCGGCGACCTCACCCTGGAGGCCTCGGGCAATTCCTTTAATACCACCCTGAAGGGCAAATGCGGCAAAGACCAGGTGACGGTGACCGCCAACCTGAAGACGGTGAAACCCGCCGACACCCTCACTGCCCAGGAGATTCAGACCAGCGCCGCCAATTACTTTATGAAAGCCGTCCTCTTTCAGATAAAGGGGACCTGCAAGCCGGCTTCCGGCCCGGGCGATCTGATGGTGAAGAGCCTCACGGGGCTGCAGAAGAAGAAGGGCAAAAAGGGAGTGTGGACCGCCAAGGCCACTCTGGTCTATATCGCGCCCAAGTAAACAGACGTCCGGCGCGCCTGACCGGGGGAGGAGGGGAGGGCCGGCAGCCTCCCCTTCTCCCTCACCTTGCCTTTGGGGGCCGGCCTGACCGCCTCCTTATCCTGCCGCCCTGCAAACCGGCAGTGGTGGGGGCCGGGAGGGAACGGCTGGACAGGCGGGGGGCGGGAAGGAGACGGACGGATGGGCAGGCTGATCCTGGGCCTCATCTCGGCGGCGCTGCTCGTCCTGGCCTTTCCCCGGTTCGAGTGGTGGTGGTGGCTGGCCTGGGTGGGGCTGGCGCCGCTGCTGGCGGCCCTGCACGGTTTGAGCCCCGCCGGCGCCCTGGGGGTGTCCTGGCCCGCGGGGATGCTGTTTTTCATGGCCCTGTGCGCCTGGATCAACCAGGTGGCCGGGGTGACGCCGGTGCATTATGTGCTCATGGGGATTTACCTGGGCGGCTACTGGGCGGCCTTCGGCCTGATCTACGCCCACCTCACCCGGGTGGGAGGCTTCGGCCCGGTGGCGGCGGCCCCGGCCCTCTGGGTTAGCCTGGACTACCTGCGCACCCACGCCGGTTTTCTGGCCCTCCCCTGGGGCATGCTGGGCCAGTCCCAGTACCAGCAGCTTCCGGTGATCCAGATTGCCTCGCTCACCGGCGTGTACGGCGTGACCTTCATTATTGTCATGGTGAATGCGGCCCTGGCCCAGGGTTGGCTGGCCTGGAGGGCCGGACGGACCGGGAGCCGCCCCCGCCCCCGGCCCCCCTTTCGTCTGGCCGCAGTGGCCGCAGCCCTGGCCCTGGCCGGCTCCCTGGCCTACGGCTACCACGCCTTGCTGACGCCGCCGGCAACAACGCACCTGCGGATCAGTCTCATCCAGGGAAACATCCCCCAGGAGCGCAAGTGGGACGAGTGCTTTCGGGAGGAGATTGTGCAGACCTACCGCACCCTGACCCTCCGGGCCGTCCGACAGGGCAAACCACACCTCATCGTCTGGCCGGAGTCGGCCCTGCCGGGACTTCTGCTCCAGGACACCGGTCTCATGAATGCGGTGGTCTCCCTGGTGCGGGAGACGAAAACGCCTCTGGTCCTGGGCAGCGCCCAGCGCCCCAAGATAGGCCCCCCCGACTGGGCGGCGGCGCACCGCTTCAACAGCGTCTTTCTCATCACCCCCGCGGGGGAGATCGGCGGCGTCTATCACAAGATGCACCTGCTGCCTTTCGGCGAATATCTGCCCTACCGGGAGACCCTGCCCTGGCCGGCGGGGTTCGCGGCCCTGGCCGGCAATTTCGTCCCCGGCCGGGAGCCGACCCTGTTGAGCCTGGGGGCATTCAGGTTCGCCGCCCCGGTCTGCTGGGAGACCCTCTTCCCCCACCTCTGCCGCCGCCTGGCCGCACAGGGAGCGGCCTTTATGGTGAACCTCACCAATGAGGCCTGGTTCGGCGACAGCGCCGCGCCCTGGCAGTTCCTCATGATGAACGTCTTCCGGGCCGTGGAGAACGGCGTGGCGCTGGCCCGGGCGGCCAATACCGGCATCTCCTGTCTCATCGACCCCACGGGACGGATTGTGGAGCGGGTGCGCCGGGAAGGGCGGAGCGTCTTCGTGGAAGGCATCCTCACCGGGGAGATCCCCCTGTCTTCAGGCCCCACCTTCTATGCCCGACATGGGGACTGGTTCGCCCAGGCCAATGTGGCCCTGACCCTCCTGTTGGCGGTGGTCGCGCCTTTCAGGAAGCGGAGGTGGTAAGGTGGCGCTCCTGGCCCAGAGCAAGCCCGGCTTGTTGAAGGGCCTGACCACCTCCCAGGTGGTGGGACGCACCGTCTTCGCCGCCCTGGTGCTCCTCTTCCTGGCCGTGGGCGCCAAATGCTTACTGGAGGCCGTGGAGTGGATCAACCGGCCCTTTCCGGGCTTCCTCCTCAACGAGCGCCTGGTGGTCACCGGCATCGGACGGCCGCACTGGACCGGCACGGAAGCCCGGCTGGGCTATCCTGACCGCATCACCCATGTCAACGGCGTGCAGGTCAATTCGGTGAAGGAACTGAACGACGTGGTGCAGCGCACCCCGGTGGGCCAGACCGTCACCTATGTGGTGAGCCGCAACAACGGCGCCCTCACGCTGGCCATTCCCACCATGCTGTTCGGCTTTGACGATTTTCTCAACATTTTTGTCCTGTATTTTCTCACCGGCCTCTTTTACGGACTGTGCGCCACCCTGGTGTTCATCATGAAGCCCGACCAAGAGGTGAGCTGGGCCTTCTTTCTGGCCACCTTTTTCGCCGGCCTGTACTCGCTGGTCAACTTCGACGTCATCGCCACCCACCAGGGCTGCATCCGGCTCTATCTGGCTGCCAGCGCCCTGTTCCCCGCGGGGACCATCCACCTGAGCCTGATCTTCCCCGAACCCCACCGCCTGACGCAGAGGTTTCCCTTTATCAAGTGGATTCCTTACGCGGTGGCGGCGGCGCTCATCGCGCTGCTCCAGGTCCTCTATCCCCGTCCCGAAGTGGCCCGGGTCTACCGGGTGGTGACCATCTTCACCCTGGTCTGCGCCGCCTCTCTGGTGATTTCAGCGCTCCAGGCCTTTTATACCAGCTCCTCCGCCATAGCCCGGCAGCGGGCCAAAGTGGTGCTCTTCGGGGCGGCCCTGGCCCTCCCCCTGCCGGCCCTGGCCAACGTGCTCACCATTTACAACGTGGCCTTCGTGGACGTCAAATTCTTCAGCAACCCCTGGCTGCGCCTGCCCCTCATCATTTTTCCGGCCTCCATCAGCTACGCCATCATCAAACACAATCTCTTCGACATTGACGTCTATATCAAACGCACCGTGGGCTACGGCATCATGACCTTCCTGGTGGGGTCGGCCTACTTCGTCATGCAACTGGTCTTCCGCACCGCGGTGGTCTGGCCCATTTTCGGGGAGTATTCGGAGCAGGCTTATCCCGTCATCTTCGCCCTGCTGGTGGTGTTTCTCTTTAACCCGATAAACCGCAAGGTCCAGTACTTCGTGGACCGCACGTTTTTCCGAACGGTTTATGACTACAAAAAGACCGTGAGCCGGGTGACCGAGGCGCTGACCACGGTGCTGAACCTCACCGAGGTCATCAACCGCATCATCACCGCGCTGCGCAAGGAGATGTTCATCGACACCGCGGGGGTGGTGCTGCTGGACCCCCACAAGAAGACCTGCCGCACCCTGTTCATCACCGACGGCCCCAATGTGAACCACGACCTCATCCAGGTGCAGCACCTGCCGCAGCAGGACCCCCTGTTGGCCCTGATTTGCCGGGAAAAGAAGATCATCACCCACTACGACCTGCAGGAGGACCCCCGCTATCAGGCGGTGCGGGAAGCCTGCCTGCGCCGCTTCCAGGCCCTGGGGGCCTCCCTGGTCATGCCCCTGATCTTCCAGGATGAGGTCAAGGGGGTGCTGGTCCTGGGCTATAAGAAATCAGGCCATTTCTACACCCGGGACGACATCGACCTGCTGCAGACCCTGGCCAACCAGGGGGCCTCGGCCATCGAGAACGCCCAGTTGGCCGACCAGATCAAGAAGGAAGAGACGGTGCGCACCAACCTGGCGCGCTACCTCTCGCCCCAGGTGGTGGACGATATTCTCAGCCACGACGTGCAGGTGCGGCTGGAAGGGGAGCTCAAAGAGGTCACCATCCTCATCAGCGACATCCGGGATTTCGTCAAGCTCACCACCATTGCCCCCCACGACCGTCTGGTGAAGGTGCTGAACGAGTATTTCACGGAGATGGTGCGCATCATCTTCGAACACCAGGGGTCCATCGACAAATTCGTGGGAGACAGTCTGGTGGCGGTCTTCGGCAGTCTCATCCCCCTCCGGAACTCAGCCCGCCATGCGGTGGTCGCGGCCACCCAGATGATGCAACAGATGCCCATCCTGAACCATGGCTGGAAGACCTATTACCATTTTCCCGCGCCCCTTGAGGTGGGCATCGGCATCGGCACCGGCGAGGTTTACCTGGGCAACGTGGGCTCGCCGGAACGCATGGAGTTCACCATCATCGGCGACGCGGTGAACATTGCCTCCCGCTTCAGCACCCTGGCCCAGGCCCGGCAGATTCTCATCACCAGGGAGACCCTGGACCGCCTGGGCCCCGGCGCCCAGGTGCGGGAGCTGCCCTCCACCGAGGTCAGGGGCAAGGAGGGGCTCACCCAGGTCTTTGAGGTGCTTTATACCCGTGGATAGAGCGGATTGGCCGCAAACAGGGACCTTTTTGATTTTGCAGGCCTTAATGCTACTGCGTTCAGTAGTCCAAAAGTCCTTTCTTTTTCCCCCCTTTGCTAAAGGGGGGTCAGGGGGGATTTGTCAGTATTTGTTGAGGGTTAATCAATAATTCCACGTAGTAGGATTAATCTCCGCAAAGGCAGAGGGAGGACGTTATGGGCACCAGCAGCAAGTATCTGGCAGGTAAATTTTATCTTTATGTAATGTTCTACCGGCCGACCCTAAAGAAACCATCCAAGAAAGCCCCTGCCCCTCCCGATCCTTGGCCGGAGGCAGCAAGGAAGGCCTGTCTGGAGGTTTTCAACAAAGCTTCGGAACTTCTCTATGCGGCCACCAACGGGCGCTTGCAGATCGGCGAGGTGTTGGAAGTGACCACCGACCCGGACGCGATCATCTATAAGGAGGATGGGGTGTGTATGTCTCCATTTGGGGCTTGCCTCAGGGAGACCGGGTATATGCTGCTCTATGAGCCCCGTTTGCAACTCTGGAACAGCGACCGCATCCTGTTGCACGAGTTGGGGCACTTCTGCCTGGGGCTCTACGATGAATATGAATACGAGTTGCCCAGCGGCGACCAGGTGGCGTTTTGCGTTCATCCCACCTTGCCCGCCAGGCAGACGTCCATCCAGAGAAAGACCTGTATTATGGAAAGGGACGACGATGCCAACATCTTCCGCTTTTGCGAGCCTGGTGTGCACCAGACCGCCCATCCGCCGGGAAACCCTTCCAGGCAACAGATTTACAACCGTCAGTCCTGCTGGGAGCACCTGAGCAAGAACTACGGCTTCGGCTGTATTTTGCCGGCGGGCATCACCGACGCGGACATGCCCCTGGAGCGGACCCATCCCGAGCTGGTCTATCCCCCCAACCCCCACCCCGCGGAGGGTTTGGAGAAGAGCGAGAAGCCGCCGGTGGTTCAGGATTATCAGCCTCCCGTCTTCAAGGTCCTGCCCACCGAGTCCCGGTTCGCCCTACTGCTGGACCGCTCCGTCAGTCTGACCCCGGCGCTTTGGAACGGGCTGCGGATCGGGGCCCACTTCTGGACCAACCTGCTGGCCCAGAGCTGCGAACGGCTGGCTCTGGTGGCCTACAACCAGGAGCCGGAGGCGCTCTGGCCGTTGTCCACGGTTTCGGAGCTGCAGGTCCCCCTCATCGAGGAGCGGCTGGCGGCCGTCACCCCCCAGGGCCTCACCAACCTGGAGGGGGCCTTGAGGGCGGGGTTGGCCGAGATCGTCTCACCGGGTTACCAGGCCTCGACCCAGAAGATTTTCCTGGTGACGGACGGGGTGCACAACACCGGGGAGCTGACCGCGGAGAGGGTGGATGAGCTGGTGATGGAGTTGACCCAGGCCGGCATTCAGTGCCATACCCTGGGGGTGGGGCCGTATGCCGACCAGCGGCTTTTGCAGCGACTGGCCGCGGGCACCGCCGGACGCTTCGAGCATCTGCCCGTCAGCCCCGAAGACCCGTTGAGTCAGTGGTATATTCAGAACGCCTTCATGACCCTGGCGGGGCAGCTCCGGGAGGGGTCGGGCCTTGCGGCCCTGGTGGAGCAGCCGGCGCCTCTCCCCGGCGGCGGGCCGCCGTCCGGGTCGGCCTGGGAATACCCGGTGGCCCTGGAGGAAGGCGCGCTGCAGGCCACCTTCCTGGTGAGCTACGTGGCCGGGGATGCGTTGCAGGTAACCCTGCGCCGCCCGGACGGGGTGAGGATCGACCCCAAGGAACACCGGAACGTCAAATGGCGCCACCCGGCGGACGCCCCCTATGCCTTTTACCTGGTGGAGGACCCGATGCCGGGGACCTGGATCGTGCAGGTGACGCGCCTGCCCGAATTCCCGGAGCTTCCCTTCACGGTCATGGTCTTTTCCAACAACCCGGAGATCACTGCCGGGGTGAATCTCTCCCGGCGGCTTTTCCCGGTCGATGCGGACATCCCCATCAAGGCGGGCGCCGCGTACCAATATCTGCCCCTGCCCTTCAAGGAGCCGCCCAAGGCCCTGGTGCAGCGGGAAATCGTGCCGGGAGGCGTCGGTTGGGAAGCCGTGGCATTGCAGCCGGTGGTGGGGCCGGTGGCCAAGCCGGGAATGGATGCGCCCCTGGGGGAGCCCACCGGTCTCGGTGTCTTCAGCGGGGTGGTGCGCAGCAGCCTGCCCGGCGCCTACCCCTTGCGGGTGGAATTCCCGTACCACCGGGGGGCGGCCCCTGCCTTTACCCGGGTGGTCCTGCGGCAGATCCCGGTGGGTCCCCTCCCCGCCGGCAAGGACGTGGAACATTAGTTCCGGAGCGTTCGCACCGCGCCCCAAACCATACATAACTTTTCCCGTGAAAATTCCTGTTCTGTAGGGGCGGGTTTCAAACCCGCCCCTCCATTTTCTTTGGGCTGAAAGCTGAAACCTCTCCCCTGAAAGCCATTTCCATATCAAAAAGGAAATATCCGGCCCGACAGTGCGGCGAACGGCCGGATCTGCCTCGCAGACCTTGACGAACCCGAGCGTCGGGCCCGCATGATCACCGGAGCTCAAAAAAACCGCCGGGCCACGACGCCTTGCCGGATTAGCACTAACGATTCCGGCCCCGCCGGGTCTAATAAGTCAGAAAAAACAAAAGACAATCAATCAACCGAGAGAGGATCTGTCCATGAAAAGGGGGGCAAAATTTATCGGCGTCCTGCTGGCGTTAAGCCTCATGGCGGGCTGCGCCACGGAAAATTATAATCCCTATATCTTTCCCGGCGCCGGTTTAGGCGCCGCTCTGGGGGCGGGCATCGGCGCCGCCGCCAACCATAACAACCCCTGGAAGGGCGCGGCTATCGGCGGCTTGATCGGCGGCGCCGCGGGGGGCATAGCCGGGGAACTCTATGGGCGCCACCAGCCCTATCCCTATCCGCAGAACCCTCAGAGCACCTATCGCCCGCAAACTCAGGGGTATTACCCCACGGAACAGGGTGGCTCCTATCAGTAATCGACTCCGGGCCGGGGGCCGGCACGAGTCCCCCGGGTTTCCCTCGATGGGGGAGGATGGAGAAACTTTAGCCGAGATTTAAGCCGCCGACTCCTTGCGGCCGGCAACCAAGGCAGGGTCAGCCACGGCCCTGCCTTTTGCGGTTGTGGCTGTTCGCTGTGGGGGGCCCGGCCCCCACGGCCCCCCGCCCCCTCAATGGGTTTAGGGATGGGGGGAGGGGGTGTGGGGGAAGGGACAAGGGTTTATGACCCTTGGCCCCCTCCCCCACGGCAAACTTTGCAGGACAGCTCCTCATGGTCCTCCGGCCCACCCGCAAAGCATGAAAAATTCCCCCTCCCCCTAGCCCCCTCCCACGAGGGGAGGGGGAATAAAGGAACTTTTTGCCGTAAAAATCCCGTTCTGTAGGGGCTGGTTTGAAACCCGCCCCTATAAAAGGTTTTTCATGCCCAGGGGTGGCCCCGTTGGGGCCATGAGCATTTCATAACAGTCACCCGAGGTCGGTCTTCATGTTCCGAAAATATCTGCTAAATGACGGGGAGCCGGGGGAGGGCGTCCCTTCCCGGGACATGGCCGCGCGGCTCAAGGCCGCCATGGACGGGATGCGGGCGGACTTTTTCGAACCCGGCGGCGGGCGCATCGCCTATGAACGCATCCGGGACTCCGAGACCTATCGGGATTTCCTGAAGCTGAGCAACAGCCTGAAAACCATGGACCTGGAGGTGCTGGCCCGCCGGGAGGAACGGCTGGCCTTCTGGATCAACCTGTACAATGTCATCGTCATCCACGGGGTCGTCGCTCTCAGCCTCAAAGACTCGGTGAAAGAGGTCTGGAACTTCTTCCGCCGGGTGTACTACCGGATCGGCGGCCACAGTTTTACTCCGGACGACATGGAGCACGGCATTCTCCGGGGCAACCGCCGCGCCCCTTACGCCCTGTTCCGGCAGTTCGGCGGCGGGGACCCGCGCCTGCGCTTTATCGTGGAGCCCCTGGAGCCCCGCCTCCACTTCACCCTGGTGTGCGGCGCCTCCTCCTGCCCCTTCATCGACGTCTACACCCCGGAACATCTGGAGGAAGAGCTCACCCTGGCCGGCCAGACCTTCATCAATTCGGGCGGCGCGGTCCTGGACCGGTCCCGGCAAACCCTCTCCCTGTCCCGCATCTTCAAGTGGTATGGCCGGGACTTCGGTGCGGACCAGACCCGGCGTCTGCAATTCATCGCCCGTTACCTGGACCGGAAAGAAGACCGCGACTTTATCCTGGCTCGGGCGGCCACCCTCAAGTTGACTTATCAGAAGTACGACTGGCGGCTGAATAAGGGCTAGCGAAGGGTGCAGGTGGGAGAGTGGGCAGATGGAAACCGCGGCCCGAACATCCGGAGCATGCCCCCAGCCCTGTCGGGACCATGAGCATTGCAGGTCGAACTCAGGGGCAGGTCCCCTAGCGCGCCACCCCCACGACCACCTTGGCTTTCAGGCCCTCCCGCAAGACCAGGTCCGGATTGGGGACCTGGAATTCCACCTCATAATACGATGGTTGTTCCAGGGCCAGCAGGGCCGTGGACCAGGGAACCTGGCTCACCCGGGCGGTAAAGGTCCGGCCCGGCAGCGACTCCACCCGGACCTCGGCCGCGTCCCCCACCTTGAGCTGCAAGGTCTCAATCTCAAAGACCCGGGCCCGGACCAGCATGGGGTCCATCACCCCCACCGAGATGACGGGGTCGTTGGCCCGCATGTCGCCCCCGGCCTTGAGGTCGGGATGGAGCCACAGGACATAGCCGCTCAAGGGGGCGCGGACCAGGGCCTCTTTGGGGACTTCGCCGCCGGCCAGGGACAGGCCCAACTGCTTCTCCAGGACGGCCTGATCCTGCCGGGCGAAGCGCTGTTCCTGTTTTTTGGCCTGGACCAGAATCTGGCGGTGGTCAACCAGGTGCTTGATCTCCCGTTCCAGCTGGCTCACACTCTGGGCCGAGGTGAAGCGATGCCGGGCCAGTTCCTGAAGACCCCGCAACCGGTCGTTCAGGGAGGCCAGGTTCTTGTCCACCTCGGCGATCCTGAGGTTCAGGTCTCTGATCTGAGGCGGGAAGAGGCGGCGCTGGAGTTGCGCCACCGCTTCGGGGTGGAGGCGATAGCGGATGAGGATGTCGCCGGCGGCCACCTGGTCGCCGGGCCGGCGGCAGACCTCCACCACTTCTCCCGGATAGGCCAGCCAGGCGCCGCGCTTGACGGAGCAGACCAGTTTGCCCATGAGGGAGACCTCCCCTTGCGGAGGCGTGACAGAGGATGGGGCGGCGGCGGTTCCCGCCGGGCCGAACCGGGCGGCGACCAGCGCCGCCGTTACCAGGGCCAGGATGAGGCGTGAGGTTCTGCGCATATCACTGCTGCTCCAGCCGTTCGTCCACGTACCGATAGAGCATCCGACCCGAAAGGTGGCACAGTTGAAGCTGGGCCAGGTCGTGCTCCAGGCTTTTCTGGATACTCTGAACCTGAACCTCCAGGACCCCTTTGCGCGCTTTCAGCCAGGCTGCAAAGTTTTCCCGGCCGGACTGATAGAGGATTTCCATCTGGCGTTCCCGCAACCGGGCCAACTCCTCCTGTGAGCGGGCCAGCTTCAGGGCTGCGAGGGTATTGCGCAGGCGGTCCCGGGCCGCCTGCCAGGTTTCCTCGACGTCAATCCCCTTCAGTTCCCCTTCGGACTCATACTGTTTCAGCACCGTCTTTTGTCGGGTGATGTCCCGGAAGCGCTTGCCGCCGTCCAGGACGGGTATGGGCCAGGAAAGGCCGATGGAAAAAAAGATGCCCCGACTGTCGATATTGCCCAGGGGGTCAGGGGTGGACATGCCGAGGTTGAAGTTGGGCAGGAGCTTCATCTTGGCCAGGGTGATGTGCCAGCTCTGCAGCTCCCTTCTCAGGGCCTGGATCTTCAGGTCCAGGGAGCGGGCTTTGGCCTCCCCCAGGGTGGCGGCCTCCGGGTCGAAGGGTCCCAAAACCTGGGGGCGCACCTGGCGCAGGTCGAAGGCCAGGTCCTGGCCGGTTTTCAGCCCCAGAAAGGCCTTGACGGCCTCGTGGGCCCGGCTCCGGGCCAGGCGGAGGCGCTCCTGTTCGTTCTGGACCACCTCCATTTCCTGCTGAGAGATCTTGACTTCCAGGGAGGAGATTTCGCCGATCCTGAGAAGTTGCTGCTGAAAGGCCCACCCTTTTTGGGCCAGGACCAGCATTTCCTCCTGCAGCCGGGCCAGCCGCTCCAGGGCCTCCATTTCCAAAAAGCCCTGGCCCAGGCGCAGCAGGCCCTCGGCGATGGCCTTGTGGTGCGCCAGAAAGGCGATGCGGGTGATGAGACGCCTGACCTTGATGGAAAAGTAGGCTTCCAGGGGATTATAGTGGTCGCAAGCCAGCTCCAGGGCGTAGTGTCGATCGGCGCCGACCTGTTGCTGCGGCGTGACCGGATAAAAGCGGGTGCGCAGGGTAAAGTTGGGAAAGAGATCGGTCTTGCTGTCCTTTTCGTCCAGGCGGCGGACCTCGATCTCCAGGGAACTCTTGGTGAAATACGGCGACTGGCGCAGGGCCAGATGGGCGCACCGGTCGAAATCCGCCAGTTCCTTGACCTGCCTGGGGGGCTGCGGCTGGTCTGCCGCCCCGGCAGCCTGTCCCACCAGGGTCGGGGCAGTCAACCAGAGAACCAGGAACAGACAGAGAGGTCCCAGCCCTCGCCGGCGCCGCAGACGGAGGCCGGTCCCTCTTCCGGTCCGACGGCGGCCGCGTCGGGGACCGGCCATGACGCAACGGCCCTCAGACGCCATGCAGAACGCCATCCTCCATGGGGCAGATGCGGCCGCAACGCCTGGCAATGTCAGGGTCGTGGGTCACCACCACCACGGCAGTGTCGCCGTTGCCGACGATTTCCTCAAAATGGTCCATGATCATGTGGCTGTTTTGGCGGTCCAGTTGGCCGGTGGGCTCGTCGGCCAGGATGACCTGAGGCCGGTTGACCAGGGCCCGGGCGACGGCCACCCGCTGCCGTTCCCCGCCGGACAGCAGATTGGCCTGATGGTAGAGGCGGTGTCCCAGGTTCACCCGCTCCATGGCGGCGACGACGCGGGGTTGTCTTTCGGCGCGGCTCACCCCGGCGTAAATCAGGGGAAATTCCAGGTTTTCAAAAACATTGGAGTTTTCCATGAGGTCGCAGCTCTGGAAGACAAATCCCAGCCGACGCCGGCGGCAATCGGCCTGCCCGGTGCGGTCCAGCCCCAGGACGTCGTCACCCCCCAGCCGGTAGATGCCGCTGGTGGGCTTGAGGAGCAGGCCCAGAATATAAAGGAGCGTGGATTTGCCCGAACCGGAGGGCCCCGTCACGGCCACCATCTCTCCGGGGTAAACTTTTAGGGAGACATCCCGCAGCACCGGAATGACGGACCCATCCGCACCGAAGTGCTTGGTAAGGCCGACGGCCTCGATGAGAGGAATCCTCCCGGAGACCTTGGGGGTCGGGCTATTCATAGCGCGTGGCCGCCACCACCTCCATGCGGCTGGCCTGGACCGAGGGATAGAGTCCGGCCCCCACCCCCGCCGCCAGGGCGAAGAGCAGACCCAGCCCCAGACAGGTGAGGAAAAGCTCTTCGGAAGGGCGGATGCCGATCCAGCCGCTGGTCCCTTCCACCAGGAGGCGACCCAGGCCGATGCCCAGGAGGGCCGACCCCAGAGACAGGCAGAGGGACTCGGTGAGGAACTGGGCCAGGATATCACGGTCCTCCGCCCCCATGGCCTTCTTCAGGCCGATCTCCCGGGTGCGGGAGCGCACCGCCGCCATCATCACCACCCAGATGCCCACGCCCCCCAGGGTCAGGGTGGCAAAAACACCCAGGTAAACCAGAAATTCCAGCCAGAAGGCCACCTTCTGCACGTGCCGCAGGGCGTCCCAGGAGACGTGCACCATCAAATGGTCCGCCCCCTGATGGGCCTGCACCGTCTTGGGGATGGCCTCCGCCACGGCGGCCACGTCATCCCAGGTGCGACAGCGGACGTACACCCGGTCGGCCAGGGTCTGGCCGGTAAACCGGTCCTGGGCGGTGGTGAGGGGCACAAAGGCGAAGTCGGCCAGGCCGCTGTCCGCCAAACCGCCCACCACACCCGTCACCAGGTAGTTGTCGTGCTCGATTTCCAGGCTGAGGCCGGCCACCTGGTCGTGGCCGTAAATCTTGCGCGCCAGGCTGGAGCCCAGGGCGCAGACCCGCTCCCGATGGAGGACGGCTTCCCGGCTGAAGAGGGCGCCGTGGCGGGCCCAGAAACTGCGCACGCTCCAAAAATTTTCATCCACCGCCACCGCCATAAAGTGGTGCTGCTGTTTGTGGCGCACGGCCCCCACCGGGCGGAAGCCCACCAGGCTCGCCTCCTGCACGCCGGGGAGGTTCTGCAGCGCCGCCACGGTCCGGGGTTGGAACCACAGCCGCCGGGCGGTCCGGTCCTGCTCGCTGTCGAAGTAGGCCCGGATGATGGTGACGCCGCCGATTAGGTCCAGTTTCTGGTTGAAGTTCTTCTTCACATCACTGCCCATGGTGACCACGGTGATGAACCCGGCCACGCCCAGGGCGATGGCCAAGACCACCCCCCAGTAGCGGCGGCGGTGGCGGAAGACCTGGCGGACGCTGATGCGCAGGAGGTCGTTTAGCCGCACCGGTTCACCTCTCCCGACGCCGCCTCACTTGCTGACCAAGCTGACGGCCGGATCGGGCGAGGTGCGGCCCAGAGAAGAGACGCCCCGGGTGCGGAAGTAGTCCCCGTCCCGGCCGAGGTCGGCGGCCAGAACACGGTGTTTCCGGGCCAGTCGGTCCAGGACTTCCAGGACATAGTCGACCTGACTGTCCTGGTGGGTGCTCATATAGGCGGTGCGAATCAACGCCTTGCCCCGGGGAACCGCAGGAAAGATGGCGGGAAGGGCGAAAATGCCGTGGTCCAGCAAATCGGCGGCCAGCAGGCCGGCCTTCAGTTCCGAGCCGATGTGGATGGGAATGACCGGACTGTGCGCCTCGCCGCACAGGAGCCCGATCTCATGGTAGCCGGCCCGCACCTTGTGGTTGATCTCCCATAACCGTTCCACCCGCTCAGGTTCGGCCTCGATGATGTCCAGACAGGCCAGCACCGTGGCCCCGCAACTGGCAGGCAGGCCGGCGGAAAAGATCAGGGTCTTGGACTGATGGCGCACATATTCCAGGACATCTTCATCGTCACCGGCGAGGAAGCCCCCCACGGACGCCAGGGCCTTGCTGAAAGTGCCCATGATGAAGTCCATCTCGGCCGTCAGTCCGAAATATTCCGCCGTGCCCCGACCCCCGGGCCCCATCACCCCCACCCCGTGGGCATCATCCAGGTAAATCAACAGATTGGGATGCTCTTTCTTGAGCTGCGCCAACTCCGCCAGGGGCGGCACATCCCCCGACATGCTGAAGACCCCTTCGGTGATGAGAAGCATGACGCTGCCGGGATATTTTTCCCGGGCGGCGGCCACCTTGAGGGCGGCGGCCTCGGCGTCGTTGTGCGCGAAGGGGATGAGGCGGGCCTTGGAGGCGTGGCAACCCTCAAAGAGGCTGGCGTGGTTCTCCCGGTCGTAGAGGATGACGTCATCGGCGGTGAGCAGACAGGCGATGGAACCCAGGTTGGTGCTGAACCCCGTCACATGCACCACCGCTTTCTTCTTCCCCACAAACGCCGCCAAACGTTCCTCCAGGGCTTCGTGCAGGGTCAGGTTGCCGGACAGGAAGCGGGAGCCCCCCGGACCGGTCCCCCATCGCTGCATCGCCTTGACGGCGGCTTCCATCACCCGGGGGTCGTGGCTCAGGCCCAGGTAGTCATTGGAGCCGATCATGATCAGCCGCCGCCCGTTCATTTCCACCTCGGTCCCCCAGGACCGGGAGATGGGGCGGAAATAGGGATACACCCCCTGAGCCTTGAATCCCCGCACGAACTGGGCGAACGGCTTGCATCGGTCTTGGAGCGGCTTTATCGGCATGGCGTCGTCTGGCTTATCAGGTTAGTCTTGTTTGGGTTAGGAATGTTAGCAGAAATTCCCCACCGGAGCAATCATTACCTTTTCCCCGGCAGATTTCTGCGAAAAATCTCTCTTCCCCTCTTTCCTCAATCGGTGCGCGTACTTCCTTAGTTTAATCTTCTTAACCTGATTTCAAAAATTTTTACGGCCGCTTCTCCTTCCCTTTCCAAGAACTGGAATCGGGGGGCAGACTTGGGAAGGGGAAGAAGAGGCCCCAAGGCCCGCCATTCCTGGCTCAGCGGGGATAGCCGAATCTGTCGAAGGCCCAGCCCCAATGCCGGACCACGGTTTCCCGGGTGCGCCGGTCCAGCCGGTAGGTATCCCGCCGATAGTCCCGGAGGGTCTCCAGATACTCGGAAACCCGCGGCCAGAAGCGCTCAAATCCCGGCAAGCCGAGCTCGTCGTAAACCTTTTCCAGGCACCTTCGGGGTTCCCGGACCAGGTCCTCATAGGTCAGTTCGGACAAATCACCGGGGGGAATCAACCCCCGGTCCCGCTCGAAGAGGCGGTAAAGCTCCTGGTACCAGGAAAGGATGAGACCCTCCAGGCGGGCCGACTCGGGGACCTGGAGGTGGCTGTGACTCAAGGAGGTCAACCACAATTTCCGGGTGGAAAGATAAACCTCGTAAGGGTTCCGGACGATATGGACAAACTTGGCGCCGGGGCACAACTCCAGCAGCACCCGCACCCGCCCTGTATGGGGCGGCGACTTAAGCAGGAGCCGCTTGTTCTTGTGAAAGGTAAGTTTCTTGAGCAGATAGAGGAAAGCGCTCTTCCAGGCCTGCAGGGCTTCGGGCGGCAGCCGCAGGGGATCCAGGGCGCACAGGCCCGCATCGCCGGTGGCGGGAAAGAGGAAAGTCAGGTAGGGAGAGACCGCGGTCAGCCCGGCCAGGCCGAATTCATCCTCATGGGGGGCTCGGGCGAAAAAGCTCATGTCGTCCATGGGCCGCTTCTTGGGGGCAAAGCGGTCAAAATGCCGCGCCCCCCAGGGCGTGCTGTAGAGAAAGTGGTGGGGAAACGTCATCTGAAAGGCGCTGGGCGCATAAAATTGCTCATCCAGACTGAGGAGGTTCTGAAGATGGGTGGTGCCGCTGCGCCAGTGCCCCAGGATAAACACCGGCGGGGCCACCGGCTCCACCCCGGCCAGCTTATAATGATTGCAACGCTGTTCGAAGACACGGGCCAGCGAATTGAGCAGCCCCAGCAGAAAGAGATAGAGCAGCCGATCCCAGTACCGGCCGGCCACGGCCAGGCGATGGCGCAGCAGCACGCGCCCCAAAGTGCCCAGGGTCATGCCCTGGACAGACTGGAGCATCAGGCGCCGCAGGCGTTGGTTGGGCATGGCGTTTCACTCGGAAGGCAGATCCGGGAGAGAGCCGGGATGCCGGCTTCTCACTCCCCGTCGAACAGGAGGCGGTCCAGTTCCTGCCAGTCCGCCACCTCCGGAAAGGGATGGGAGCGGCGATTCCAGGGCTGGGCAAAGACGATGGGCGTAATTCCCCGGGCCGCCAGATCGAAGCAGGTTTCCAGGCGGTCCTCCACAAAATAATCAATGGCCAGGGCCTTAAGATAATCGATCTTGAGGTCCGGGTCACCCGTCGCCAAAACCCAGATGGCCTTGGGCGGCACCGGCGCCAGCGTGGTGTTGAGCCACCGCTGAATGGGGTCGGCCCGGTCCCGGGCGGTGACGAAAATCAGCGGGTGGTCTTCGGCCAGGCGGGCCAGCACCGGCACCGCCCAGGGAAAGGGCGACACCGTCAACTCCTGGGGCCGGTCGATGAGCTCCCGGATCAGGCTCTGGATGATCCAGGGCTCCAGGTCCAGACACTCCTCCAGGTAAAAGGTGGTGATCTGCTCATATCGCAGGTGGTCCCGGCCATGACGTTCCCGGGCCAGGTCCAGGAAAGTGGTCATGATGTCGGCCACCACGCCGTCGATGTCGAATCCCAACCGGTCCCTGGGGATGGAACCGGGCCTGAGAAGCGGCGCCGGACGGCCGGAGGCGGGCCTCAAGGAATCGGTGCTCATGCTCATGGAATCCAGCGGCGGTGCCAAGTCTGTCGGGAAAAGTTTGCTGTGGGGGAGGTAATCACGGGCAAGATACCCGTGCCACCGGAGCCGCCGCTCCCCCGGCCCTACCCTTCGCCATCAGTTCCGCCGCGGCGGCAGGGAGGCCAAAAGTTCCAGCACCTCCTCAGGGGATACATCATACCAGTATTCGTAGGCGTCCGCCACGGCAAAGGTGTAGCCGCCCCGGACGTTGAGGCAGACCAGGGTGTCCACCTCGGGCAGCAGACCCCCCACCGTTGCCTGGCAGCCGGTGGGCACGGCGATGATGACGCCGCCGGCCCCCCGCCGTTTCAGGAAGGCCGCTCCGGCCCGCATGGTATAGCCCGAGGCCAGGCCGTCGTCCACCACGATGGCGGCGCGCCCGTCCAGTTCGGGATAAGGCCGCCCGCCCCGCAAGCGGTCCTCCCTCGCCTTGAGGGAAGCCAGGGTCTTGGCCGTCTGGGCTTCCACGGCGGCGGGGGAGAGGTGCAGGCGGGCCATCAGCTCCTCGTTGAAGATGGCCCGCCCGTCCGGGTCCAGGGCCCCGAAGCCCGCCTCCGTGGTCCAGGGAAGCTGAATCTTCCGGACGATGACCAGCTCCAGGGGGATGTCCAGACGCCGGGCGATGGGGACGGCCACCGGCACGCCGCCCGCGGGAATGGCGAAGAGCAGAGGGTGCTCCGCCTCCAGGGCCAGGAGCTTTTCGGCCAGCAGCGCCCCGGCTCTTTCCCGGTCCGGAAAGACGCCGGTGCGATGCCTTAGATGGGGGTCGTCGATGAGCCGGCCCATGTGCGGCAAAACTCCTCTTCCAGGCGCTGCACCTGCGCCCGGAAGCCCTCCTGACCTAAACGGGAGCCGGTAAGGCCGCCCTTGAGGCCGATTTCCGACAGGTAGAGGCCGCCCCCGGGGCTTGCCAGCAGATCCAGAATGGCGTAAGGGAAGCGGCCCCGGTCCATGACCCGGCGGCAAAAGGCCAGGGTGGACGGCGACAACGCCAGGGACTGTGAAGAGCCCCCTTGAAACAGATTTTTCCGGAAGCTGAAGGGATTGCTCCGTTCATAGGCCTCCGCCGCCTCGCCTGCCAGCACCACCCGCAGGTCCCGGACTCCCTCGGCAAAGGGCTGAATTACCAGGGGAAAGGGAAGCTGCCCCAGGCTGCTCAGGCTGAGCAGGGCCTCCAGGGAAGGCCAGAGCCCCACCCCCAGACCCAGGTGGGCCTGGTCCCGCTTGGTCACCACCGGGCCCCGGAGGAGAGGCTCGCTCACCAGCCGGGCAAGCTCCGCCGGGGTCCGGGCCACCACCGTGCCCGGGAGCATGAAAGCGCCCAGGACCTCCGCCTGGGCCGCTTTGGACCGGCTCAGCAGTTGCGCCAGAGCCGGCGGAAAGAGGCCCACCCCTCGCTCCAGCAGATCCAGAAGCTTGACCTCTTCTCCCGGCCGCAGGGGCAGGACGCCCAGAAGCAGGTCCCCGGCCGCCAGGTCCGGAAAGCAGCAGCGGAAATCACGGGATGGCCGCAGGGTCGGCATGGGCCGACATCCCCCCAGGCGACGGCGCCTGCCGGGTGGAGACGCTGTTGAAACCGGTCCGGTCCCCGGCCGCCGGTTTCTTCTTCCACCACTTGAGCCCCCGGTTCCGGGGGGCGTAAATGTCGTAATAGTCAACCTGACCCACTTTGCGCCAGTGCCGGGTCAACTGCACGGGGCAATACACCTGACGGAAAACGCTCTTGCCGAAGCTGCCTAGGATGAGCAAGTCCGCCTGCACTGCGTTGAAATCATAGGGCTGCCCCCGGGGATTGAGCAGAACCACCCGGTCCGGGGTGGACTCCACAAAGAAGAAGGCCGGCATGAGGTGAAAACGGTGCCGGTCACTCAGGAAAACCAGCTCATATTCCGGCGTTTCAATGAGACACTGGGCAGGGACCCGCTGAGACAGATATTGCACCATGCGGGCCGGGGGATTTTTGCTCTCGGTGGCGACCAGGGCCATTAAATCCAAACCGGTGGCCGGATAAAACAGCGCCAGGAAAACCAGCGTCATCCCGCCGACAGCCCACCGGCGAGCCGCCCCCGCCAGACCTGCCGTCAGCCGGGCCAGGGCCCGGCCCAAAAAGTGGGCCGCCAGAGGACTGGCCAGAAAGAGCGCGGGGAGGGCAAACCGCTCCCAATACACCGCAGTAAGATAGACCAGACACCACAGCCAGAAATTGGCCACCCAGAGGCGGCCGCCCAGAGAGAGAGGCTCCCGGCGCCAATGCCAGAGGATGCCCAGGTTCCCCAGCCAGAACAGGGGGTGGCCCAACAGGTAGGCGAAACTTTCCGGGTAGACCCGGCCGATGGTGAGCGGCGTGAAGAATTCGTGACACAGCAGGGCCTTTTGTTCCAGGAAATGGGTCACCGCAATGACATATCCCCCCAGGATGACCGCTTTGAGGGTCAGATAGGCCAGCAACGGCAGCGCCAGCCCGGCGCTGTAAACCCCCAGTCGGAGAAGCGGACCCCGCCCCTGTTGGCGGCTGTGGAAGAAGATGGCCGCCAGGGGGGGCAGGAAGGCCAGTCCGTAAAATTCCTTGGCCGCAAAGGCCAGCCCCAAAAACACCCCGCCGCCGAACAGGGAGAGGTCGGAATTCCGGTCCAGCCCCCGCAAGATCAACCAGATGGCGCACAGAAAGAGCCCGAGGGCGGGGATGTCCCCGAGAACGGACCGGCCCCAGTACAGCACATCGGTGCCCAGGAAGGCCAGCGCCACGGCCCCGAGGGCCGTCCCCGCGCCCCAGAGGCGCCGGGCGGCCAGGAAAAGGGCAAAAAAGGCGAAAAGCAGGTAAAATCCGGCCACCAGCCGGCCGCTCACCAGGCTCACTCCCAGCAGGCGGTAGGCCAACGCCACTGGCAGGATCACCGACGGCCCGGCGCTGATGCGATAATCGAAATCACGAAGCTGGTCGGGACTCTGGACGGTGAGCGCGTAGCGGCCCTGTTGGGCCAGATTGGCGGCGGTCTCCGAAAAAATGGCCTCATCCCACCAGATGGTGGGATAGTTGGCCAGGTTGAAAAAACTCGACCAGGCAATCAGGCCGAAAAGAGCCAGACCCGCGCCCCAGAGCGGAGAGGGAAGCCAGCAGCAGGATGAGCGCCGCGCCATACCGATGCACGGGCCGCGCCGGGGGCCCGAACCGTGACCTTTCCTTCAGAATATGAGACGGTGGGGGGAGCCGCGCCGGCCCGGCCCTTCTCTTATAAAGGACCGCGGTCGCGGCCTCCAGCACCTGTGTTGCATTATACGGCAGGATTTCCGAAAGATAAACGCACAATCTCGGGGGAACCGGGGGCGGGGAATATTTTTGAAGGAAAAAACGCCGGGGAGGATGAGGAGCAGCCGTCCCCACCCTCCCCGCAAGGCTTGGGGCCGAGTCTAAAGACCGACGATCTGCCGGTGCAGCTCCTCGGTCTTCTCCCGCCGGGCCGCATCCCGCTCCCGGACGATCTCCGCCAGGCGCTCCTGAATCTTCAGGTAGAAGGGCCCGTTGATGTCCTCCCCCCGCTGGTGGGCGTCGATGAGCTGCCGGTAGCAATGGATCATGCGGCCGATCATGGCCACGGCATATTCCCGGCCCTGGACTTTGATGGTGGCCAGCCCCAGGTTCAGGTAGGCCTTGAGTTCATCCCCCAGGATGGCAAAGGCCACGTTGGGCTGCCGCCGGATGCGCTCGTTCAGGGAGTCGATGAATTCCCGGCCGTGGCCCCGGTTGCCCAAAACCCTGTGGCGCTGTTCGTCGGTGAGCAGGCAGAGGCGGAAGCAACTGCCGCTGCGGTCGGGCCAGCCTTCATACTCCACAATTTCATTGCCGTCCTCGTCGCAGTACACCTTGCGGACATAGCTGTCGGCGATGAGTTCATGGAAGAGGCAGTTGCCCACGCCGCCGATGCAGCGGTTGCCGTGCACCAGCACTTCGGTGAGCAGACCCGACTCGTCGGCTTCCCGCTTGAAGCGGCTCAACTTCTCCACCGTGTTGATTTCGGTGGACGCCACCAGTTGCGTGGCCCCGTACTCTTTGAAGCGCGCCATCTCCTCTTTGGTCCGGATATTGCAGCCGACGCTGGCATGGATGACGAGCCCGGGGAAAAGCCGATGCACCTCCTGCATGAGTGCAGGCGTCTTGACGATCACCCCTTCAGCGCCGAAGCGGGCGTACTTCTCCACCTTCTTCAGGGCCAGGGCCAGGTTTTCCGGGGGCACCTCGGCATTCAGGGCCACCCGCACCTTGCCGCCGTATCCCCGGGCAATCTCCACCGCCTGGCCGATCCGGCTGTCTTCCAGTTCCCAGGCGCACTTCCTGCGGCTGAAGCCCTTGGCGCCCACATAGACGGCGTCGGCGCCATGGGCGAAGACCGCATCCACCATTTCCAGGCTGCCGCCAGGGGCTAACAACTCATTGCTCATAATCTCCCATACCTCCCTGAGCCGCCCACACGGTCCCCTGACCGGCCGGACTGCCGCGCCGACGTCTCAAGGTAACCCCCAGGAACGGTGGGTTCCTCCTCCGGGTTGCTTCAATGGGGTTTCTTGCCCGCTGGGAGAAGTCGGGCCGGAAAAATATTACTCTCATCCTTTATTTTAGCTTAATCCCGGCGGCTTCGCTCGTCAATCTGGAAAATATTTTCTCCAGGAAACCGCCGGCCGCGCCGGCTCAGCCTCTCAGGTAAAGCAGGGCCAAAACAAAGGTGAGGCCGATCTCCACCGCAAAGGTCAGCAGATAGATGATCAGCTCCATGCTGCTTTTGTATTCATCCCAGAGGATGATGTGGTTCGGCTCATGCAGAATTTCCCAGGAGGTTTTCTGCGTCATGGGTCATCTCCTCGTCCATCTTGGCAGGCAATATGCGAAAATCTTCACATAGCGGAAGGCGAAATATCACACCTTCCGCCCTTTGTCAAGCAAAGTCCGTCAACATTTCCGCCACCGGCCGGGGGACCACCTGCTGCGCCAAAGGACCGGCCGCCAGCGCCGGGAAGGCGTCCTCCAGCAGGGGCCGGGGGCGGCGATAGATCACGCCGATGGGGATGCGCTCCCCCCACTCCTTGGCCTTCAGATAGGCCGCCGCCTCGTTTTCCGGGTCATAATCCGGGACTTCATCCAGCCGGTAGACCCGCTGCCGGTACCAGTCGTAGGTGTTCACCTTATTGAAGGAGACGCAGGGCTGCAGCACCTCCAGCAGGGCAAAGCCGCGGTGGCCCAAGGCCTGTTTGTAAAGGTCCTTCAGGTGGTCCGCCGCCCCGGCAAAGCCCCGGCCCACCCAGGAGCAGTCCTGGGCCACCGCCAGCGCCAGGGCGTGCATGGGCGGATAAGGCACCCCCGCCGGCTGGATGAGCGACTTGAAACCCTGATCGCTGGTAGGCGACGCCTGTCCCTTGGTGAGGCCGTAGACCTGGTTGTTGTGCACCGCCAGGGTGACGTCGGGGTTGCGCCGGAACGCGGCCAGCAGGTGGTTCCCCCCCTCCCCGTAGCAGTCGCCGTCCCCGGCCACGGCCACCACCCGCAGTCCGGGGTTGGCCAGGCGCACGCCGGTGGCCACCGGCAGGGTGCGGCCGTGAATGCCGTTGAAGGTGTGGCATCGGAGATAATGGGGGAATTTGCTGGACTGGCCGATCCCCGACACCAGCAGAATCTGTTCGGGACGGATCTCCAGCTCCGCCAGGGCCTGCTTGAAGGCCTTGAGCATGGCGAAATTGCCGCAGCCCGGACACCAGGCGGACTCGATTCCCTGATAGAGGTCCAGGGGCAGCATGGGCGCCTCACACCACGCCGGCCAGGCCCCGGAGGAGGTATTCCGGGGTGAAGGGCCGGCCGTCGTATCGCAGCACCAGGTGGTCGGCCGCCAAACCGGTCTCCTGACGGAGGAGCCGGTTGAGCTGGCCGCAGGCGTTCCCCTCAACCACCACCAGTTTCCGGGCGCCGGCCAGGACCGAGGCCACCGCCTGCCGGGGGAAGGGCCACAATTCGCTCAGATGCACCAGGCGCACCGGGGTGTTCTCGGCATTGAGGCGGGAGACGGCCTCCGCCGCGGGCCCCAGGGTGGAGCCCCAGCAGACCAGGGCCAGGGGCGCGTCCGCCGGCCCGGCCGCAGTGATGCCGGACAATTCCCCCCGCAGGCCCTCCAGCTTGCGCAGCCGTTTCTCGTGCATCTTGACCCGGACTTCCAGGTCCTCGGTGAGGTGGCCGTCCGGGGTGTGCTCGTCGGAATCGGCCACCACCAGGCCCGGCCCGAAGCCCGGCAGGCGCCGGGGGGAAATCCCGCTCTCCCTCAGGGCGTAGCGCTCATACCCGGCCTTTGCGCCCCCGTCCAGGAAACGCTCCACCGCGGCGGGCGGAAACTCGTCGGCCTCGTGGGTGACCTGGCTGTCCCCGAAATACTGGTCCGTGAGGATGAAGACGGGCAACTGGTATTTGTCGGCGAAATTGAGGGCCCGCACCATCAGGGCGTATCCCTGGGCCGGGGTGCCCGGGGTGAACAAGGCCCGGGGCGAGTCGTCCTGGCCGGCGCTCAGCACGAAGCCGAGGTCGCCCTGCCCGGTGCGGGTGGGCAGCCCCGTGCTGGGGCCGGGCCGCATGGCCACTACCACCACCAGGGGGGTCTCCGTCATGGCCGCCAGGCCCACGCCCTCGGTCATGAGGCAGAAGCCGCCCCCCGAGGTGCCGGTCAGGGCCCGGGCCCCGGCAAAAGAGGCGCCCAGAGCCATGTTGATGGCGGCGATTTCGTCCTCGGTCTGCTCCACCACCACCCCCCACCGGGCGGCGCGCAGGCTCACCGCGTTGAACAGGCTGGTCCAGGGGGTCATGGGGTAGCCGCAGATGAAATTGAGCCCCGCCGCCAGGGCCCCCAGGGCCATGCCTTCGTGGCCGCTGAGCAGCAGCCGGGGGGATGGGGGCGGCGAGACGCGGCTGAAATCGAAGGGGGACTGGCGCTCCCGGGCCATTTCATGGCCCCGTTGGGCGGCGGCGCGGTTCCAGGCCGCCACCTCAGGCCCCTTGTCGGCGAAGGTGGCCTCCAGCAGGCCGGCCAGGCCCTCCACCGGAACCCCCAACAGACCCAGAATGGCCCCGGCGGCGCCCGCGTTCAGGGCGATCTCCCCCGCGGCCGCGCCGGGCAACAGCGTCTCGTGGGAGAGACCCAGGGAGGGAACCCCGGCGGGCACCTCCTTGACCTGCTCTACATCGTAAATGATGAGCCCCGGCGGAGACAGCTCTTCCCGGTGCAGCGCCACCGTCTCCTGGTTCAAGGCCACCAAAAGGTCCACCCCTTCCCGAGGGGAGAGGAGGGAGGCCTCGCCCACCCGCAGCACGTTGAAGAGGTGCCCGCCCCGGATGCGGGACTGGTAATCCTGGAGCATGTGCACCCGCAAACCGTGGCGCACCAGGGCCTTGCCCAGGGGCAGGCTGATGGAGTGCACGCCCTGACCGGCGGCCCCGCCGATCAAAATATTCAGGTCTGTCATCAGACGATCCGGCATCTCATAGGGTGAAGTAGTCCTTGTGAAAATTATAATTTACCCTTAACCCGATGTATAGCAAAAAGTTCACGGGGCGGGGGAGCAAACCCACCCTGGCCGGGGGCTGATGGGATTTTTTTTGTGAGGCAGGGGGCCAGGGGGGAGGACGGTGCATTGCCCCCCCTGCCCTTTGCCTCATTCATACCGGATGGCTTCCACCGGGTCCAGGCGGGAGGCCTTCCAGGAGGGGTAGAGGGTGGCCAGGAAGCTGATGCTCAGGGCCGCGCCCACGATGAGCAGGATATCCCAGGCCTGGATATCCACCGACAGGGTGGACAGATTATAGATGTCTTTCGGCAGCTTGACGAATTCGTACTTCTCCAGCAGGGCCCCCAGCAGCAGGCCCAGGGCCAGCCCCACCGAGGTGCCGATGGCGCCGATGATCAGACCGTTGACCACGAAAATGCTCATGATGCTCCGGCGCGTGGCCCCCATGGATTTCAGGATGGCGATTTCCCTGGTCTTGCGCATCACCATCATGAACAGGGTGCTGGCGATGCCGAAGGCGGCCACCAGGATGATGAGGGTGAGGATGATGAACAGCACCGCCTTCTGCAACTGGATGGCGGTGAAGAGGTTGCGGTTCATGGTGAGCCAGTCCCGCACCAGGAAGGAGGGGCCCAGCTTCTGCTCCACGGCCGCGGCCACCCGGTCGGCCTGCTCGATGTCCGCCACCTGGAGTTCCAGCCCCGTCACCTGCCGGCCCAGGCCCAAAAATTCCTGCACCCGGGGGATGCTGGCGAAGAGCAGGCGGTTGTCGAACTCGTACATGCCGGCGTGGAAGATGGCGGTCACCCGGAAGGATTGACGCAGGGGCATCCGGCCCTGGCGGGTGGCGCTCCCCAGGGGGGAGATGACGTTCAGGTAATCCCCCACGGCCAGCTTGAGGCTGGCGGCCATTTCATTGCCGATGGCCACCCGGGGGGCGGCGTCGGGCGTGGCGTCGGCCAGGTCCGCGAAGCTCCCCTGCACCACCTGCAGGGCCGGGGGGCCGCCCGCCAGAATGGTCTTCAGGTCCATGCCCCGGAGCACTCCGCCGGTGATGTTGCCCGGCGCGGACAGCATCACCTGGGTGTAAATGAAGGGGGTGGCGGCCACCACGCCGGGCACCTGGGTGAGTTCCCGGACGAGAGGGGTGTCGTCGGGCAGACTGGCGCCCCGCTGCAGCACGATGATGTGCGCGTTGACGCTGAGGATCTTGCGCTTCAGGTCCCGGACGAAGCCGGTCATGACGCCGATGACGACGATGAGGGCCATGACCCCCACGGCCACCCCGGCGACGGAGATCAACGTGGACAGGGAAATGAAGCCTTTCTGCCGCCGCACCCCCCAGAGCAGCCGCCAGGCCACAAAAGTTTCGAAGAAGCCCATAAATCTTCTCTCCGTGGGCGCCCCGGCCGCCTGCTCCCGCCTTGGCCCCCGAGCCGGGCCGCGGGGGGTGGATGAGAAGCCGGCGCCTGTCCCCCAGCCTTTTTTCTGTTGTTATGATTATGATACAATGCGCGCAGGAAAATCTCCGCCGGAATTTTTCCGTGAGGTTTTTTGGCCGGCTCGGCAGGAAGGTGCGGCGACCCCCCGCTTCCCAACCGGCAGGCAGGAGAACCGCAATGGGCAGAGAGGGCCTCATCATCGCCGACATGCTCAATGATTTCCTGGACCCGGGCGGCGCCCTGTACGTGGGTCCGCAGGCGCGGGGCATCATCCCTTTCATCGACCGCAAGAGAGGGGAGTTCCGGGCCTCGGGAGGCCTGGTGGTCTTCGTCTGCGACGCCCACGCCCCGGACGACCGGGAGTTCCGCTTTTTCCCCCCCCACGCGGTCAAGGGCACCTGGGGGGCGGAGATTATCCCGGAGCTCACCCCCCGCCCGGGAGACCGCCGGGTGGAGAAGACCCGCTACAGCTGTTTCCACCGCACCGGCCTGGAGGACCTGCTGCGCCGGGAGGCGGTGGGACGCGTGGCGGTGACCGGGGTGTGCACCTCCATCTGCGTCCTGGAGACCGTGAAGGAATTGTTCGACCGGGACATACCGGCCCTGGTGTACCGGCAAGGGGTGGCCGATTTCGACCCCGAGGCCCACGCCTTCGCCCTGAAGCACATGGCCCGGGTCATGGGGGCCGAGGTGGTCTGAGGTCGAGCGCCCCGGGGTTTGCCGGGGGGGCTTGAAAGATTGTGGGGAGGGGAAGGGGCCGGTGCGCCCATCTTCCTGACGAGGGCCGGCCGCGGTGATGAAAAAACCTAGCCCAGCCGCCCCGGCTGTTCCCTGAAAGAGCAGGCGAGGGCGCCTGCTCTACCTTTTGGCAAGAGATTTTCACGTCTTAGGTGGCACGCTCGCCCTCCGGTGTCCCCCCTTCACGATTAATACTACTCCGACAGATTATCTTATATTTTTAAGGGATTCTGTATTATGTCATCTCCATGTCCAAGAAGGTTATCTTTCCGGATATCGCCGATTACTTGGCTCCCTATGCTCCCTATTTCCGCCGCTTGGAAGGCCGGGAATTGGCGCGCTGCTATGTAGTCGGCCTGATGATGGAAG
>VGSQ01000029.1 GCA_016874975.1 Deltaproteobacteria bacterium
GGGTAAATTGGGGAATAGCAAACACTTCTCCGTCCAGCCGTCCTTTTGGAACCATACCCTGCCCCCCTTATCCTTGATGAGGTTCATTCAGGGCAGGTTAGCATAGATCAGGATTCAAAGCAATCAAATTGTCGTTGTAGGGTTAAGATCCGGCAACTTCAAGAGCTCTTTCAGACACCACTGCCCAAAACCCAAAACCTAAAACCCCCTTCGTTCTCCTCACGGCCACACGCTGAACAGGGTGGCCGCGCCCAGAAGGATGCCCACCAGGCCGTTCACCGTGAAGAAGGCGTGGTTGAGACGCGACAGGTCCGTGGGCGAAATGAGCCGGTGCTCCAGGAACAGGAGGAGGGCGGTCAGGGCGGCCACGGTGAAATAGAGGAGGCCCAGCCCGGCCAGCCATCCGGTGAGGAGAAAGCCCGTCGCAGCCAGGAGGTGGAAGAGGAGCGCCATGCGCATGGCCGGGGCCCGGCCCAGGCGGCTGGGGAGGGAGAAGAGGCCGGCCCTGCGGTCGAACTCGTCGTCCTGAAGGGAATAGAGCACGTCGAAGCCCGCCACCCAGAAGAGCACCGCCGCGGACAGGGCCAGGGGCGTGAGGGTGAGGTCGCCCCGCACGGCCAGCCAGCCTGCGGCCGGAGCGATGGCCAGCCCTGCCCCCAGCACCAGGTGGGAGAGCGCCGTAAAGCGCTTCGTATAGGAATAGAAGAACACCCAGCCCAATGCCAGGGGCGAGAGCAGCAGACAGAGGCGGTTGAGTCGGGCGGCCGCGAAGATAAACAGCGCGGCGCTGGCCAGGATGAACATCACTGTGGCGCCCCGGCTGACGAGGCCTCGGGGCAGGGCCCGATCTTTGGTCCGGGGATTTTGCGCGTCAAACGGCTCGTCCACCAGGCGGTTGAAGGCCATGGCGGCGCTCCGGGCCCCCACCATGGCCAGCAGGATAAAAAAGGCCTGGCGCCCGCCGGGCAGCCCCCGGGCCGCCAGCAGCGCCCCCATGAAGGCGAAGGGGAGCGCAAAGACCGTGTGCTCGATCTTGATCATGTCGAGCAGGATTTTGATCTGCGTAATCATAGACTTTCCGTGCACCTTGTCCACTCCGCCTCATCTCTTGTTGCCAAGCAGTCTCGCATGGCCCTTTGGCCTACCCGCAACCCATGAAAGGCCGGTGTGGCGGGCGTCTCTGCCAGCCGCCAGGCCCAGCCGATGGTGCGCGGTGCGCACCCTACGAAACAACTCTTCAAGACACTTACTCATGACCCTTGGGCTCATCCGCAAAGCATGAAAAGTTCTCCCCTCACCCCAGCCCTCTCCCCCGCAGGGGGAGAGGGGGATAAGGAAATTTCCCTAGACAGAGCTTGCCGGGCACTTGGGTTCCCAAGCAGGAGCTTGGAAACCGGGGTGGCAGGGCATGGCGGCGGGCAGAGCCCGCCCTGCCGACCCATCCATCCCCCGACATTACGTCTCCAAAACCTGACACCTGACACCTGACACCTCTTCATCCCTCCTCGCCCCAGCGATGCGTGAGCCGGTGCTCCAGGCCCAGGTGGTCCAGGATGCGCCCCGCGAAATTCCGGGCCAGGTCCGTCAGGTTCTCCGGGCGGTGGTAAAAGGAGGGCATGGCCGGGAAGATGACGGCCCCGGCTTCGGCCGCGGCGGTCATGTTGCGCAGGTGGATGAGGTTCAAGGGCGTCTCCCGCACCACCAGGATGACGGGCCGCCGTTCTTTCAGAAAGACGTCTGCGGCCCGGTGGATGAGGTTCAGGGACTGCCCCTGGGCGATGGCCCCCAGCGTCCCCATGGTGCAGGGGACCACCACCAGCCCCTGGGCCCGGAAGGAGCCGCTGGCCAGGGGCGCGGCGAAGTCGGTTTCCGGGTGGAGGCGCGCCCCTGCTGGCAGCACGTCCTCCAGGGCCGCGTCCAGCTCCAGGGCCAGCACCTGGCGGGCCGCGGCCGAGGCGATGACGTGCAGCTCCAGGTCCGGCCGGGCGCCGAAGTAGGCCAGCACCTCCCGTGCATAGATCATGCCGCTGGCCCCGGTTAGGGCGACGACGTAGCGCTTCACGGCAGCCCCAGCTGCGGCCAGAGCGCGTCGATTTTGCGCACCACCTCCTGGTCCATTTCGATGACCTCCGGCCATTCCCGGGTGAACCCCTCTTCGGGCCACTTGCGGGTGGCGTCGATGCCCATCTTGGAGCCGTAGTGGGGCAGCGGCGAGGCGTGGTCCAGGGCGTCCACGGGGCCGTCCACGAAGACCACGTCCCGCCGGGGGTCGATGTTGTTGCCCAGCCGCCACAGCACGTGCCCCAGGTCCTGCACGTCCACTTCCTTGTCGTAGATGACGATGATCTTGCAGAACATCATCTGCCCCAGGCCCCACAGGGCGTGCATCACCTTGCGGGCGTGGCCGGGGTAGCGCTTGTCGATGCTGATGAAGGCCAGGTTGTGGAAGACGCCCTCCACGGGCAGGTTCATATCTACGATTTCCGGCAGGGTCTTTTTGATGAGGGGCAGGAAGATGCGCTCCGTGGCCTTGGCCATGAAGCAGTCCTCCATGGGCGGCCGGCCTACGATGGTGGCGGGATAAACGGCCTCCCGGCGCCGGGTCAGGGTGGTGACATGGAACACCGGGTACTCATCGGCCAGGGAATAGTAGCCGGTATGGTCGCCGAAGGGGCCCTCTACGCGGCGTTCGCCGGGCTCGAGATAACCTTCCAGGACAATTTGGGAATTGGCCGGGACGAACAACGGCGCGCTGACGCAGGGGACCAGATCCACCGGCGCCTGACGCAGGAACCCGGCGAAGATCATTTCGTCCAGGTCTTCAGGGAGGGGCGCGGTGGCGGCATAGGTGACCGCGGGGTCAGGGCCGACGGCCACCGCCGCGGGCAGGCGCTCGCGGCGGGCTTCGGCCACCCGATAGTGCTGGGCGCCGCCCTTGTGCCGGTGCCAATGCATGCCCGTGGTGTTCCGGTCATAGACCTGGAGGCGATACATGCCCACGTTGCGCCTGCCCGTCTCCGGGTGGTGGGTGATGACCGCGGGCAGGGTGAGGAAGGGGCCGCCGTCGCCGGGCCAGCAGGTGAGGACCGGGATTTTGGTGAGGTCCACCTCCTCGCCCCGCAGGATCACCTCCTGGCAGGGCGCGTGGCTCACCTTGCGGGGAAAGATGTTGGCCAGGCGCGCGAGCTTGGGCAGCATCTTGAGCTTTTTGATGAGAGTGTCCGGGGCTTCGGCTTCCAGAAAGCTCAGGATTTCTGCGGCGATATCCTCCAGGCTGCCCACTTCCAGGGCCAGGCACATGCGGCGCAGGGAGCCGAAGGCGTTCATCAGCACCGGCATGTCAAAGCCGGGGACGTTCTCAAAGAGCAGGGCCGGGCCGCCCCGCTTGCAGACCCGATCGGTGATCTCGGTGATTTCCAGATGCGGGCTCACCGGCGCCTGGATGCGCTGCAGTTCTCCCTGTTTTTCCAGTACCTTGACAAAATGCTGCAGGCTGTCGTAGCCCATGGTGGTCTCCGTTGGAAAGATTTATGGGGGGAGGGGGAGGCTCTTCAGGGCCATGACCCGGCCCCCCCATCTCATTATTCCAAAAACTCCAATGCCGGCATTTCCGGCAGTTCGCCCAGGCGGTGCAGGGCCGAGAAAAAGGCGGTCAGGCCCTCCAGTTGGGCGCCGTCCAGGTCGTAGTTCAGACGGTGGAAATAGGCCAGCAGCTCCGGCTGGGTCAGGGGCACCACGTCCGCCGCCCGGCGGCAGATTTCCGGAAGGTCGGCCAGGCCCAGGTTCTTGGCCTCCACCAGGGTGCGGTGCAGGGTGCGGGCGGTCTGGGGGTGGCGGGCGCAAAAATCCCGGCGCACGGCCCAGACGCCGAAGACGAAGGGCAGGCCGGTGAGGTCGTGCCAGGCCCGGCCCAGGTCCATGACATAAGGCGCACGGCTGGCGGCCTTAAGGCGCAACGCCTCGTCGCCGATGGCCAGCAGCGCAGCGCAGTCAGGGTCAAAGCCGTCCCCCACCGGGCCGACCCGGTAGCAGGGCCGGCAGCCGTACTGTTCCCTTAAGATCACCTTGAGCAGGGCCTGGGAGGTGGCGGAGCCGGCGCTCAGGAGCACGTCCTGGCTTTCCAGGCGGTCAAAGGGCAGGCGGCTGAAGAAGAGCACGCTGCCCGCATCGCCCCGGGTGCTGATGGACAGGTGGGGCAGCAGGAAATAGCGCCGGAAGTGGCGGCCATACTCCAAAGAGGAGATGGCGCTCAGGTCCAGGCGGCCGTCGGACAGGGCCTGGTTCAACTCCGCCGGGGTCCCCGCCACCTGGTGGAAGCCGTCGGCCACCTGCCCCAGGTCGATGGCGTGGTAGATGGGCAGCACGTTGATATAGCGGATACGCCCCATACGGGGTTTGGTGTGCATATCAGCCTTCCTCGTGGGTTTCGGGCAATCGCCTGACAGAGCCGGCGGCGCCGCAACGGAACAGGTCGGGCCACACCTCGGCGTTGGGCCCCAGGGGCGCGAACACCAGGCCCGGGGTTTTGCCGGGCTCCAGGCTGCCGAATTCTTCCTCCCGGCCCAGGGCCTGGGCCCCATGCAGGGCGCCCAGGGCCAGGAGCGTCTCCCCGGGGATGTGGGGATAGCGCTCGTGCAGGGCCAGCATTTCGCCGAAGAGGTTGAGGTCGGCGTTGCTGGCCAGAGAGTCGGTGCCCAGGGCCAGAGGCACGCCGGCCCGCAGCAAGGCCGGGAGATCGGGAAAGCCCGCGCCGGTGTGCAGATTGGAGCGGGGGCAGAGCACCACCCGGACCCGGCGCCGGGCCAGGAGCTCCCGGTCGGCCTCATCCAGCCAGATGCCGTGCACCGCCAGGGTGTGGGGCTCCCAGAACCCCAGCCTTTCCAGATATTGCGCCGGGGAGCAGCGGGGGGGGATGAAATCCTCCTGCCAGCGGTCCAGCCGGACGAGAAGGTCCCGGAAAAACCCGCCCCCGGTGTTCAAAAAATCCAGCTCCTCCCGGGATTCGGCCAGGTGGACCGCGCCCGTGCGGCCGTGGGCGCGGTTCCAGGCGGCCACCCGGCGGAACAGGTCCGGCGAGACGGAGTAGGGGGCATGGGCGGCGGCGGCGAAATGGGCGGCGGCGGCCGGCGGCTCGGCAAAAACGGGGAAATCTTCCTCCAGAGGAGCCTGGCCCCGGAGATGGAAGCCCAGACATTCGTAGAAATAATGAAAAGCCAGGCCGCTTTCCCGGAGAAGCGACAGGCTGGCGCCGGTATTGCTCCATTCGGCCAGCAGGACCGTGCCGTGAGCCCGCAGTTCACCCAAGGCCTGCACCATGCCGGCGTGCAGGTCCTCGGTAGGCGTCAGAAACAGGGCGGTGACCGCGGCCACCAGCCAGTCGCCCAGGCGCAATTGCGGGGGGACCCGCCCCTGGAGGGCCGAAAATTCCAGGTGCACGTGGCAGTTTACCAGCCCCGGGAGGATCACCCCGTCCCCATGATCCAACGTCCGGCCCTCGGGCCGGCGGCGGACCACCTCCGCGGCGGGCCCCACCTCCAGGATGCGGCTGCCCTGCACGGCCACGGCGCCGTTGTTGATGAGGGGGGCCGTCACCGGCGCCACCCAACCGGCCCGGTGGATGATTACGGGAACCACGTGCGCCAATCCTTCCCCAGATCACCCCGCAGCCGGTAGCGCTCCATGAGGCGGGGACAGGGGCAGTGGCGGGGCGTGGCGGCCAGATGGGGGAGCAGGGCCAGCGCCACTTCGGCAAAGGCGGCCTCCACGCGGCGCACGGCCGCCAGTTCCGCGGGCGTGGCCAGGCCCTCGAAGAGCACCCCGGGCTCGTAGGGCCGGTCCAGCACCCCTTCGGCATAATTGACCACGTAGCACAGGGCCGTGTAGCAGAATTCCAGCTCCCGGGCCAGGAAGACCTCGGGGACCAGGGTCATGCCCACCAGGTCGCCCCCCAGGAGGCGGAACTTGTTGATCTCTGCCACGGTTTCCAGGCGGGGGCCGGTGGTGGCCACGTAAACGGCGCGATCGTGCACCGGGAAGGGGCCCTCCGCCAGAGTCATCAGGAGCCGGCCCCGCAGTTCCGGGCAGAACACCGGGTTTTGCCGCACAAAGCCCGGCCCCCGGTTTTCGAAAAAGGTGCGGGGGGCCCGGTCCCCTTCGTCCAGAATGTCGTGGGGCGCCACCAGGTGGCCGGGCGCCATGGCGGGGTTGATGGCCCCCGGGGCGCACCAGGCCAGGATTTTGGCAATGCCCAGGGATTTCAGGGCGTAGAGGTTGGCCCGGTCATTCACGAAGGGCGCGGACACCTGATAGCCCTCCTCGCCATGGCGGGACAGGACGGCGAATCGCAGCCCCTGATACTCGAAAATATGGATGGGGTTGCTTAGGCCGAAGGGCGTGTCCGGAGTCAGGACGTCCAGGCGCGGCAGACCCCGCTCCAGGAAATCCCGGTGCGCCCCCACCCGGGCGATGACGGCCAGATGAATAGGCTGGTGCATGGTCGATTCGGATTTATTTGAGGGAGGGGGCAAGGGGTCGCCCAGATCCGTGCCCGCCACCCCCGCAGTCCCGAAGCAGGAGCTTCGGGGGCAAGGGCGTTCCCAAGCAGGAGCTTGGGAACGAGGGTTGTGCTCATCCCTCCGGCTCTACGCCCGTATCTCTCACCACCCGGTAAATCTGGTCCCGTTGCCGGGCCGTATACCCGGCGTCCGTAATGAGCCGCACCATGTCCTCCCGGGACAGCCGAAAACCCACGCCGGTGGCGGCCACCACGTTTTCTTCGATCATGGTGGAGCCGAAGTCGTCGGCCCCGAAGGCCAGGGCCACCTGCGCCGCCTTGGCGCCCTGGGTGACCCAGGACACCTGGAGGTGCTCCACGTTGTCCAGAAAAAGCCGGGACACGGCCAGGGTTTTGAGATAGTCCACCACGTCCGCGGCCTGGCCCCCCAGGGCGGTGGCCCCGGGCTGGAAGCTCCAGGGGATGAAGGCGGTGAAGCCCCCGGTGCGGTCCTGCAACTCACGGATGTGGGTCAGGTGCTCGACCCGTTCGGCCAGGGTCTCCCGGTGGCCGAACATCATGGTGGCGGTGGTGCGCAGACCCAGGCCGTGCGCGGTCTCCATCACCGCCAGCCATTGGTCTGTGGTGCATTTGCGGGGGGAAATCTCCCGGCGCACCCGGTCCACTAAAATCTCCGCGCCGCCGCCGGGGATGGAGCCCAGGCCCGCGGCCTTCAGGCGCCGCAGCACGCCCACCACCCCCAGGCTGCTCATTTCGGCCAGGTAAACGATTTCCGGGGGGGAAAAGCCGTGCAGGTGGAGGCCGAAGCCCCGGATGAAGGCCGCCAGATCGGTGTAGAAGTCCAGGGTCAGGTCAGGATTGAGGCCCCCCTGCAGCAACACCCCGGCGCCGCCCAGGGCCCTGGTTTCCTCGAGCTTGCGGGCCAGTTCCTGCCATGGCAGCACATAGCCCTCGGGGTGCCCCGGCGGCCGGTAAAAGGCGCAGAAGCGGCAGCCTGACACACAGATATTGGTGTAATTGATATTGCGGTCCACCACGTAGGTGACCACGGGTTCGGGATGCAGGCGGCGGCGGCGCCGGTGGGCCAGGCGGCCCAGGGTGAGCAGATCCAGGGCAAAGAGGGCCAGGCCTTCCTCCGGGGTCAGGCGCCCCCCGGCCGCGGTTTTATCGATGAGAAGCTGCATGGCCGCCTTTAGTCCTACTACGTTAAGTAGCTCAAAAGTCCTTTCATTCCCCCCTTTTCTAAAGGGGGGGGTCAGGGGGGATTTGTCAGTTTTTGTCAACGGTTAACCAGCAATTCCCCATAGTAGGGTTAGGAAGGAATTACATTGTACAGGGTGTCCCGCTCCACCGGCTCCCGGCCCGCCTGGCGGATGAGATGCAAAAGCTCCCCCCGGGTCATCCCCTGGGCCGTCTGGGCCCCGGCCATATGGGTGATGCGCTCCTCCATGACCGTGCCGTCGATGTCGTCGGCGCCGAAGGACAGGGACAACTGGGCGATTTTGGGGCCGATCATGATCCAGAAGGCCTTGATGTGGGGAAAATTGTCCAGCATGAGCCGGGCCGCGGCCAGGTTCTTGAGGTCGTCGAAGCCCGTGGTCTCCTGGAGATGGGGCAGATCGGTGTTCCGGGGATGAAAGGCCAGGGGGATGAAGGTGACGAAGCCGCCCGTTTCATCCTGGGCCTCCCGCAGGCGCACCAGATGGTCCACCCGCTCCTCCACGGTCTCCAGGTGGCCGTAGAGCATGGTGGCGTTGGTTTTGAGGCCCAGGCGGTGCGCGGTCCGGCAGACGCTGAGCCAGCCTTCGGCAGAGAGTTTTTTCCGGCACAGCATCCGGCGGATGCGGGGGCTGAAGACCTCGGCGCCGCCGCCGGGGAGGGAGCCCAGGCCGGCCTCCTTCAGGGCCGCCAGCGTCTCGGCTATGGACAGGCCGGCCATCTCCGCCAGATGGGCGATTTCCACCGCGGTGAAGGCCTGGAGGTGCACCTCGGGGCGGAGGGCCTTGATGCCCCGGAGCATGTCCAGATAATAGGCGAAGGGCAGGGTGGGGTGGAGACCGCCGACGATGTGGATTTCGGTGATGGGCTCGGCCAGGCGCTCCCGGATCTTTTGGAACACCTGCTCCAGCGTCATTTCGTAAGCCAGCGGATCGCCCGCCTCCTTGCCGAAGGCGCAGAAGCGGCAGCCGTTGACGCAGACGTTGGAATAATTGAGATGCTGGTTGTAAATATAATAGGCCCGGTGGCCGTGCCGGCGCTCCCGCACCAGGTTGGCCAGATACCCCAGGCCCAGCAGGTCCGTGGTGTCATACAGGGTGCAGCCGTCTTCGAAGGACAGACGCTCCTCCGCCAGGACCTTGTCGTGAATGGGGAGGAGACGGGGGTCGGTGCAAAAATCGAGTCGGGCCATGGGGTAAGCTCCTAGTTTCTATGACCGGGTGGTCATATGGCGGTCAAAAAAATTACCGGGCCAGGCCGCGGCGCAGGATATCCACCAGTTCCCGGATGCGCTGCTCCAACTCCGGGGAGGCGGCCCGGTCCAGGTCCAGGGCGACGTCGAAGGCCGGCACCGAGGCGGCCTGGAGGAAGCGGTCCAAGAGGGCGTCCAGGATAAAGACCGCGGTGCCTTCGGGCAGGTCGGCCCGCACCTCCCCCCGGGCCATGCCCTGGCGCAGCAGAGAGCCCAGGTAATCCGCGGCGAACCGGCGCACGGCGCGCAGCAGCTCGTCCCGCCGGGGCACGTGGCGGTCAAAGAGGATTTTCAGATAAATGCCGTAGATGCGCGGATGGCGGCGGATGAACTCCACCCCGGCCAAAAGCGACTTTTCCAGGCGGGTGAAGAAGTCCTGGTGGGCCGAAGCCTCCTTGACCTGCACCAGGGTGCGGCGCACCCGCGCCACGGCGAAATCGAAAAGATAGAGGAAAAACCCCTTCTTATCTCGAAAATACTGATAGATGGAGCCCTTGGCGATGCCGGAGGCGGCCACGATGGTGTTCAGCGAGGCCTGCTGATAGCCCTTGTCGGCGAATTCGACCAAGGCCGCCTCCACCACCCGCTCCCGTTTGTCCGGGGGCAGGTTGAGAAAGGTGGGGAGGACCGTTTCCTCGCCCGACGGGCCGATGAGAGAAGGCGATTGCTTCATGTGACCACCTGGTCATATCGCGCTGGCGGGGGATTGTCAAGTTTTTTCCAACCGGGGCGGGGGAGGTGTCAGGTGCCAGGTGCCAGGTGTCAGGTTTCGGGTTTTTGGTTCTGGGTTCTGCGTGTGGAATGTCACCTTATCTTTGCATCTTTGCGACTTTGCGTGAAAAATTAATCATGCCGAGACGCAGAATCCGTTTCATCGTCAATCGTTATGGTAATATGGGCATAGAAGGGAGCGACGAGAACCTGTTCAAGCCCTGACCTCATCCGGGGGTTATCCTTCATGATCGGAGCATTTGGGTTTTTCTCCCCCGTCAATTTTCGGCGGTATGCCATGTTTACCATGATGGCCCTGCTGTTGCTCGGGCTTTTTCCCCTGCTGGCGCAGGGTTCGGCGCCGCCGCCTGCTCAGCTGGACTTTGCGGCCTTTCGGGAGCAGTTCACCCGGGCGCTCACGCACAGGGACGGCGCCCGGATGCGCCGCCTGACCCAGGCCCACCCGCAACTGTGGCGGCCCTTGGTGCTGGCCTGGCTGCAGGAGTATTCCCGCCAGGTCGTGGAGAAGGACGCGGCCGGCGCCGGGCAAACGCTCCTGGTGGCGGCAACCCTGAGCCGTCTGTCCCGCTCCGCGTTTCTGACCCGTCAGGTCCAGCGCTCCCGCGCCTGGACGCCGGAACAGCACCAACGCAAGGTAGAGGGCGACGAAAACACGGCACGAATCCGCACCGCCTTCGACCAGGGTCGCTACGGTGATGTGGGGGAGTGGGGGGGCGCCACCCGGATTGCATATTCCGGCCTGGGCGACGCGCTGGGGGAGAGCGAGATGCTCCATTACCTGGGCCAGGCCGACCGGCGCCTGGGGAATTACCACGGGGCCAGGTTGCACCATCAGATGGCCCTGGAATTTGCCCGGAAGTACGGCGACCGCCTGGGGGAGGGCCGGGCTCTCATAGACCTGGGGGACGTGTGCGAGCGGGAGAAGGACCAGGAGAAGGCCATGGCCTTTTATCGCCAGGCGCTGGCCCTGCTGCGCGCCCCCGAGGACTGGCCGGAGACCGGGCGGGCGCTGCGGCAGTTGGGCGACGTGCACGTGGCCCTGGGCAATTTTGAGGCCGCCTACCGGGATTACCGCCAGGCCCTGCGCTACGCCCAGGAGGTGGGCGACGCCGCTCAGCAGGCGCAATTCCATGATTATCTGGGCTTCTGCTACCGCCGCCTGGGGGATCCCCGCCGGGCCATGGAGCAGCACCGCCTGGCCCTGGAACAGGCCGCCCGCCTCACCGACGCCGCGCCCCGGGCCCGGGCCCAGGCCAGGGCCTGGAACCACCTGGGGCTCTGCCTGGTGGAACTGGCGGAGCAGGCCATGGTGGACCAGAACACCCGGGAGGCCACCAAACTCTGGCGGGAGGCCCTAAATTACGAGGAGCAGGCCCGGGCGGCGGCCGCGCAGGTGGACGACCGCTGGCGTCTGGGCTACGTGCTGCGCACCCTGTCTTTGATTCACCGTCAACTGGGGACGCTCCTCGGCGGCGAGGAGGCCGTGCAGGAGTACCGGTGCGCCCTGTCCCGGGCACGGGAGGCCCTGGAGATGGCCGAGGTGATGCAGGAGAGGGAGTGGCGGGGGCTGGCGCTCCATTACCTGGGGCTGGCCCAGGGACTCCTGGGCGAGGACGCCGAAGGCCTGGCCACCTTCCGGGAGGCGGTGGCCCTGTGGCAGGAGTTGGGCGACCTCTACTCCCTGGCCCTGGCCCACCGCCTCCGGGCCAGACACTTCCACGAGCCCCGGCAGCGGTGGGAAGAGGCCCGGCAGGACTATGAGCAGATGCGTCTGTTGGCCGCACGCATCGGCGACCGGGAGATGGAGGGGCTGGCGCTGCTCCACCTGGCCCGGCTCAGCGCCGTCCAAGGCAGGGCGGACGAGGCCGGCGGCCTCTACCAGGAGGGCCTGGCCCGCCTGGAGAGGGTGCGCAGCCAGGCGGGATTCCTGGAGTTCAAAAAGGCCTTCCTGGAGAAGGTCTATCACCGCTACGAGGAAGCCACCCTGTTCTTCCTGGGGCAAAGGCGTCTTGAACCGGCCTTTCACTGCATGGAGAGCACGAAGGCCCGGGTCTTTCTCGACCAGCTGGCGGAGGCGCGGGTGAACCTGGAAAAGGGCATTGCCCCGGCCCTCAAGAAGCAGCGGGACGAGCTGGAAAGAAACCTGGCCCGCCTGGCGCGGGAACTAGCTGCGGCCCACAAGGAAAAACCGCTGCCGGAGCCCCGCATCGCCGACCTCAGCGCCCGGGGGGAGCGCCTGGCCCGGGAGCTGGAGGACCTCAAGAAACAGATCCGCCTGCAAAACCCCCTTTATGCCGCGGTGCACTATCCCAAACCCATCGCCCTGACCGAGTTGCAGCAGAAAATCCTGAAGCCTGACGAAATCCTGCTGGAATATTTTCTGTCGCCCCAAGGCGTCTACGGCTTTGCCGTCACCACCACCGGCTGCGAGGTCATCAGACTGGCCGACGGCGACCGGGAATTGCAGGAAGAGGTGCTCAGATTCCTGGAAAGTGTGCAGCAGCGGGCGGCAGGAAGCCGGGATTTCGATTCGTCACCGGCCCAAAAGCTTTACGAGATCCTGCTCCAACCCTTCGCGCACCTGCTGGGGGAGCGGACCTTGATCATCGTGCCGGACGGCATCCTGGCCCGGCTGCCCTTCGAGATGCTGGTGGTGCCGGGGAAAGACGGCCCGGAATACCTGCTGGAGCGGATCCGTATCAAATACGTGCAGTCCGCCACGGTCCTGGCCCTGCTCCGCACCCAGCCGCCCCGGGCGGGGGTGGGCCGCCGCTTCATCGGCCTGGGAGACCCGGTGTACGACTACGAAAATTTCCGGCGCCGGCGACCTGAACGGGACGGCGGCGCGGGAGGGGAGGGCGGCGATCCGAACCGGTCGGCGCTGTGCCAAAGGGCCCTGGCCGGCGGCATTAACCTGTGCCGCCTGGAGGGGAGCGGCGCAGAGGTGGCCGGCATCAGCCGGATTTTCCAGGCGAACCGCCATCCCCAGGCCGTCAAGCTGCGTCAGGAGGCCCGGGAGGAGGTGGCCAAAGCCCCGGCCATGCAGCAGTATGACTACATCCACCTGGCGGCGCACGGCATCCTCAACGCCGACTTTCAGGCCATCGTCCTCAGCCAGCTCCCGGCCAGCCCTGAAGACGGCTTCCTCACCCTGGGGGAGATCATGAACTGCAAATACCGGGCGCACCTGGTGGTGCTGTCCGCCTGCCAGACGGGCCTGGGCTCCTTCACCCGGGGGGAGGGGGTGACGGGGCTGACCCGGGCGGTGATGTACGCGGGCAGCCCGGCGGTGGTGGTCAGTCTGTGGAGCGTGAGCGACGAAGGCACCAAGGAGCTCATGGTAAAATTCTATGAGAACCTGATCCGGCGCGGGCTGGCCAAGGAAGAAGCCCTGCGCGGCGCCAAGCTCAACCTGCTGGCCGGCCCGCTCCGGCATCCCTATTTCTGGGCGGCCTTTGTGATGTACGGGGAGTGAGGCGCCGGGGAGCGGTTTGGTCGGCCCTTCCCGCCATCCTATAAGATTACTTGTTCACGAATCCCTTTATGGTATGATGCAGGCATGTGGAAGCGTCTCACCCTGCGGGCCCGCATTCTTCTCATCCTGGCCGCTCTGGTCCTCACCACCCTGGCGGGGGCCCTGGTGACGATGTGGCACAACGAGGCCACGGACACCCTGCTCACCTCCCTCATCGACAAGAACCTGGCCTCCTTCCAGGCGGCGGAGGAGTTGGAGGCCGCCCTGCTGAGGCAAAAGGGCTTCCTGACCTATTTTTTTCTGGACGGCAACCCGGATTGGCTGAGGCAGTTGGCAAAATATCAGGAGAGTTTCGAAAAATGGCTGCAACAGGCCAAAACCCTGGCCTATACGGAGACGATGCGGGAAATCCTGCAGGAAATCGAGGAGCATTACCGCGGTTACCTGGAGTCCCGGGAGCAGGTGATCGCCCTGTATCGCCGGGGGGCCCGGGAAGAGGGGGCGCGGCTGCACCAGGAGGTGCGGCGCCAGTACGCCGCCATCAGCGCCTTGTGCCAGCGCTACAAGCTGATTCACGAATACACCATCGCCCGGGCCCGCAGCGACAGCCAGGTCAAGGCCCGGCTCATCAACGGACTGGCGCTGGCCGCCATCGTGGGGGTGGCCGGTCTGGGGGTTCTGCTGGCCTATATCCTGGTGCGCCAGATCCTCTCGCCCATCCGCCGCCTGGCCAGCGGCGCGCCCATGGAGGGTGATCAGCGCTTTCCCGACGAGGTGCAGGCCCTGAGCCGCCGGGTGTACACGCTGATGGAGGACGTGGACCAGGCCCAGAGCCAGTTGGAACGCAGCCAGGAGACCCTGGTCCTGTCGGAGAAGATGGCCCTGGTGGGCAGGCTGGCCGCGGGCGTGGCCCACAGCATCCGCAATCCCCTGACCTCCGTGAAGATGCGCCTCTACTCCCTGGGCCGCCACCTCGGCTTCACCCCCACCCAGAAGGAAGATTTTGAGGTGATCTCCGAAGAAATCCGCCATATCGACAGCATCGTCCGGGATTTCCTGGAATTCTCCCGGCCGCCCAAGCTCAAGATGCAGCGGGTGCGCCTGGCCGACGTGGTGGAGAGCGCCTATCAACTGCTGCGCTACCGCCTGGAGCTTTACGGTGTGCAGGTGTCCTTCGACCTGCAGGAGGGGGACCAGGAGGTGCTGGCCGACCCGGAGCAGCTCAAGGAGGTGCTGGTGAACCTCCTGATGAACGCCTGCGAAGCCATGCTCAACGGCGGCCGCATCACCATCCGTCAGGAAGAGGTGGAGGTGGACAACCATGGCCGGGCGGCCCGGCTCACGGTCCAGGACAATGGCCCGGGCATACCAGTGAGCATTCAGGAAAAGGTTTTCCAACCCTTTTTCAGCACCAAGGAAGAGGGCACGGGCCTGGGTCTCAGCATTGCCCGGCGCATCGTCGTCGAACACGGGGGCGCCCTGACGGTGCAATCCCGGGAAGGGGAGGGAACGGCCTTCAGCATCACACTGCCGCTCACCGTGAGAGATTCTGCCAAGACTACCTAACCCCACTCGGTCAAGGGCTTATCATTGCTCACAGATTTCACGGCGGGGATGAGGCGGAAGCAAAACCCCGGTTCCCGGGTGACTGCCTTAAAATCCTCCGGGCCCAAACGGGGCCACACCCGAGGATGAGAATCCTGCCATGGGGGCGGGTTTCAAATTCGCCCCTGCACGACAGGGATTTTAACGATAACAGTCGCGCATGGGCCGCTGGCCCACCAGTAACACATAAAAAGGCCGGTGGGGCGGGCGTCCCCGGCCGCCGTCGGCAAGGGGATGCAGAAATATTTTCTCGCCCAGGTTCTCGGGCAAGGGATTAATATCCGGGTGTTTCGCCGATTTCCGGCCCTCTCCCCTCCGTTTCCCATAAAGTAATTGCTTTCCGGTGCCGAAAAGGAAAGAGAATGGCCAGGCGCCTGGCGCGTCTGAAATCCTTCGGCCCGGTGGGCCCCCTTTTGCCCATGCGAGAAAAACCCTGGCTGCTGGTGGTGGACGATGCGCCCACCATTCTGAAGCTGGTCAAGGACCTGCTGACCCCGGACTACCTGGTGGAGACCGCCGGGTCGGTGCTGGAGGCCCAGGTGCGCCTGGAGACCCGGGCCTTTGATTTGGTGCTCACCGACATGGTGATGCCCGGCTTGGGCGGCATGGACCTGGTGCAGCACGTGCGCCTGCACCATCCCCACATCCCGGTCATCGTCCTCACCGGCTACGGCAATTTCCAGGATGCGGTGCAGGCCGTCAAGTTGGGGGCCTTTGACTACCTGACCAAGCCCATCCAGGGTGACATTTTGCGCCACGCCATCTGTCGGGCTCTGGAGTTCCGCCGCCTGACCCAGGTGGAGCGGGACCTGGAGGTCATCTTCCAGGGGGCCGAGGCCCTGGGCTGGCAGGCCCTGGACCTGCTGACGGAGACCGCCGAGGCCGAGGTGCTGGCCTCGCTGCGGCAGGAATCGTCGGAAGCCGGCGACCTGTCCCAGGTGGCCCGCCGTTTTCTGCAGGGGGCCAAACGGTTGGTGGGCGCCACCCGCAGCTCCATCTTCCTGTACCACCCCGGGCGGCACCGGTTCCAGGGCCTGGCCGCCCTGGGGCCGGCGGCCACGGTCCGGGCCAACGCCGCGGTGGAGCTTAATGCCGGGGTCATGGGCCGGGTGATCCAGCACCGCCGCCCGCTGCTGGTGACGGACGTGCACCTGGACCAGCGCTTGGCCCTGCTGCCCCAGCGCTACCGCTATCAGTCCAACAGTTTTATGATCATCCCCCTTTTGGGCAGCCGCTTTTGGGGGGTGATCAACCTCACCGACCGGGAGGACGGCGCCTCCTTCGGCAGCCGCGACCTCTTTTTAGGGTGGCTGTTGGGCCGGCTCTTCGTGGAGGTCCTGGAGGCCCGGGAGCCTCAGGCCGACCTGGATCTGCTGCCGGTGCTGGGGTCCCTGTTGGACCAGCACCTGCCGTTGGGGCTGGCCCTGGTGGACGCCAATCTGCGGGTGGTGCACGCCAACCCCGCCCTCCTGGCCCTGGTGGGCTGGCCGGGCGACACCCTGACGGGGCAGGAGCTTTTGCCGCTGCTGAAATTATCCCCCGCCGAGGGGGAGATGCTGGCCCAGGCCTTGCACCGGCACCTGGCCGACCAGGAGTGCCGGGAATTTTCCGCGCTGAGCAGCTCCCTCCAGTCACCCCGGCCCCTCTTCCTCAGCCTCAAGCTGGCGCCCTTCCCCAGCCGCTCCGAGGCCCCCCAGAGCCTGGTGCTGGTGGAGGACGTGAGCGAGCGGGAGCACCTCCGGCAGCGCCTGCTGCTCTATGAACATCTGGCCATCATGGGAAAATTGAGCCTGTGTGTGGCCCATGAACTCAACAACCCCCTGGACGGCATCCGCCGCTACCTCTCCCTGGCGCTGCGCCGGAAGGAGGAGCCCGGCGAGGTGGAGCGCTATCTCACCGAAGCCCAGAAAGGGCTGCACAAGATGTCCCTCACCATCCGCTCGCTGATGTCGTCCGCCAATCCCCTGAAGGCCCCCCGGGCCACCGACAACCTCTGGAGTTTGCTGCAGGACGCGGTCAAGATCATGATGTTCCAGGCCAGCGACCAGCGGGTGGAGGTGATCCTCCACCTCCCTCCGGAATTCCGCCAGGTGAAGGTGAACGGCGACCTCTACCATGTCTTTGTCAATCTCATCAAAAACGCTCTCCAGTCCATGCCCGAGGGGGGGGAGCTGCGCATCGAGGGGGGGTTGCCGGGAGAACAGGTGGAGCTCACCTTCCAGGACACCGGCCCGGGGCTCTCTCCCGAGGAATTGAGCAAAATTTTCCTGCCCTTCTACAGCACCAAAGAAGGCGCCATGGGTTTGGGGCTGGGCCTCCCCATCTGCCGCAAGATCCTGGAGCGCTACCGGGGCGGCCTGCAGGTGGAGAGCGCACCGGGACAGGGCACCCGGGTCCGTCTGAGCTTCTCCCGGCAAGCCGCAGGAGGCCACCGTGCCGCCTGACCGCCTGCTCATCGTGGATGACGACATCCTGGTGTGCGACTCTCTCCGGGAACTGTTCACCCTGGAGGGCTTCCGGGTGGACACCGCCCTGGACGGGGCCGAGGCCCTGGCCCGCCTTAAAAACGATGACTATCAGGTGGTGCTCTCCGACATCCAGATGCCCCGACTCAACGGCATGGAGCTCCTCCGGGAAATCAAGGGCCTCCGCCCGGGCACCCAGGTGATTTTCATCACCGGCCACGGAAACATCGACGGGGCGGTGGAGGCCATCAAGCTGGGGGCCTACGACTACATCACCAAACCCATCGACGACGTGCGGCTCAGGCTCACCGTCCAGCGGGCCCTGGAGCAGCAGAAACTTCTGGTCTCCTACGAGTCCTTGAAGCAGCGCCTCAAGCCCTGGGATCTGCAGGACACCCTGCTTTTCCGGGACCGCCGGATGGAGAAGCTCCTGGAGACGGTGCACGCCATCGCCGACACCCTGGCCACCGTGCTCATCACCGGCGAGTCCGGCACCGGCAAGTCGCTGTTGGCCCGCTACATCCATGAGCACTCCACCCGTCGGGGTCGCCCCTTCGTCAAGATCAGTTGCGGCTCCCTGGCCGAGACCCTGCTGGAAAGCGAACTCTTCGGCCACGTGCGGGGGGCCTTCACCGGGGCCATCCGGGACAAGAAGGGCAAGTTTGAAGCGGCCCACGGCGGCACCGTTTTTCTGGACGACGTCAACTCCGCTTCGCCCGGCCTCCAGGTGAAGCTTTTGCGCGTGCTGCAGGAAAAGGTCATCGAGCGGGTGGGCGGCAACTCCCCCATCCCCACGGACGTGCGCATCATCACCGCCACCAACACCTCCCTCAAGGATGAGGTGGCCGCCCAGAATTTTCGGGAGGATCTGTACTACCGCATCAACGTGGTCTCCCTGACGCTGCCCCCGTTGCGGGAGCGCCTGGCGGACATCGAACCCCTGGTGCAGCACTTCCTCCGCCAGTTCAACGCGCTGCACCGTCGCAAGGTCAAGGGCCTGTCCCGCAGCGCCCTGCAGCTCCTGCTGCGCCACTCCTGGCCCGGCAACGTGCGGGAGCTGGAAAACGTCATCGAGCAGGCGGTCATCCTCTGTCCCGGCGACTACCTGGTGCCCGACTCCCTGCCGTCCTACATCAAAGGCGCGAACCTCACCGCGCCGTCCGCCCCCCCCGGCGACCTGACCCTGGACGAGGCCCTGGCCCAGGCGGAGAAGCACATCCTGCTGGAGGCTTTGGAGCGCTTCAAGTGGAACCGGCAGATGACCTCCCGGGCCCTGGGCGTCAGCCGCACCACGCTCTTCAACAAGATGCGCCGGTTTCGCCTCACCGACCCCCGCCGCCAGCCGCCCGCACCGCGCCCTGCCAGCGCCATCTCCCAGGACGCGCCTTTGCACTGATTCCATCGGACCGTGGGTTGGGAACGGGTTTAACCGACTGCAACAAGGCAGGGGGGAGCCGGATTGTGCCCCGGCCTAGAAAATGACGCGCACGCCGCCCAGATCTTCCACCGAGAACCGGTGTTTCTCCTCCGGAGCGCCGATGAAGATGTTGTTTTTCGGAACCTTAAGCTCGCTGGCGATGCTGTCCACGGCGGCCGGCCCGAAAAGCCCCTCCCGGGAGAGATAATCGATCTTGAGCGCCGGATACAACTCCTCCATAATCTTGAGACTCTGGATCATTTCATCTTCTTCGGCCTGATTGAATTTCGCATAGAGGCGCACCACGGTGATTTTCTGACTGGATTCGTTGTGGGCGATGTACTCGAACGCCTTGGATAAACGGTATAGCCGTCCCCCCCGGACAAACAGGACCAGGCGGATGTTGGTGATGTCGGTAATTTTGTCGATAACCTTGCTGCGCCAGACAAAGAGACGTTCGAAGGCCTCATTGATCAGGGTGAGAACCGCCTTGTAAATGGGAATGCGGCTGTACATCACGCCCACCAGGAGGATCGCCGGAATAAAGTACACCATGAAATACAGGAGGAACCGATAGTCAATGATGACGTTGCCGACGATGCCGACGGTCGTGGCCAGGACCCCCAGAATCACGGTAAGCCAGGAGGCCCGGTAGGTGCGTTTCAGTTCCCTGCGGTTCACTTTGAGGAGGATGTTGCCGATGCCGAAGAGCGTCATGACCCCCAGGAAGGAAATGGTGTAGACCCCGGCCAGGGAAAGAAGTTTCCCCCCGGTGAGATACAGAATGGAGATGCACAGGAGCATAAAGCTCAGGATGATGCGGTGGTAAGTTCCCCGGCGATTGGACTTGAGGAGAAATTGGGGGAAGCACTGGTCCAGGGTCATGCGGTGCACCAGGCCGGTGATGCCCACGTAGCTCGTCAGCACCGCGCCGGAGAGGACCAGGAAGGCATCCAGGACAATGAGGTTGTGGAAAAAATTGCCGCCGACTTCAAATCCCAGCCAGGCCAGGAGGTCTTCCTGGTGATGGTTGATCTTGGCCACCGGCATCAAACCCAAGGCCAACAGGGCGATCAGGGGATTGAAAATGCTGACGGCTATCCACATATTCCGCAAGGTCTTGCGAAACACCCCATGTTCCTGCTGCTCCACGAAATTGGCGGAGCTTTCAAAGCCGCTGACCCCCAGCAACGCCGCCGAAACCCCCAGGAATAAAGCCTTGGGCCAATTCAGCCCCTGAGACAGCGCATTCCAGTTCTGGGTCCAGATCTGGGAGGATTGCCAAAACGCCGGAATGCTCAGGAGGACGAAAAGCGTGAGACTGGCCAGATGGATAAGGAAGATGACCAAGGCCACCCGGGCTGATTCGGTGATGCCCAGGATGGTGAGGACGGCAAAAATCATGAGGACCGCCGCGGTGGTTTCCATGGTGGGCAGGAAGGGCAGCAGATTGCGCAGATATTCCACCCCGGTTTTGGCGGAAATCACCGCGGTGGCCAGGTAGGACAACAGGGTGAGACAGGCGGCCAGGGCGGCGGTGAACTTCCGGGTGCTGTTCAACAGGCAGTTATAGGCGCCCCCGTTCAGGGGCAGGGCTTCCACCACTTCGGTGTAGATTTTGCGGTACAGGAAAAGAATGCCGGCGACAATCAGGAGGGCTATCGGGGCCAAGACGTTGGCATAGACGGTGGCGATGGCGGACACATACAGGCAGGATGAGGTGATGTCGTTGCCGCAGATCGCCGTGGAATACCATTGCCCCAGTCGCTCTCTCCCCCCTTCCCCCTCAATCAGTTCCTCCGGAGTGGGGGAGGGACCGGGGGGCGGGGCAATGACCTCGCATTTTGCATCATCCATAGGGCCAAATTATCGCAAAATGCATGAACTGTCGATGCTTTTTATATGAAATGACCTTTCCGCAGTCAGCTATCAGCTTTCCGCTAAAGCAGAGGTAGGGGAGTAGATCGGCCCCAGCCCCTCAGAGGGCGCCGGAAAGCCGGCCGGGACGGCGGCCTCAGCCGGAGGGCCAGCGACAGGGCAGGTGGAGGAAAGGGCCGTCGGCCACCAGGAGCAGGCTCCAGCCGCAGCCTTGGTCTCCGGGGACGGGCGTCAGGCGGGCGGGGGTGCCCATGAGGGGCCAGGGCAGGGGCCAGGAGGTGGCCAGCAGACCGTGATGGCGGATGGCCCCGCTTACGCGGGGGGCGGAAGAGGTGGCTGCGCCCGCCCCCCGGTTCGCCCTGCCCCCATGCCCCGGCCCGTGCCTATGCACGTGGCCGTGGAGACAAAAGACCCGGCGAAACCGGCGCAACCGGGAGAGCAGGCCGGGGCCGTCCAGGGTCCACTGGCGCCAGGGGTAATAGAGGGGCTCCAGGGGCGCGTGGGAGAGCACCAACAGGGGCTGGTCCGGGTGGAGGCGGCTCAACTCCCCGTCCAGCCAGGCGAGTTGCTCCCGGCCCACCGCAAAGGCTGCGCCTCCGGGACCGGAGGCCAGGGTGGTATCCAGACCGACAAGCTGCAGCCCCGGCAGGCGGTGGGAGAAGCGCCCCGGCCCCAAAAACCGCCCCGTAAGTCCATGGGCGTGCCCGTCTCCCTCGCCCCGGACGGCCAGCAGGGGGGCCGGCAGGTCCTGGAGCAATTCCCGGCCCAGGGCCAGAGCCCCGGCATCACCCTGGGCGGCCAGGTCCCCGGCGAAGAGCACCAAGTCTGGCCGCGGCGACAACGCCCCCACCTCGGCCACCGCCCGGGCCAGGGCCCGTGCCTCGGGGCGGGATTCCCGGCCGTCCGCCAGGTGCGCGTCGGACAGGCAAGCCAAACGCAGGGGGGACGCCGCCCCTGCCGGACGCATCCCGGGCTTGAGGGCGGCCGGCAGCATGGCGACGGCCACCCCCCACCCCAGACCCCGAAGAAAATCCCGGCGTTTCACAGCCTGGCCTTCCTGCTCCTTTCTTGAAAAGTCCTTTCGTAGGGTGCGTCTCACGCACCATTACCAACGGTGGGCGCCGGGCAGAGCCTGCCCAACCGCGCTCTTCCTGTGTTCCGGGTGGGCCGGAGGCCCGGGCGCTCCTGGTGCTTCAGAGAACGGTGGTTCGGCCTGATGACATCGATTTTATTTAAAGAACCTCTTTAAATCGGACCAGGCGAACGGCGGGATGCGCTTCGCTTTCCCGCCCTACGGCCCCGTAGGGTGCGCACCGCGCACCATTGCCAGGCGCTGGCGGCGGGCAGGGACGCCCGCCCCACCGGCCTTTTCATGGGTTACGGATGGGCCAGCGGCCCATAAGGGACTGCTATGAGAAGTTCCTTATCCCCCTCTCCCCCGGCGGGGGCGCCATTGCGCCCTGGGCTCCTATCCCGGCGGCGACCGGCGGCCCAGGATGAGGGCCACCATGGCCTTGAGGTCTTCAAGATCCTCGGTCTTCTCCAAAACGGCCGCCTCACGGGAAAGGGTCTGGTGCTCGGACACCTCCGAAGCATAGCAATAGATGATGGTGGGCAGCGGCGGCCCATGTTCGGCAAAACCCGCCAGACCGGCCAGGTCCTCCAGGTAGGGAATCTCCAGATCCAGGACCAACAAGTCCGGCGGAGCTTCACCGCGGAGGAACAGCCAGACCTCGCGCCCGTCTTTGGCCGTCAGGACCCGATAGCCCTCCGCGGTCAACTCCCGGCAGACCAAGTCCCGCACATGGCGGTTCCGGTCGGCAATGAGAATGGTCAGGGGGTCGCCCACCGTCCTGCTCCCTTGCCCCTCGTTTGCAACGGTGGTGCCAATCCCCCGGCCGGAAGCCGGAATTTCCTCTTTCCCCCTTTTTCCGTCCTCCTGCTTGCCTGCAGGGGCGCCGTTTGCGGCGGCGGCCCCCGTTTCCGGCCCGGCCGGCCCCGTCCGCGCCCGGGTTCCCTGTCGGCTTTTTTTACACCTTGTCAAACGGAGCGCCTGCGCCTCCCCGTCCTGCTCAGTGACCGTCGCTCTTGATGCTGGTTTCCACTTTCAAATGATAGCGGTCTATCCGGGCCAGCAGGGTTGGCCGGGAGATGCCCAGGAGCTTGGCGGCCTGGCTGCGGTTGCCGCCGGTCAGTTCCAGGGCTTCGCTGATGAGCAGGGCGGCGAACTGGTCCATGAGCCGGTCGAAAAGATTGTCGCCCTCCCCCTTCAGCAGGACCTGCCGCAACCACTGCCGCACCACCTCCTGGACGGACCGTTCTTCATCCGGCCTGAAGAAACCTTCGCCGCTGATCACCTGGGCCAGATCTTCACTCTGAATGGGATAGCCCCGGCTGAAAATGAGGGCTTTTTGGAGCACGTTGGCCAGTTCCCGGACATTGCCGGGCCAGGAGTGGGCCTGCAGAAGTCGGACCGCCCCGGCGCTGAGGCCCGGGTTGACCAGGCCCATCTCCCGGGAGAAGCGGCCCAGGAAGTACTCCGCCAGCAGCGGCACGTCTTCCGGTCGCTCCCGCAACGGCGGCAGACTGAGGGTCACCACCTTGAGGCGAAAGTAGAGGTCCTCCCGGAAGCGGCCCGAGCTCAGGGCTCCCTCCAGGTCCCGGTTGGTGGCGGCGATGATGCGCACGTCCACCGGGATGGGCTCCCGGCCGCCCAGACGCTCGATGCTCTTTTCCTGGAGCAGACGCAGGATCTTGGCCTGGATGGAAAAAGGCATGTCGCCGATCTCATCCAGGAACAGGGTGCCCCCGTGGGCCTGCTCCACCTTCCCCACCCGGCGGGTCACGGCGCCGGTGAAGGCCCCCTTTTCAAAGCCGAAGAGCTCGCTCTCCAGCAGCGTTTCGGGGATGGCCACGCAGTTGATGACCAGAAAGGGTTTGTCCGACCGCAGACTGTATTGGTACAGGGCCCGGGCCACCAGCTCCTTGCCGGTGCCGGACTCGCCCCGGATGAGCACGGTGGCGTCGGTGGGGGCCACCCGGCCGATGGCTTTGTAGATTTCCTGCATGGGCCGGCTCCGGCCGATGAGGGCGTCCCCCACCTCGGCATCCAGGGTCCCATCCACCGTCACCTGGGAGCGCATCAGCCGCCCGGCTTCCAGGGCCTGCTGGACCAGGCGCAGCATCTGCGGGATTTCAAAGGGCTTCAACACATAGTCGAAGGCCCCCATCCGGGTGGCTTCGATGGCCGTTTCCGTGGTGCCGTATGCCGTCATGATGATGACCTGGAGCCGGGGGTCGAGCCGCCGCAAGGCAGTGAAGGTCTCCAGCCCGCTCATCCCCGGCATGCGCACGTCCATGATGACCAGTTCGGGGCGCTCCTCCCGCACCAGCTCCAACGCCGCCTCGCCGCTGGCCGCGGTGCGCACGCGGTGCCCCTCTTCGGTGAGGAGCTTCCCGAAGCTCTGCCGCAACTGCGGATCGTCATCCACTACTAAAATGGCGCCCATCGTTCTCTTTGCTTAGAAGAGCAGTTGGTGGGGGAGGAGGCTGAGGGGCGCAACCTCCCTCGTTCCCAAGCTTCTGCCGGGGAACCGGAAAAAGGGTCTTGAGACCCCTGTCCCCTTCAATACAACTGCCGTCCCCCTCACTTTGTGCGGCCGTGGTACTGCTGCTCCAGAAAGCGGCGGTATTCCCCGGTGCGCACCCGGTTGAGCCAGTCCTGGTGCTCCAGGTACCAGGCAATGGTGCGGCGCAGGCCCTGGGCCAGGGACACCCGGGGACGCCAACCCAGGGTGCGGGTGATTTTTTCGGTGTTCAGGGCATAGCGGAAGTCGTGGCCGGGCCGGTCGGGCACAAAGGTGATGAGGCGGGTGAGGTCGCCCAACTCCGGCCGCAGTTCGCCCAGGATGCCCAGGAGGCGGTGCACCAGGTCCAGATTGGTGCGCTCCTCCCCCGCGCCGATGTTGTAGGTTTCCCCCGCCGTTCCCTCCTCCAGGACCGTGAGCGCGGCCCGGCAGTGGTCCGTGACAAAGAGCCAGTCCCGCACGTTGTCGCCCCGTCCGTAGATGGGGATGGGTTTGCCCTCCAGGGCCTGGCACAGGACCAGGGGAATGAGCTTTTCGGGAAACTGGTAGGGCCCGTAATTGTTGGAGCAGTTGGTGATGAGCGCCGGAAAGCCGTAAGTGCGGACGTAGGAGCGCACCAGCCAGTCCGCCGCGGCCTTGGAAGCGGCGTAGGGGCTGGAAGGGGCGTAGGGCGAATGCTCCGTGGTCGGCGGGTCGCCGGCCGCGAGCGAGCCGTACACCTCGTCGGTGCTGACGTGCAGAAAGCGGGTCTCGCCGTAGCCGCCGTCCCGATGCCAGGCCTCCCGGGCCGCCTCGATGAGGGTATAGGTTCCCACCACGTTGGTGCGCACGAAGACGCCGGGGTCCAGGATGGAGCGGTCCACGTGGGTTTCCGCGGCGAAGTGCACCACCCGGTCGATGGCGTGCCGGGCGAAGAGGGAGGTCACCGCGTCCCAGTCGGCCACGTCGCCGTGCACAAAGATGTAGCGGGGGTCGCCGGCCAGGTCGGCCAGGTTCTCGGCGTTGCCCGCATAGGTGAGCAGGTCCAGGTTGACCACCTGCCAGTGCGGGCGCTCCTGATGCAGCAGGCGGACAAAATTGCTGCCGATGAAACCCGCGCCGCCGGTGACCAGGACCGTGGGCATGGTGCCTCCTGAGGGGGATGGGAGTCGGGCAGGCGCGCCGGACCTACCGCTCCCGGGATGTGCGGGTTCGGGGAGGGCCGGAAGCCGGGCTTTCCCCCACCCTTACTTCCCAGCATTATATCGGCTTTGCGGGTGGAATGGTCAAGGCTTTTGGAGCGGTGGGGAAAAGTTTCGGTGAAGCCCAAGGAGGACACCCGCCCCCGGAGGTACGTACCTCCGGCCAAGCGGGAGCTTGGCGGGCAAGGGCGTTCCCAAGCAGGAGCTTGGGAACGAGGAGGAGTCCAAAACCTCCAAGCCAAAACCCAGAACCTAAAACCCAGAACCCAGAACCCAGAACCTAAAACCCATCCCGCCGTCACCACCAGGCTCTAAGGCTGGCCGCCGATGACGACCCGCAGGAGCCACAGCACCAGGGGGTCCAGGTAGGGCCGGACCAGACCCCAATCACTCAGCCGGTCCGCCAGGGTCAGGGCCAGCACCAGGAAGGGTCCGGCCAGCATCAGGAGACGTTTCTCCTGAGACCGGCCTGGGGGCAGGGATTCCACCAGGGCCGTTCCCACCGCCAGGGGGGGCAGGGGGAGGAGGTGGTAAACTGCGGTGGTGAGGTTGACTCCGACCACCATGCTGAAGACCCGGGGGTCATATTCAAAGGCCCGCATCAGAAAAATCAGACTGGCGGCAATATTGGCGAGCAGGATATTGGCAAAGGGTCCGGCCAGACGGCTTAACAAGGTGTAAAGGAAAGGATGCTTGAATTTGGCGGGGTTGACGTCCATGTGTTTGGCCCAGCCGAATCCTCCCGCCAGATAGTTGATGGAACCCAGGATATCCAGATGAAAGAAGGCGATGAAGTGAAAGCGGTCTTTGGCCCCTACCCGGTGGTCCCCCAGGAGGGTGGATGCAAAGGCCTGGGCCTCGGCATTCACCAGTACCGCCAGGAGCACCGACACACAGAAGGAGACAAAGGCGTCCAGGGCAAAGTGAGCGGGATCTGGGACATAAGGAATGGGCCAGGCTGGCAGCATATATGCTTCCCTAAACAGGACAAGAGGCAGGGGCCAACGCCCCTGCCTCCGTAGGTTGTTAGTTTATCTAAGCTAGCCCGGCGGCAAGGCGTCGCCGCGAGGTCAGGCTGCTTTACTCGGTGATGTGCATGGGCCTCTTGGCGATCCGGCTGACGATCACGCCTAAAATCAGCAGGACGCCAGAGACGTAAAAGGCTATATCCCAGGTGCCGGTCCAGTCCTTGATGAACCCGGCGAACCAGGGAATGATGAAGGCGATTCCCCACCCGATGAACACCAGGCCGTAGTTCATGCCCAGGTTCTTGGGCCCGAAGAAGTCCGCGACGTATGCCGGCATCAAGGCCAGGGTGCCGCCGTACTGCCAGAAGGCGAAGCCTATGGCCAGGAACAGCAGGAAGAGGTTCTCCGATGCGATGATGGCGGGCAACAGGAAGCAAATAACGGCCAAGACCAAGGCATTTAAGGTGAAGGTGTTCGCCCGGCCGAGTTTGTCGGAGGTCATCCCCGTCCCGGGCCGGCCAATGGCGTTCATCAAGCCGCCGAAGGAGGCCAGAATCCAGGCGTTCGCCACGAAGAACTCCACTTTTCTGCCGGCTTTCATGAGAATGGGCATGGCGTTGGCGATGGCGATCAAGCCGGCCTGGGCCGAGCAAATGAACATAAAGACCAAGGCGTAGAACTGCCAGGTCTTGGGAATTTCCGAAGGCGCCCAGTCGACGGCGGTGCCCACCGCCTTGGCCGGCGCAGCGCCGGCCTTGACCGGCGCCGGCGGGGGCACATAGCCGGGCTGAGGCCAGGCCAGCAATTGCCCGGCGATGATGGTCACCGCGGCAAACCAGGTTCCCAGAAGGTAAAAGCTGCCACTGATCCCGTAGGCGTCCACGGCATATTTTGCCAGGGGGGAGATGTATAGAGCGGCGCCGCCGTAGCCCCCCACCACCAGGCCGGCGATGAGGCCGCGTTTGTGGGGGCCGAACCATTTCAGGGCCGCCGGCGTGGGCGCGGCGTAGCCGATGCCCATGCCAATGCCGCCCAGGACACCGAAACCCAAGACCAGCCCGGCATAGCTCTTCATCATGCCGGTGACGAAGCAACCCAAGGCCACGAAGAGACCGCCGATGGTGGCGCCCACCTTGGGGCCGAACTTATCCTGAATCCTGCCGCCGGGTATCATGAATAAGGCAAAAATAAGACCGCAGGTGAAGAAAGCCACCGTACCCTGGGCGTCAGTCAAATAAGGCCAGCCTGCATTGATGCCGGTCATGATTTCGCCGGCCTGCGCTTTTTTTAGGTCAACCAGCTTGGCTTTCCAAATGCTCCAGGCGTACAACACGCCTAAGCAGAGGTTGATGGCCATGCCGGCAAAAACTACTCGCCACGCCGTACCCGGAACTTTGTCTGCCATTTGCTCCCTCCTTGTGCAGATAACCAGCAGTTAAAAGCCCTCAATCCTCTTGAGGGATAAGATAAGGGATAAGATAAGGATAATAGGGAGATAATAAAAGTCCGCCTCCCCTGGGCCCAACGGCCTGTTTCACCTCCTTTCCGGGGATGACGCACCAAGGTTTATCTGCGGAAGCCGAATCCATGATAATAAGGTTGACCGGCTCTGGCAAGAAAAAAATGACGGGAACGGAGGGGAGGATCCGGCGCAAAATGCCGCAAAACCGGCGAAAAACGCCTCGACGGTCTTGGTTCCGTCACCCCACCTTGCAAGAGTTGGCGGGCCGGAGGGTGTTTTGCTGGGGAATTTCTCCCCACAGACCTGCTGAAAAATTTTTCGGAGAGGAACGGTGCGCCCGGCGTCGGCAGCGGGATTTCAGGACCAGGCGGATGCAGGGAATCCCTTGTCATTTGCCAAAATTTTCTGATAGTATTACTATTTCAATGCCGCCGGGAGGCGGGGAGGAAGGCCATGGCGCTCAAAGGCAGAGTGCATCGCTTCGGCGACGACATCAACACCGACGAAATCATCCCGGCCCGATATCTGAACACCTCGGACCCCCTGGAACTGGCCCAACATGCCATGGAAGACGCGGACCCGGATTTCGTCAAGAAGATGCGGCCCGGCGACTTCATCGTGGCGGGCAAGAATTTCGGCTGCGGCTCCTCCCGGGAGCACGCGCCCCTGGCTCTGAAGGCCGCGGGGCTGGCCGGGGTCATCGCCGCGAGCTTCGCCCGCATCTTCTATCGCAACGCCTTCAACATGGGGCTGCCCATTTTCGAGTCCCCGGAGGCCGCGGCGGCCCTCCAGGGCGGGGAGGAAGTGAGCGTAGACCTCAATACCGGCGAGATCGTGGCGCCGGCCACGGGCGCCCGCTTCGCCAGCCAACCCATCCCCCCCTTCATGCAGCAACTCCTGGCCGATGGCGGCCTCATGGCCCATCTCAAGAAAAAACTGGAGGCGCGTTAAGTGAAGACCTACAACATTGCTGTCATTCCCGGCGACGGCACCGGCCCCGAGGTGGTGGCCGAAGGCCTCAAGGTGCTGCACGCCGTGGCCGGTCCCGCGGGCCTGAAATTCGATTTCGTCACCTATGACCTGGGGGGCGAGCGCTTCCTGGCCACCGGCGAGGTCCTGCCCGACTCCGTGGTTCCCGAACTGCGCCGGTTCTCGGCCATTTACCTGGGCGCCATCGGCCATCCCGACGTCAAGCCCGGCATCCTGGAGAAGGGCATTCTGCTGCGGCTGCGCTTTGAGCTGGACCAATATATCAACCTGCGCCCCGTGGTCCTCTATCCCGGCGTGGACACCATCCTTAAGGACAAGGGTCCGGACGACATCAACTTCGTGGTGGTGCGGGAAAACACCGAGGGCCTGTACGCCGGGGCCGGCGGCAATCTGAAATACGGCACCCCCGACGAGGTGGCGGTGCAGGAATCCATCAACACCCGCAAAGGCGTGGACCGCTGCCTCAAGTTCGCCTTTGCCCTGGCGCAGAAACGCAACCGGGGTAAAAAGCTCACCCTGGTGGCCAAGACCAACGTCCTCACCTACGCCTCGGACCTCTGGGAGCGGGCCTTTTACGCCATGGCCCACCAGTATGCCGACGTGACCACGGACTACGCCCACGTGGACGCCACCTGCATGTGGATGGTGAAAAACCCGGAGTGGTTCGACGTGCTGGTCACGGACAACATGTTCGGCGACATCATCACCGACCTGGGAGCCATCATCCAGGGCGGCATGGGCGTGGCCGCGGGAGGCAACCTCAACCCCGAAGGCGTCTCCATGTTCGAGCCCATCGGCGGCTCCGCCCCCAAATACACGGGCCTGAAAAAGGTGAACCCCATCGCCGCCATCGCCGCGGCCCAGATGATGCTGGAGACCCTGGGGGAAGCCAAGGCCGCGGCGGCCATCGACGCCGGCATCAAGAAGACGGTGTTGCAGATGAAATCCATGGCCGCGGGACAGATGGGACTGGACACCACCCAGGTGGGCGATCTGGTGGCGAAGCACGCGGCCGAGGCGGTGTGAGGGGCTGACCAAAGCTTGTTGAGGGGAGGGCCGGGAGACCGA
>VGSQ01000030.1 GCA_016874975.1 Deltaproteobacteria bacterium
GCCAACTTCAACGGCCTAAAGGTGGGCCGGGACGCCGTCTTCAGGGGCACTGTCTTCCAGGGGCCGGTGGATTTCGTCTCGGCCGACATCGGCGAGCAGTTTAACGCCCAGGGAGCACAGTTCCAAAATGAGAAAGAAAAGGCCGACTTCAACGGCCTCAAGGTGGGCCAGAGCGCCGTCTTCAGGGGCACTGTCTTCCAGGGGCCTTTGGATTTTTGCGGGGCCGACATCGGCAGGCAGTTTAACGCCGAGGGAGCACAGTTCCAAAATGAGAAAGAAAAGGCCGACTTCAACGGCCTCAAGGTGGGCCGGGACGCCTTCTTCAAAGATGCTATCTTCCAGGGGCCGGTGGATTTCGTCTCGGCCGACATCGGCGGGCAATTTAGCGCCCGGAGGGCGGAATTCAAGAGTAGCGATGAAGCAATTTTCGAGGCCCTCAAGGTGGGGGGGCCGGTATTTTTTGAGGGTGCTGAATTTTGCGGCCCGGTGGACCTGAACCACGCCCACTTTGCGAACCTTTTGATGGGCGGCAAGCCTATTCCCGAGTTGAACCTGGAGCACACGCGCATTGACCGGGAACTAAGAATTTGGGGAACAGAGATCGACAGACTGAAAGCCAGGAACCTGGTGGTGCAGGGGGCGGTCTTACTGAACCAAGTGGCCATCAAGGAGGAGGCCGACCTGAGATACGTTAGGTTTCAGACCCTGGATCTCCTTAAAGTCAGGTGGCCGAAGCAGCAAGACAAGGTGCGGCTGGAAGGCCTGACTTACCGGGCCATCAGCGCCGGAGACAAATCAGAAGACCCCGTAAAACTTCTGGCCTGGTTGGACCATGCCCGCTTTCATAGCCAGCCCTATCGTCAATTGGAATCATGTTGGCAACAGCACGGGGAGCAGGACTGGGGCGATGAGGCTTTTCTGCGGATGAAGAAGCGCGAAGCCAGAGAGAAACCGCTTAGGATCGGCCTCTGGGCCTGGACCTGGTTTCTCATCGGCTTGGCGGGTTACGGACGCAAACCTTTCCGTCCGGTTTTGTGGATGCTGGGGTTGATTTGCCTGAGTTTTTTTGCCTTCGGCAATCCTGAAGACATGGTGGCCAAGAAAACCAGCACCCAGGCGGTATACGCCAACCCGGCCCTGACCGGGCTCTATGGGGAGAAGGACAAAATCCTGGAAGAAAAGGGCTGGGAGCATTACAGTTGGTTCTGGTATACGATTGATCTCATGCTGCCGGTTGACCTGGAGGTGGCCAAATATTATGAACCCAAGTACATCCTGGCCTGGTGGTATGCCCGCGGCCTGCCTCTTGTTGGATGGATCATCATAGCTGCCTTGGCGGCCTCATTAACCGGTTTATTCGAACTGAAAGGACATATACGGGAGCACTAACTATGCTCAAAGACGCCATTTATAAAGTTGTCATGCGGCAGGATCTCACCGAGGCGGAGATGGTCACGGCCATGGAGGTCATCATGGAGGGGCGGGCCACGGAGGCGCAGATCGGGGCGTTCATCACCGGGTTGCGCATGAAGGGGGAGACGGTGGCCGAGATCACCGCGGCGGCGAAAGTCATGCGGGCCAAGGCCACGGCCATCCCCCTGGGCGACGGGGTGGTGGACCTGGACCGGGACGAGATCAACGTGGACCGGGAGACCATCGTGGACACCTGCGGCACCGGGGGCGACGCCACCAGCACCTTTAACGTCTCCACCACCACCGCCTTCGTGGTGGCCGGCGCGGGACTGAAGGTGGCCAAGCACGGCAACCGGGCCGTGTCCTCCCGCTGCGGCAGCGCGGACGTCATCGAGGCTTTGGGGATCAACCTGAATCTCACCCCGGCCCAGGTGGCGGCCTGCATCGAGGAGGTGGGCATCGGCTTTCTCTTCGCCCCCCAACTGCACGGCGCCATGCGCTTCGCCATCGGCCCCCGCCGGGAGATCGGCATCCGCACCATCTTCAACATCCTGGGGCCGCTCACCAACCCCGCAGGCGCCAACGTGCAGGTGCTGGGGGTGTACGACCCGGGCCTGACCGAACCGTTGGCCCACGTGCTCAAGAACCTGGGCGCGCAGAGCGCCTTCGTGGTCTTCGGGCACGGCTCCTTCGACGAAATCAGCATCGTCGGCCCCACCCGGGTGAGCCAGCTCAAGGACGGGGAGGTGCGCACCTACGACATCGCGCCCGAGGACTTCGGCATGGAACGGGCCAGACTGGAGGACATCCGGGGCGGCGACGTCTTTGAGAACGCCAAGATCGTGCGGCGGGTGCTGGCAGGGGAGGGGGGGCCCAAAGAGGACATGGTGGCCCTGAACGCGGCCGCGGCCTTCATCGCCGCGGGCCTGAGCCCCGATTTCCCGGGTGGCATCCGGCTGGCCCGGAAGGCTATCCGCAGCGGCGCCGCCCTGAACAAACTGGAGGCCCTGGTGGCCAAGAGCAAGAGCTTCGGGGCGGGGGAGTGAGGGATTGATAGTTGGGGGAAGGGGCTAGGGGCAGTCGGCCCCTACCCCTTCCCCCAAACCCCCATCCCCAACCCCTGAGCGCTTTATCCCCTTTGGTTCCCGCTGGTTCCCAAATTCAACCTGCGAACCAGGGGGAAAAATAAAGGGGGTTGGGGTGGGGAGCTTGAGGGGAGGGCGGGAGAGCTCACTCCCCCGTGCCTCCCCTCAACTGAAGAAAGGAAGGCCATGACCTGGTTTCTGTCGCTGGCCGCGGTGATTCTGGTGGTGACCCTCCACCTGAGTCTCACCAAAAAGCCCCGCTCCCCGGCCCTGGTGGTGGAGGTGCTGCTGCTCTATCTCCTGGTGATTTTTGCGGGGGTGGGCGGCCTCATGGGGGCGCTGGGCCACATCTTCAAGGCCGAAGAGATCGCCCTCAAAATCGGCTGGCCCCCCGGCAGCCCCTTCCAATTCGAAGTGGCCATGTCCAACCTGGCCTTCGGCGTCCTGGGGGTCTGCTGCCTCTGGCGGCGGGACGGCTTCTGGACGGCCACCGGGGTGGGCTTTTCCATCTTTCTGCTGGGATGTGCTTACGGCCACTTGCGGGAGATGCTGGCCGCGGGGAATTTCTCCCCCTACAACGTGGGGCCGGTGCTGTGGCTGAACGACCTTGCCCTGCCCCTGCTGCTGCTGGGCCTGCTTGGGGCTCGGAGCCGGTTGGCCCTCAGGAAAGGAGTCCCATGAATTTTCTAGCAAAAATTGTGGCCCGGACGCTTGAAGAGTCGCTTCGGCTCTTCCAGTCCGGCAAGATCGAGGAGTTCAAGGCGGTTATCCCCGGGCGGCTGCCGCCGGTGAGCCTAAAGGCGGCGCTGGACCATTGCCCCGGCACGGCCGTCATTGCCGAGGTGAAGCGGGCTTCGCCCTCCAAGGGCGAATTCGCCATGCATTGGGACCCGGTGGAACTTGCCCGGATTTACGAAAAGAACAGCGCCGCGGCGTTGAGTGTTCTCACTGAGCGCCACTATTTCAAGGGCGAGCCGGACTTCATCGTGCAGATGCGGCCGGAGATCGGCATCCCCATCCTGCGCAAGGATTTTATCCTGGAGCCCGTCCAGGTGTATGAAACCGCGGCTCTGGGCGCAGACGCCCTGCTGCTCATCGTCAGCCTGCTGGAGTTGGGGCAGCTTAGGGCGCTGTTGCTGCTGGCCCGGTCGCTCAACCTCGAAGCCCTGGTGGAGGTGCACACCGCTGCGGAAATGGAGCAGGCCCTGGCCGTGGGGGCAAACCTTATCTGCATCAACAGCCGGGACCTCAACACCTTTGCCATGCACCCGGACCGAGCCCTGGAACTGGCGCCCCTGGCCCCGCCGGGCGTGACCCTGGTGGCGGCTTCGGGGCTCAAGACCCGGGCCGACGTGGAGCGCCTGGAAGCCGCGGGCATCCGGGGCTTCCTCATTGGCGAGACCCTGGCCACGGCCGCCGACACGGGGGCAAAGCTGCGGGAATTCCGGGGGGAAATGAAACCAGGGAGATGGCCCCAGGTCTGACATCGGCGTGCACGGCACGCCCTATGGATTCTGCCTTCATAGGGCGGCCCGTGGCCGCCGTGGGCCCGGGGCGACCTGTGAGGAAGGCTGACGGGTAATATACTCAATGACCGGCGTGCACGGCACGCCCTATACCTGGCCCCGCCGGGCGTAACCCTGGTGGCGGCTTCGGGCCTCAAGACCCGGGCCGACGTGGAGCGTCTCGAGGCCGCGGGTATCCGGGGCTTCCTCATCGGCGAGACCCTGGCCACCGCCCCCGACCCCGGCGCCAAGCTGCGGGAATTCCGGGGCGCTACAGAATAACCGGCAGCCCCCGGTCCCGCAAATATTCCTTCACCTGGCGGATGCTGAAAATGCGGTAGTGGAAGACCGACGCCGCCAGCAGGACCTGCGCCTTGCCCTGGGTCACCGCCTCATAAAAATGCTCCAGCTTGCCCGCCCCGCCCGAGGCCACGATGGGCAGCGTCACCGCCTCGGCGATGGCCCGGGTGAATTCCAGGTCGTAGCCGGCCTGGGTGCCGTCGCCGTCCATGCTGGTGGGCAGCAGACAGCCGGCGCCCCGCTCCTGGCACTCTTTGGCCCAGGCCACCGCGTCCCGGCCCACGGGCTTGGTCCCCCCAGCCACCACCAACTCAAAGCCGGACGGCATGGCCGGATTGCGCTTGCCGTCGATGGCGATGGTGACCCGCGAGGCGCCGTATCGTTGGGCGGCCTGGCTGACCAGGTCGGGATTCTTCACCGCGGCGCTGTTCATGGACACCTTGGCCGCACCGGCCTGCAGCACCTCCTCGATGTCCTTCAGGGCGCCGATGCCGCCGCCCATGGTGAGGGGGATGGTGATCACCGCGGACACGTTTTTCACCCACTCCAGGCGGGTCTTGCGGTTTTCCACGGTGGCGGCGATGTCCAGCATGGCCAGTTCGTCGGCCCCCTCCTGTTCATAAAACCGGGCATTTTCCACGGGATCGCCCGCGTCCCGCAGGTTGATGAAATTCACCCCTTTCACCACCCGGCCGTCCTTCATGTCGAGACAAGGCATGATGCGTATCGGTTCCATGATCTCCTCTTTCATGCAAAAAGAGGGGGCCGCCGGTCCCTGCGGCTTCGCCCCCTCTTGCCGGAACGTTTCTTTCGGGATCGCTACTTCTTCTTTTTCAGTTCCTCATCCAGCTTCAGCAGGTCCGTGTTTTTGGGGTCCACTTCCAGGCCTTCTTTGACGAACCCCCGGGCCATGTCGTAGTTTTTCTGCTCCATCATGAGTTGGGCCAGGCGCAGTTTCTTGGCCACCTGATGCTGCTTCAGGTCCTCGCCGGTCATTTCCTTCATGACGGGCTCATAGGTCTCCATGCTTTTCGTGGCCAGCGGCAGGTATTTCTGAAATTTGTCCTGGGGCGCGGAAAACTGGAGGTTGTGGTCCACCTTGCCCACCAGGAAGTCGTGGGCCACCACCTGGATGCCTTTGATGGTGAAACTGCGCTGCACCCCCGCGCGGCCGAAGTACTCGCCTTTCTTGATATTGGTGTTGAAGCCCAGGCGCTTTTCCACGTCCTTGCAGAAGGCCACCAACTGGTCCACGCTGGTGATCTCCACCGCGTTGGTGAGGACCCGCAGCTCCACGTTCGCCTCCGGGCCGATGAAAACCACCTTGCCCCGGGGGTCCTGGGGGTATTCCGTCACCTTCCAGCCGTCGGGGGGGATGATCTTGAAAAAGCCCTTGGGGTCCGCGTACTGCTTGCCGGACAGTTTTGGCGCTGCCTCTGGGGTGGGAAATTGTGGAAGGGACCTCACCATTCCTGGCTTTAAGGTAAGGAGCTTCTTCCCAGGGATTGCAAAGTTGAGGTTTTGCCCACCCGGAAAGCTTATTGTGGCAATGCCTATAGCTTCGCCCTTCATGTTTATTACAGGGCCGCCGCTGGAGCCAGGTGATATAGGCGCTGAAATCTGAATGGCTTGATATCCTGCCTGTATTGGCCGTAAAGCAGAAACAAGACCGTCGCTAATAGTCTGGTCAAAACCTAGTGGGCTGCCAATAACTATTATACGTTCCCCAACCTCTGGTAAGATCGAACTAATTTTCAACGGCCCTATTTTGTTTGGCGGTATGTCAACGGATAAAAGAGCTACATCCCACTCATGGTCCTCATCTGCGATAGATTTGACATGATATGTAGTCCCATCTATAGTTTTAGCAATAATTCTTTTGGCTTGCCGGATGACATGATAATTAGTAATAATATGTCCTTCTTGATTTACAAAAAATCCACTTCCGATTGTTTCTCCAATTCCTTGTTCATTAAATGAGACAATCATAACAACAGATGGTTTAACTGATTTTACTAATTTTGGAATATCGTCTTCTGCCTTGCCATCAAAGCCTACTAATAAAATTGTCAAAGAACCTAAGAAAATTTTCATCAGACAAGAAAAAAACATGACAATCCTCCTTGAAGCAAAAATTTTTTAAGCCATTTATACTGTCAATGCTATAAATTACATTTATAAAAAAGTTATAACATTTTTTGATAAGCGTTAGAGAATAAATAACTAAAATGCTTTTTCAGATTTTTTTATGCCATTCATATTAAAGCTGTGTGAATTATTATATCACAATTTAGGAATTTACAACTTATGTTCCATATTTTTTTTAAAGGACCAAACTTATCTGCCGGAAGCAGGCTACTGCCAATTTTACCCTCATTTTCAATCCACCATCAGGAAACAGCACTTCAGGTACGCGCTTTCGGGCAGGCTGAGCAGGGCGGGGTGGTCCCGGGCGGCGCCCCGGCGCTCCACCAGGCGGGCGGTGCGGCCTGCGGCCACCGCGGCCTGGCGCACGATCTCCAGGAACTCCGGTTCGCCCAGGTTGTAGGAGCAGGAGCAGGTGATGAGCACGCCGCCGGGGCGCAGCAGTTGGAAGGCCCGGCGGTTGATCTCCAGGTAGCCTTTCAGGGCCCCGGGGCGGTCCCGGCGGCTCTTCGCAAAGGCGGGCGGGTCCAGCACCACCACGTCGAAGCGGCGGCCCGCGGCCACGGCCCGTTTGAGAAAGGCAAAGGCGTTGTCCTTGACGAACTCCAGGTGGTTGAGATTGTTTAAGGCCGCGTTCTGCCGGGCCGCGGTCAGGGCCGTCTCCGAGGCGTCCACCAGGGTGACCCGCTCCGCCCCCGGGGCCAGGTGGAGCCCGAAGCCTCCCTGATAGGCGAAGGCGTCCAGCACCTCCCCCCGTCCCCAGGGCGCGGCGGCCAGGCGGTTCTCCCGCTGGTCCAGGAAGAGCCCGGTCTTCTGGCCACCCTGGACGTCCACCAGCAGCCGGCAGGCGCCCTCCCGCACCTCCACCCGCTCGGGCAGGACGCCCCGGACGGTCTCTACCGAAAGGGTGAGGCCCTCCAGCAGGCGCACCTCGGCGTCGTGGCGCAACGTGATGGAGGCCGGGGCCAGGCGCGCCGCCAGGAGTTCCAGCAATTCCGGGAGGAGCCGCTCCGGACCCGGGTGCAACGTCTGCACGGCCAGGTGCGCGCCGTAGGCGTCCACCACCAGGCCCGGGAAGCCGTCCGCCTCCCCGAAGATGAGGCGACGGGCCTCCACGCCGGGGGCCACCAGCTCCCGGTAGGCCAGGGCGCGGTCCAGGCGGGCCCCCCAGAAGGCGGCGTCCACGGGCTCGTCCCCAAAGGTGACGAACCTGAGGGCAATGCGGGACAGAACGCTGAAAAAGGCCTGGCCCAGGAAGTCGCCCTGGGGGGAGAGCACCGCCGCCAAGTCGCCCGCAGCCAGGGCGGGCGGGACCTGGGCCAGGTCGTCCCGGAAGACCCACGGGTGCCCGGTGAGCCGCCAGCGCCGGCCCTTGCCGGTGAGTCGCACCAGGGGCAGGTCAGGCATGATGCGGCCGAGATGTCAGGCGGGCGGTTAATTCCACTGCCGTTTCTCCTGGTGTTCCTGCCACTTCCGGGCGATGAAGCGGGGCGCAAAGTCGGGATGGCCCAGGTAAGGCCGGGAGGTGGCCAGCAGCCGGGACTCCATCTCTTTCAGGGTCTCTGCCAATTCATGGGCCGGGATGAAATGGCGCTCCTCCCGGCGGGTGAATACCGCTTCAAGCCCCAACGCCCGGACCACCTCGGCGGCCCTGGGCCGCAAGGCCTCCGGCAGGGCCTCCGGGGTGAGGGGAATAGCCAGGCGCATCTCCAGGACCGCGAGCCAGCGGTCGCCGGCGGTAACCCGGGAGTGGTCCCAGAATTCCAGGGTCAGGCCGTTGTCCAGGAGATGGGTGGATAATTTCCGGGTCATGGCGACGCTTTCAGCTCCTCGTCTTGCGTCTCCGAAAGAACTTGCCGATTCTTCTTTTCATAGAATGAGAAAAGTTGCAAAACAAAACTTGAGCCTGATTATCTGAGCACATAAGATTAACAAGAGAGGCATGCGGAGAAGGGGAGGGGGCCCGGAATTCCCGCCGCCCCGCTTCCCTGCCCTTCTCCCGATCCCTCCAAGGAGGCCCCATGAAACGCGGTCTGGCCCTCATCCTGGCCCTGGTGGTGGTGGCGGGCGTGGCCGGCGCTGGTCTTTACTGGCGCTGGGTCAACTCCCCCGTTTATTCACTGTATCATATGGTGTCGGCCCTCAAGGCCAGAAACTATGACGATTTTTTTAACTATCTGATAATAAAGGATATTATGGCAGGGATGGTGGATGCCTCCAGCAAGGACCTGTTGCTCAAGGGGGACCCCAAGGAGGGTGACTGGGCCAAGTTCGGGCGCCAGTTGGGGCAGAAGCTGGCCAGCCAGTTCATCCCCAAGCTCTTTGAAGGGTTTGAAAAGGAGATGCGGGCAGTGGTGGAGGCCTACCTGCGGCAACTCACCGACCAACAGATTCAGGCCCTGGCCGAGGCGGTGGACCTGGCGGAGGTGCAGACCCAGGGGGATGAAGCCCAGGTTGTCTTGAAAGAAAAGAAAACCGGGGAGCGGCTGGGGCTCACCATGCGTCGCCATCCGAGAGACCGCGTCTGGAGGATTGTGGGGCTAAGCTATGAGGATTTCAAGAGAATAATCAAGCGGGAATTCAAATAACGTCTGATAAGATATATTATGTAAACTAATATGTCAGAATACCTGATCTGTCCCCGGTGCGGCCAGGAAATTGCGCGGCGCCGGAATCCGGTCCCCACGGTGGATATCATCATCACCATCACCACCGTGTTCGTGGGGCTGGGCGGGGGGGTCCCTCAGGCCGCGGACGACGCCCGGGAGGTGGCCGTCTTTCCCCCGGAAGCCCTGCCCCGTGATCTGGCCTTCGACCACGGGCGCATCCTGGCCGACTACCTGGCGGTGCGGCAGGAGTGGCGGGCCCGGGCGGCGGCCTTGCCCGGGTAAACCTCCGGCTCCCCCGGATCTGGCAGGTTCTGGTGGGAAACTTGGTCCGTAGGGTGCGTCTTGCGCACCCCTTGCAGGTGTCACGGGAGCTCGGCCCCCTCCCCTGTCATACTTAAGAACTGTTCTCAAATATAATGAATAACTACCTTATATATTTAGCATATCAACTTGTAACCGGATTGCTGGGCCTGGCGGCCTGGCCCTGGTTCCGGCGCCATCTCACCTCCCGGGGCGGCGGCGAGAGCTTTTTCCCCCGCCTGGGCCTGCAGCTCCCCCCCGCGCCCCCGCCGGGCCGGCCCCGGATCTGGCTGCACGGCGTCTCCGTGGGGGAGATTCTGAGCGCAGTGGCCCTGGTGCGGGAGGTGCGGGCCCTCCTCCCCGGGGCGGCCCTGACACTCTCCACCGGGACGGAAACGGGCCAGGCCGTGGCCCGGCGGCACTTCGCACCGGGGTGCCAGGTCTGCTACTTCCCCCTGGACCTGCCCTGGGCCGTGCAGGGGTATCTGGGGCGTCTGCGGCCGGATATCTTCATTGCCCTGGAGTCGGAAATCTGGCCGGGCTTCCTCACCGCGGCCCATCGCCGGGGCGTGCGGCTGGCCCTGCTGAACGCCCGCCTGTCCGACCGAACATTAAGAAGATATCTGAAATATGGCAGGTATCTTCTTCATATCTTTAAATATTTCGAGCTTATTACAGTGCCCTCCGCCACGGACCGGGAACGCCTCCTGAGCCTGGGGATCCCCCCTGCCCTCCTGCACGTCACCGGCAATCTCAAGGTGGACGGCCTGCTGGCCCGCCAGGAGCAGGCCCGGGCCGATCTGCCGGAATTGCGGCGCGTTTTGGGCCTGAACAGCCAACCCGTCCTGGCGGCCGCCTCCACGCACGCGGGAGAGGAAGAGGTCGTCCTGGAGGCCTACCAAAAACTTCTCACCCCCTCCCCTACCCTGCTGCTCCTCCTGGCGCCCCGCCACCCGGAGCGCGCCCCGGAGGTGGCCCGCCTGCTGGACGCCCGGGGCCTGGCCTGGCAGTCCTGGCAGATTCTCAACAAAGGAGAAGAGCCCCGCCGCGCCCCGGTGGTGCTGGTGGACACCGTGGGCGACCTCTTCGGCCTTTACGGGGTGGCCGACCTGGCCTTCGTGGGCGGCTCCCTGGCGCCTCACGGCGGCCAGAACCTGCTGGAGCCCGCGGCCTGGGGCCTGGCGCCCTTGTATGGTCCCCACCTCCATAACTTCCGCTGGGCCCAAAACATCCTGGAGTCCGCCCGGGCGGGCTTTCTCATTGACGACGCCGCTGGCCTGGCCCGGGCGCTGCGCCGTTTCCTGGACCACCCCGACGAGAGAGCCGCCGCCGGCCGCCGGGCCCGGGAGGCCCTGCTCCCTCACCAGGGCGCGGCCCGCCGCCAGGCTGAGCTGATCGCGGGGATGGTGTGGTAGCCATGGATGATGTGGAGGAGGAGGCCAGGGGCCGGCGGGCCACTGCTCCCTCCCCCCACCCCACCTGGAAGGAAAATTGCACTTCCCTGCAGGGGGGGACGATTAGGAATCAAGGAGGACCGGCATGAAGGTAATCTATTCCGCAGACAAAAAGATCATCAGGGGCCGCCTGGCGGTCTGGCTGCTCATCTTTGCGGGAGCAGGCTGCGTCTATTTCGGGTTTGATTTCCTCCAAACCTATGGCGCCAGGCCGGCCGACGGGGACGTTCTGGCGCCGTTCGCCGTGCGGTTGGGTGGGGCGGTCGCCTTCTGGATCGCGGGAGTGGTTTGCGCCTTGGGTGGGATTATCTATGGCAGGATCTTCATCGCCAAAATGGAGATTGATGAGGGCCGGGAAAATCTGCTTATCCACACTCTGAATCCCGTGGGCTGGCGGAGCCAGACCGTGGCGCTGTCGGACGTCTCGGTGGGGAATTTCTATGAAGGCAAAATGGTCACCGGCATCAAGCCCTCCGTGGACGCCCCCTGGTACACGGTGAGGATCAAGAGCCGCTGGCTGCCCCTGATTCTGGACGCACAGGGCCACACCTCCGAGGTTAATCCTACTACGTGGAATTATTGATTAACCCTTAACAAATACTGACAAATCCCCCCTGACCCCCCTTTAGCAAAGGGGGGAAAATGAAAGTACTTTTGGACTACTGAACGCAGTAGCATTAAGCTGTTACGGCAAGTCCTGGGCAGCCAAGACCTGGAGGTGGACCGGAAGCCCTCGGGGGAAGAGTGAGAGCTTATTCTTAAGAGGTATGGTACGATGTGCGCGCCTCACGGAAAAATTGGCAAGACATGGCCTGCTCTTACGAATCTTCCGGAGGAGGCTCGCCCCGGCCGGACGGCGTCCGCCAGGATGCGGCCGGCGGCGCGGCCAGGACGGGCCGGGGCCGGGGGGCGAGGAAGAGGGGAAAGGCCGGCGCCAGGAGTTCAGGCAGGACGCCTTCGGGGTCCGGGCTGTTGCATTCCACCAGCCGGCGCAGGTGGGCAAAGGTCTCTTCGTCCATGCCGGTGAAGTCGATGGCGGCTTGGCCCTCACCCACCCGGATGATGCGGCCCTTCAGATGGAGGCTGGCTTCCGGACCCAGATGCAGCCGCACCCGGCAGGCCAGCCCCACCTCCAGGAACGGGGCGCTGGTTAAAAGCACCCCTTTGAGGCTGATATTCAGGGTGTCCACCGCTACGGTGGCGTGATCCAGCACCACCTCGGCGGGCACGCACAGAGACACCCGGGTGCGCCGCCGCCGCTCCGGAGACATGGCCGCGTCCTCCCTTGCCGGATTGCCGGGGAAGGATGTCGGATACGGCGTTGCAGTCAGATGGCGGCGCAGGCTGAAGCCTGCGGCTACGGTTCCTTGTCCCCCTGACCGCAATCCGGTATGAGACCGCCCCCGGCCCCCTTCTTCTCTCCCTTTATCGGCAACATTCCCCCTGAGCTCAAGGACTTTCGTTCCCGAAACGCTCAGAGCTTATAGCAGTCGGGCATGGGGCGCCGGCCCACCCGTAACCCATGAAAAGGCCGGTGGGGCGGGCGTCCCTGCCCGGCGCCGGCAACGGGGCGCCCGGGCCCAGGCAGCCCTCACCCCCCACCAGGGCGCGGCCCGGCGGCAAGCCGAACTGGTGGCGGCGCTCTTGGCGGGTGACTGAAGATCTCCGGGATCAAACCTCCTTTAAGACCGCACAGGCATCCCCGTACCATTCGGCCGCCCTTTGCAGGTGGTTGCCGGACGACCTGAGCCTCCAGGGATTGCTTGTGCTTTTGTAAAGCCCGCCTGCGTTGTAGGCCGCGCCCACCAAGATGGGGTCGTCTCCGGTCATACCCCACCGCTGCTTGATTTCCGCCGCCCCGATGTCGATGTTGACCCGGTAGCCATACAATGGATGATCCGCGGGCGGCTCCGGTTGGAATTCATAGACCGGGGCAACCTTGAAGGGGTCGTAGTCCAGGTTTTGGGCCCGGATGACCCACCTGGCCGTGGTGGCCAGGGTTTGCATGGGTCCGGCGCTGTAGTCACCCAAAAGCGGCGGACTCACATCCGTCACCTTGACATGAGGCTCCCAGCGGAAGGTGCTGGGGCCGGTAAAGCCGACTTTCCGGTAGGCGGCGGTTTCGGTGGCGATGGTCATGATAATGAGGGCTGGCGGGACCTGGTGTTTTTTTGCGGCTGCGGCGATTTCGTCCCCGCAGAGACTGAGGATTTTCCGGCAGGTCAGGGGTTCGCCGGGAGTCCGGAGAGGCCCCACCACCCCCCCGCCTTCCTTGAGGTAAATGCCGGTGTTGTCATACCGCCAGACCCGGCCGTCGAACTGGTTGTGCCAGTCGGAAGAACCCATCGCGGGCAGGTCCTGTAAGTCAAGGGCGGGGGCAGGTTCGCTCAGTCCGGGCCGGTCCGACAGGGTGGCCGGCGCGGGGGGCGCCGGCGGACTGCCCGTCCAGCCATAGATGGCGTCGGCCAGATGTTCAGCCCAGGTTTCGTCCCCCCCGTGAGGATACTGGCCGGCCTGCAGGGTGCCGGTGCTCAACCCTTTCAACTGCAGGTGCGGCTTCTCCCAGCTGAGGGGCTCCAGTCCCACCTGCTGCCCTAGCTGGTGGAGGCGGTCCCACCAGGCCGCTTTGGGACCCTTATCATTCCAACTCCACTGGCCGTTTTCATATAAGACGAAATCCCCGGACACCCCATATTGGTGATAAGATTGCCAGGGCCGGGCCTTGGTGACGATAGGGCCCGGCCGGGTGCGGCCCTGATCATAGAGATACTGCTGACGGGAGGGGGTGCGGAAACCTTCAAAAAGCCTGAACGGGATGCCCTCGCCTGCAAGTTTCTGCAAGAGCTCCTGGGCCTTTTGGCGGAACGCGGGGTGGAGATGCTTCGGTTCCCTGTCAATGGCGCTAATCGACATAATGGGCCTCCTTGGGTCAGGACTCGTGAGGGGGTTTATTCCTGTTTTTCCATACCGGGCACCGCTTGGTCCAGCCCCGCCAGGTTGCCGACCTCTTCCTTCATGGCCCGGCCACGGGCGCCCAGCTGTCAAGCGTCATTCCCGGCATTCATAACGCCAACCTTCAGAGCCCCCCTGGCTTCACGTGGCAGCTTTCTTTTGAAAAACCGCGGTGAACGCTGGGGACTTCGGGTCCGGCAGCAGCGCCGCCAACATCCAGCCGCGAGCCCCCTGATTCTTCAGGTGTTCTTCCAGTTGCGTTTCGTCGGCGGCCTGGATTACGATCACCTTGTAATCTATGACCTCTGCCATGCTTCGTGTCTCCTTTTAAGTTGCGGTTAAGTGGGCCTTGAGTTTTTCCAGGGCCCCAGGATTGGGAAAGTTGTCCAGGAACCTATCGGGGTCAGAGGGAGATTGGGGGTGATGTTGTTTGATCCAGGACCTGGCCTTTTCCCTTTGGGCCGGCTCCTGGATGAGCGCGCCGATTTCCCGGATCAGCCGGTTGACGTTCTCGGGGCGGGGCGGGAGAGCCTTCCCCTCCGGATTGAACAAGGCCCGGGCCGCATCGGCTTGCACCGCAGTGGGACCCACAGCAAAGCGCTCTTTGATGTAAGCTGACTGCAAAAATTTGACGTCCACCACGATTTCGCTGACCAGCTCGGGGGTTTCCTTGGCATTGCCGCTGCTGGGGGCGCCCTGGCCGCTGTCCGACTTGCCCGTGGGGATGTAATAGTATTGACTGCGAGCAAAGCCGAAGCGCACGTGGGGCACCTGGGTCTTGGGGTTTTCGCTGACGTCCAGGCCCAAAACGGATTGCACCGAGGTGACGATGTAGCCTTGCGCCGCGCAGCCGCACCAAAGCAAGGCACTGCACAAGATGGCCAGCACCGCAGAGCAGGTTCCGGATGATGCAGGCTTCATCGGTCTCCCTCCCTGACCAGGTTAAGGGTTGCCACTGCGGCAGGCCGTGCCGGCGGGTTTGGGGGCCCGTGGCCCTCAACGGTCAGGGGTTGTCCGGGGGTGGCGCTCACCTGGACGATCCCCTGCCAGTCCGGGGCAATGGTGGTTTGCTGGAGGCTCTGGTAGCCCAGGGCCAGGCCGCCGGGCCTCACCGCCAGGCCCAGGGTCTGGGCCCGCAGGGCGGTGGCCTTGCCGTCCGGCGCTTCTTTGGTGGACACCAGTCCGAAGCCGAGGACCAGGGTGTGGCGGGTGCCGTCGGCCGCCGTCCAGGAGGCGCAGCCGGCCGCGGCCCCGGCGGCGAGGATCAGAAGAAATGCGGCCAGCCGTGGCATAATGCCCCAGGGGGCAGGCATAGTCGGCCCTTCCGGGATTATTGGCGCGGCGACGGGGCCAGGAGGCCGGCCAAAGCGCCCACCGCGGCAGAGCCGATGGCCGTGAGCAGGTCCGGAATGGGGCCGATTTTGTAGGCTGCCAGGACTATCGTGCCCAGCACGACAGATAATACCGTCGCACCCAACGAACCCACCACGATGCGATAAAGCAGGGGGTCCGGACCTATGGGTGGCAGGCCGCCGATGACCTCCCGGGCCACCTGCGGCAGTTCCTTCTGGGGGTCGGCTTTGACCTTGGCCAGCAAATCGGGGTCGGCCAGGAGTCGATCTACCAGGGCGTCGGCGGACCTGAGAACATTGGTCATGCTGCTGGCCTCCTGGTGAGGGGGACAGAGAGGACGAACTGCCGGGAATGCAAAAAAACAGCGCCCCTCAGGATACCAGAATCCCCTGAAGGGCGGTGGTTCTCCGGAAAAGGCCGGGGTTTTCCGGAGAGGTGCGGAGGTTTCGGTCAGGCAAGGGCATCCATTCCATTACCAGGTTCACGTGCAGGGAGTTACCGAAATCTAAGGCTTTATGTTACTTCGCCTGAGAATTAATGTCAAATGATATTTGCACCTCTGCCCAAAAATTGCCATCGTCTCAGGGAAATTCTGCGACGTTGCCCATTCCCGGTGGGTTGCCCACAAATCCCTAAAGAATGGCCATCCCCAGGGCCCGGGTCAGCATCCCCAGGCTCAGGGCCAGAGCCAGGGAGGCGAAGATGGACAGGAAAGCCCCCTTCCAGCCCACTTCCCGGCTCAGGGCGGCCACGGTGGAGGCGCAGGGGATATAAAAGAGCACAAAGACGGTGAAGGTGAGAAGTTGGGCCGGGGTCAGCACCGTGTGGAGCTGGGTGGTGCCCAGGGCCTCATTCAGCATCACCAGGGAGAGTTCCTTGCGCATGATGCCGAAGATCAGGGTGGTGCCCACCGCCGCGGGCAGATCCAACAGGGAGGTGAGGGGAGCAAGGAAGTTGTTGACGTTTCGGTCCAGACCCCAATATTTGAGCAGGCTCAACACCAGGCTGCCGGCGATGAGGATGGGCCAGGCCACCACGATGAAGTCTTTGAGGCTGCGCCAGGACTTCTGCCAGACGTTGGTCCAGGTGGGCATCCGGTATTCGGGGATTTCCATGAGCAGACCCGGCGAGACCTCCGACAGCAGCCAGGTGGAGAGACGGCCCAGCACGGCGATGACCAGGAGGTTGAAGAGATAGACCCCCAGGGCCCAGTACGGACCGAGGGCGTAGGCCACCAGGGCGAAGATGAGCACCGAGCGGGCCGAACAGGGGATGAGGGTGGAGAGCAAGGCCACCACCAGCCGGTCCCGGGGGCTCTCCAGGATGCGGCTGGCCATCACCGCAGGCACGCTGCAGCCGTAGCCCAGGATGAAGGGGATGATGGACTTGCCGTGCAGCCCCAGCAGGTGCATGAAGTTGTCCATGAGAAAGGCCACCCGGGGCAGATAGCCGCTGTCTTCCAGGAGGGCCAGACCCAGGAGAAAGGGCAGCAGGTAGGGGAGCACGATGCCCACGCCGCCGAAAATCCCCAGGAGGAGCCCATCCCCCACCAGGAAATAAGCCAGGCTCTCGGCCCCCAGCCAGCCCTGGGCCAGGTTCTGGAGGTGCTCCAGGTAGGACATGAGATAATCTTCGGCGTGTTGGCCCAACCGGAAGACCACCTGGAAAAAAAGGCCCAGAACCAGGATGAGAAGGACGTAGCCCCAAAATTTATGGGTGGCCACCCAATCCAGGCGGTCCCGCCAGCGGGGCTTTTCCCTGGGGGTTACCTTGGCCACCTGTTCGAAAAGGTTGACGGAGAGGGCATGCCGCTCCGAGGCGATGACGATTTCCGGCGGGCGACCGTGGCTTTGGGCCAGAATCTTTTGATGATTGCGCACCAGCGGAATGGCCGCTTCACTCCGCAGTTCCACCTCGGCCAAAAGGTGCGGGTCGTCCTCCAGCAGCTTGATAAGAAAAAAGCGCCAGGGCAGTCCCAGGTCCCGGGCCAGGGAGAGTTCCAGCCGCTGGCTCAGTTCGTCCATCTCCTCTTCCACGTCCCGGCTGAAGGCCACCGTGGCCGGGCGCACCTGGTGGCGGGCGGTCTCCACCGCGGTCTTGAGCAGCTCCGTCAGGCCCCGGCCGGTGGCGGCGATGGTGGGCACCACCGGCACCCCCAACAGGGCCGAGAGCATTTGAGTGTCGATATGGACGCCCTTGCGGTCGGCCTCGTCCATCATATTCAAGGCCACCACCAGGGGACGCTCCAGGCTCATGAGCTCCAGGGTCAATTCCAGGCTGCGGGAGAGGAGGGAAGCGTCCATGACGTTGACGATGACGTCGGCGGACTCCCCTTTGAGAAGGTAATTGCGGGCCTCCAGCTCCGCCTGGTCGGCGGAGGTCAGAGAATAGACGCCGGGCAGGTCCACGCAGGTGACTTCCCGGCCCTCCACCACCACCCGGCTTTCGGTGAATTTCACGGTGGTGCCGGGAAAATTGGAGACCACGGCTTTGTAGCCGCTGAAATAATTGAAAATGGTGCTCTTGCCGCAATTGGGCTGGCCGATGAAGGCGATGACCATGAGATGATGGGTGCAGGAGACGGACCGCCGCCCCCTGCCTGCTCCTTATGGCATAGATTTGGAGTAATTCTATGGGAGAGGGGCCCGGGGTGAGAGATCCGTCCCACCCTCCACTACCGATGTCACAGGCTTGCCGTCCGCGGCCAGAGCTTGGCGATGGCCGCCTGGTCAAGTATACTCTATTTTAACTGAGATGCAATAACAATAATCTCAAAAATCCCCTAACCTCTTGACAGGGCATCGGATATATTAAAAGATAACTATTCGTATTTGCTCTTCACAGGGCTGGACGGAAGACCATGTTTCAGGAACAGACATTCAAGCTCGGCATCGCCGGCATCCCCGCCCAGGGGCTGGACCTGGCCCTGACGCTGGAGCCCCGCTGGTTCGAGCAGTGGCGGGAAGAGGACCCCTCTCTGGACTTCAACGCCCCGGAGGGCCTGACCCTGAAGCTGCTGGTGCAGAAGCACGGCCGGGACCTCCTGCTGCGGGGGTCTCTGGGTGGCACCCTGGATTTCGCCTGCAGCCGCTGCCTCACCCGGTTCGGCCTGGCGGTGGAGGGGGCCTTCGACCTGCTGCTGGTCCCCGGGCCGGCCCCGGTGAGCGGCCGGGAAGAGGAGCTGTCCGCCGACGACCTGAGCCTGGACTATTATACCGGGGACGAATTGGACCTGGGCGCCATCATCAAGGAGCAGATCCTGCTCCTGATCCCATTGAAACCCTTATGCGCCGAGGACTGCTCCGGGCTCTGTCCCCGCTGCGGAGCCGACCTCAACCGGGGCGCCTGCGCCTGCCCGGCGGAGGAGTCGACTTCGCCCTTTGCGGTTCCGGCCCGAACCGAGAAATCATAAAGAGGAGATTACTCCGTGCCCTTACCCAAACGTAAGAAATCCATTTCCAAGAAGAACATGCGTCGGTCGCACCAGCACCTGACGCTGCCCAACCTGTCCAACTGCCCCAAGTGCAACTCACCCCGCCTGCCGCACCATGCCTGCCCGTCCTGCGGGTTTTACAAGGGACGGCTGGTGATTCCGGAGGCCTCGGAGTAAGGAGCAGGCATGGACTATCTGCTGACCGAAGAGCAGCGCCTGCTGCAGGAACTGGCCCGGCAGATCACGGCGGAGCGGATCAAACCCCTCCGCGCGCAGTTGGACGAGGAAGAAACCTTCCCCTGGGAGATCATCCGGGACCTGGCCCAGGCGGACCTCTGCGGCACCATCATCCCCGAGGCCTACGGCGGCCTGGGGATGGGGGCCCTGGAAAACTGCCTGGTGCTGGAGGCCCTGGCCGAGGGGTGCGTCGGGGTGGCCACCACCTACGCCGCCAGCTTCCTGGGAGCATATCCCCTCCTGCTGTACGGTTCCGAAGAGCAGAAGGAGAAGTACCTGCCGCCTCTGGCCCGGGGCGAGGCTTTGGCCGCCTTTGCCCTGACCGAGTCCCAGGCCGGCAGCGACGCCGGGGCCATCCAGACCACCGCCGTCAAGGACGGGGATTCTTATCTGCTGAACGGCACCAAACAATGGATCACCAACGCCGGAGAAGCGGCATTCAACACGGTCATCGCCATGACCGACCGTTCCAAGGGCGCCCGGGGGGCCAGCGCTTTCTTGGTGGAGAAGAATGATCCGGGCGTCTCGTTCGGCAAGAAAGAGAAAAAAATGGGCATCCGGGCTTCGGTGACCCGGGAGATGGCCCTGGCCGACTGCCGCATCCCCAAAGATCGTCTTATCGGACGAGAAGGCCTGGGATTCATCGTCACCATGCGCACCCTGGATCTGGCCCGTCCCGGGGCCGGTTCTCTGGCCGTGGGCCTGGCCCAAAGCGCCCTGGACGAAGCCGCGGCCTTCGCCAAGGAGCGCCAGCAGTTCGGCCAACCCATCATCGCCTTCCAGGCCGTGCAGCATCTGTTGGCCGACATGGCCACCAAACTGGAGGCGGCTCGGGCCCTGGTCTACGCGGTGGCCCGCTATATTGACAGCGGGGCCAAGGATTACTCCAAGGAAGCGGCCATGGCCAAACTCTTTCCCACGGACATGGCCATGGCGGTCACCGTGGACGCGGTGCAGGTCATGGGCGGCCACGGCTACATGCGGGAATATCCCGTGGAAAAAATGATGCGGGACGCCAAGATACTGCAGATCTACGAAGGCACCAACCAGATCATGAGGAACATCATCGGTCTGGCGCTCAATAAAGAGTACGGCAGGAAACGCTGAGGTCCGGAGGGCGGGTGGGAAGGCCTGATGGCCAATCGGAAATCAAGAACAGCCGTACCGGCTGTCCTTTTCGGAACAAACGGCCCGATGCCCCCGAACGGTTTCCCCGGTTGAGAAGGTGGCCGAGAACACCGGATGGGAATTGACCAAACACCCAAAGAGGAGATCATTAAGAATGAAACGGCTGATTCTTGCGATGTTTCTGGGATCCATGCTGCTCTGGTCCACTTCCGTGTTTGCCGCCACCCCCCTGGGCGGGTTGGCCGTAGCCGTGTCTCCCGGCGGGGAGACGCTGGTCAGCGCCGGCGACAATCGGGTGCTGTACGTGCTGGACGCGGCCAAGATGGAAGTCACCAACCGCGTCTGGCTGGGGGTCGGCATCGTCAACCTGGCCTTCAACAAGGACGGCAGCCGGGTGGTGGCCGAGGACACGGACGGCACCCTGCATCTGATTGACGCCAAGGAATGGAAGGTGCTGAAGAAGGCGCCCAAGGCCGAACGGATGAGCGCCGCCCCCCAAGCCGACCTGGTGGCCGGGGTGAACACGGGCGCGACGCCCAACACCATCCAGATTCTGAGCATGACCGACCTGAGCAGCAAGGGCCAGGTCACCCTGCCCGGGAAACCCAAGGTGGTTTCCATGGGGCTGGACGCTGGAGGCGCCCGCCTGGCGGTGTTGCTGGAGGCTGTGGCGGACGAGTCGGAGCCCAAAGGCGCCACCCCGCCCGCCGGCGTCAAGGGCCTGGAATTGGAAACCTTCAAGCTCAAGCACGACGGCAAAACCTCCCTTCTCTTGATTTTCAATACGGCGGACGGCAAGCAGGTCGGTGAGCATAAACTCTGGTACTCCCCCAGCAGCACGCGCTGGATGGCGTTCTTCCAGGGCGAGAATGTGCTGGTGGTCAACTACAGCAACGTCAACGCCAAGATCGACGGCAAGGGAGAAGTGACCCTGTTCCAGCTCGACAACAGCTTCAATTACGGACTGGGCATCTCTGCGGACCAGACCGTGCTCATGAGCGGCGGGCTGTCGGACGGCACCTACACCAAGGTGGAGGGCCTGAATATGGTGAAATTCCAGCCCGACAAATTGCCTGGTTGGCCGGAGTACTTCAAGCACTTCGCTGTGGCCAAAGACGGGACCGCCTACGGCTCCACCTCTTCCTACCGCATCATCAAAATCAAGCCCGGGGGCGCTTTCGACAAGAGCTATCCGGTGTTTTAAGCGGCTTCCGGGTGGTGGGGGGCAGAGGCGAGGTTTTGGGTTTTGGGTTCTGGGTTCTGGGACAGGGAATGATTGCTTTGCCTGGTTCCCAAACAGTCGCGCCGGGACGTTGGCCCATCTGGAACACAGGAAAAATTAGGTAGGGGGCGCGTCTCCACCCCCCCCCGCCAACCCGGGTAATGGTGCGTAAGACGCACCCTACGGAACAACTTTTGCCGTGAAAATCCCTCTTCTGTGGGGGCGGGTTTGGAACCTGCCCCTGCAGAACTGTTTCCCAAGCACCCGCCATCATCGAGGCGCGCCTATGGTCAGCAAGGTTCATGCCAAGGTCCTCGTCGTCCTGGTCCTCCTGGCGGTGGCGGGCCCGGCCCCGGCGCAGGACCGGTTCGGGTATCTGCAAAGTCACCTCAACACCTACCCGGACGACGCCCTGTTCAATCTGCTGGAGGCCCGGCACGGCCTCAAGGCCCTGGTGGGGCAGGATTATGGGCGGCTCCGGAAGAATTTCGCAGTGGTGGCGCCCACCGAGGAAATCCAGGGCTACCTGGTGGCCAACGGCTGCATGGCCCACAACTGCTGGCCGGAGAAAGGCCTCCTCGCCGTGAACCTGACCACCGGCAAGCTCACCGTGGGCATTCTGTCCGACTGCCGCAAGATCACCATTTACAGCCAGGAGGGCCTCCGGCTGGAGCAGCTCCCCGGGGCCGTCCAGCAGTGGGTGGCCACCTGCCGCCGAGAGTGCGGCAGACAGATCACCCCGCTCATCATCCAGAGGTAAAGTAGCTCCGCCATGCTGCGCATCGTCGTCTGCATCAAGCAGGTGCCCGAAACCCAGGACGTGCGCCTGGACCCGGAGACCCACACCCTGAAGCGGGAAGGGGTCAAGGCCGTCATCAACCCCTTTGACCTCTACGCCGTGGAGGAGGGTCTGCGCCTCAAGGAGGCCCGGGGCGGGGAGGTGATCCTGCTCTCCATGGGGCCGCCCCAGGCCGAGGCGGCGCTGCGGGAGGCCCTGGGATACGGCGCCGACCGGGCCGTGCTCCTGTCCGACAAAGCCTTCGCCGGCGCGGACACCTGGGCCACGGCCCTGACCCTGGCCCGGGCGGTGGAGAAGCTGGTCGGCGCAGACCTCATCTTCACCGGCAAGCAGGCCATCGACGGCGACACCGCCCAGGTGGGGCCCATGCTGGCCACCATCCTGGGCATCCCCTACGTAGCCTGGGCCCGGAAGGTGGAGGCGGCCGCGCCCGGGCGCCTGGCGGTGGAGCGCCTCCTGGACCATGGCTACGACCTGGTGGAGGTGGACCTGCCTGCGGTGCTCTCCGTGGTCAAAGAGATCAACGAGCCCCGGGTGCCCTCCTTCAAGGCCAAGCTCAAGGCCAAGAAAGACCCGGTGCCGGTGTGGGGGCTGGCCGACCTGGGTTTCCCCGCCGCCGCGGTGGGGCTGGCCGGCTCCTTCACTCAGGTGGTCAAGGTTTTTCCGCCTCCGGCCCGGGGCGAGTCCCAGGTCTGGACCGGCCCTGCGAAAGAGCTGGCGGCCCGTTTGTGGCAGCGCCTCCAGAAGCTGGAGCTCACGTGAGCCCTCCGCCCCGGCGTTGTCTGGCGCACGCCCGGCCGGGGGGAAGGTCCTTGGGGCCGCCATGACCATCCGGGAGCTGCTCGAGCGGCAGGGCGACCGGTTCTTCCGCTGGCGGTCCTATCTGCCGCTGTTGGTCATCCCTTTTTTCGCCCTGGCCATCAAGGACTTCACCTATCCCTGGGGGAGCTACCGCCTCTACCTGGCCTGGAGCTTCCTCTGTCTGGCCGTCTCCGGCTTCGGTCTGGGCATCAGGCTGGTCACCGCGGGGTTCATCCCCTACGGCACCTCGGGGCTCAACACCAAGGCCCAGGCGGCCCTGTCCCTGAACACCACGGGCATTTATTCCCTGGTGCGCCACCCCCTGTATCTGGGCAATTTTTTCATCTGGCTGGGGGTGGCCCTGTTCGTGCGCACCTGGTGGTTCGTGCTGCTGATCGCGGCTCTCTTCGGTTTCTTCTATGAGCGCATCATGCTGGCCGAAGAGCGTTTCCTGGAGGCAAAATTCGGGGACCAGTTCCGGGACTGGGCCGCCCAAACCCCGGCCTTCCTGCCCCGCTGGAGCCATTGGCGGCAGGCGGACCTGTCCTTTTCGCTCAAAACCGCGGTGAAGCGCGAGTACAACGCTTTTTTCGCCATTATCACCGGCTATTTTGTCCTGACGCTGGCGGGCACTGCGATTGCGGAGGGACGGCTCCACTTCAACGGCCCCTGGACCGCCATCTTCGCAGCCGGCGCGGTGATCTACCTGACCATCCGCTTCCTCAAGAAGAAAACCAACTGGCTCCGGGTGGAGGGGAGATAGGGAGAGGGACGCCAGGCGTCAGGTGTCAGGTGCCAGGTGTCAGGGGGGTGGGTTCTGGGTTTTGGGTTTTGGGGAAGCGGGTTTTTTACCCTGGTTCCCAAGCTCCCGCTTGGGAACCAGATTACCCGCCAAGCTCTGCTTGGCCGGAGGGTTGTGGAAAATCAGGGCCGTAGGGCCGTAGGGCGGGAAAGCGCAGCGCATCCCGCCGTTCGCCAGGTCAGACCCAAAGAGGTTCTTTGAAGAAAATCGATGCCATCCGGCCGAACCACCGTTCACCGAAGCAGGAGCTTCGGGGGCAGGTGCGTTCCCAAGCAGGAGCTTGGGAACGAGGCTTTTGGTCGGCCCTCATCCTTTCCCTGCCACGTTTGCCTCATAATCAGCCCGCGGGGAAGAGAGTGAAGCAGGGCTTTCCTGGAACAGAAGCTTGGTAGTCAGGCTGAAACCATATTCCATGAACCCTGAACCCGGAACCCAGAACCCAGAACCCAGAACCCTCCTCACGGCGGGACCCTGGGTGCGATGATGGGTCTTCTCCTGGAAGATTTGGGAAGATGATATGAGCGTAATCTTTTCCGCCCACCGCTGCACCTGGTGTGGCGATTGTGTGGGGGTCTGTCCCTTCGGGTTGATCCGCCTGGAGGGGGAGCGCCTCCTCATTGAGGAGGGCTGCAATTTCTGCGGCGCCTGCGTGGAGGTCTGCGCCCCGGGCGCCCTGGCGCTGCCCGAAGAGGAGGCGCCCGCGGCCCGGCCCGAGACGCCCCCGGACGGCGTCTGGGTCTTTGCCGAGCAGCGTCTGGGCAAGCTCGCCCCCGTCTCCCTGGAGTTGCTGGGGGAGGCGCGGCGCCTGGCCGAGGTCCTGGGCGTCCCCGTGGCCGCGGCGCTGTTGGGCCGTGAGGTGGCGCATCTGGCCCCCGCCCTGTCGGCCGGCGGGGCGCACAAGGTCTACCTGGCCGAGCACCCGGCCCTGGCCCACTTCACCGAAGCGGCCTATGCCGCGGCCCTGACGGAGCTGGCCCGGCGCTTCCGGCCGGAGATCATCCTGGCCGGGGCCACCTACCTGGGCCGGGCCTTCATCCCCCAGGTGGCCGCGGCCCTCAAAACCGGCCTCACCGCGGACTGCACCGCCTTTGCCATCGCCCCCGGGCCGCGTCTGCTCCTCCAGACCCGGCCCGCCTTCGGCGGCAACATCATGGCCACCATCATCACCCCCCGCACCTATCCTCAAATGGCCACCGCCCGGCCCGGGGTCTTTAAGCCCCTGCCCGCGCCTCCCGAAGCCGCGGGAGAGGTGATCCGGGTGGACCTGGACCTGCCCGAGGCCGCCGGGCGCTGCCGCTTTGTGCGCACCGTGGAGGAGATCCGGGAGCGGGTGCCCCTGGCCGAAGCGGAGGTCATCGTCGCCGGCGGCCGGGGCCTCAAGGACGCCAAACATTTCCGCCTGCTGGAGGAGCTGGCCGACGCCCTGGGCGGGGCGGTGGGGGCCACCCGGGCCGCGGTGGACGCAGGCTGGATCTCCTACGCCCACCAGATCGGCCAGACCGGCAAGACGGTGGCGCCCCGGCTGTACATCGCCGCGGGCATCTCCGGCGCCTCCCAGCACCTGGTGGGCATGCAGTCCTCGGACTTCATCGTGGCCATCAACCGGGACCCGGAGGCCCCCATCTTCCAGGTGGCGGACGTGGGCCTGGTGGGCGACCTCTTTGAGATCATCCCCGCCCTCATCCAGGAGATCCGCAAGGGACGAGGGTAAAGCGGGCATTGAGGCCGCGGGGCTGCCATTTTTGAAAGGGCCGTCGTGATTCCCGCCTTTTTCATGGTGCGCGGTGCGCACCCTACGGGGGGACCATGAAATTGGATGGTATGTAGGGTGCGCACCGCGCACCATGAAATTTCGAAAACAATGACGCTACTTCGGTAGTTTTACAAGAAGCTCAAGATGTTATGGTTGAAAAGGTTTCTTCCCGCCCCGATACCGGTGAGTGCTTCGGGTCAGGGGCGTGGGTCGCCGCCCCTCGAGAAAAAAGGAACATTTAGCTCTTCCCTTTTTCGGCGAATCGTTCTATCTTTATAAGCTGGCAAAGCCGGATGAAGCCGCACCGCATCCTTCCGGCACCTTGCCCATCCCACCAGCGAGATCCGAAGCCGCTCCATGACCGACGTGAACCGTGTAGCTCTGGTGACCGGCGCCGCCCGAGGGATCGGCCGGGTGATCGCCCTCACTCTGGCCGGGCCCGGCATGACCGTCTATGTCAACGATGTGGCCCAACTGGAGGAGGCGGAGGCCGTCTGCCGGGAGATCGAAGCCAAAGGGGGGGTTGCCGCGGTGCTCCCCTTTGACGTGTCCCAGGCCGCCCAGGTGGACGCCGGGGTGGGCGCCATCGTCAAAGAGTCCGGCCGCCTGGACATCCTGGTGAACAACGCCGGCATCGCCCGGGACCAGCTCCTGGTGCGGATGAAGGAAGACGACTGGGACCGGGTGCTGGGCGTCAATCTCAAGGGCGCCTTCAATTGCCTCAAAGCCGCGGCCCGGCCCATGATCAAACAGCACTACGGGCGCATCATCAACATCAGCTCCATTGTGGGGGTCATGGGCAACCCCGGCCAGATCAATTACGCGGCTTCCAAGGCCGGTCTCCTCGGCCTCACCCGGAGTGCGGCCCGGGAGCTGGCCTCCCGCAAAATCACGGTGAACGCCGTGGCCCCGGGCTTCATCAAGACGGAAATGACCGTGGCCCTGCCTTCCAAGGTGCAAGAGGAGATGCTGGCCCAGATCCCCCTGCAGCGTTTCGGCGAACCCGAGGAAGTGGCGCACCTGGTGGCGTTTCTGGCTTCCGACCGGGCAGCCTACATCACCGGTCAGGTTTTTCATGTGAACGGCGGCATGCTCATGGTTTGATACAGGAGGTTGTGGATGTCATCCCTGCAAGAAAAAATCTTCGATATTGTGGCAGATAAATTGGGGGTGGAAAGACCCCAGGTGACCCTCGACGCCAGTTTCGTGGACGATCTGGGGGCCGATTCCCTGGACCTGGTGGAACTCATCATGGCCATGGAAGAGGAATTCGGTTTTGAAATCGCCGACGAGGAAGCCGAAAAATTGAGGACCGTGGCTGATGTCGTTAACTTTATCGAGGCCCGGATCTGAGCAGGACGTCATCGCCATCGCCTGCGACCATGCCGGCTACCAGCTGAAGGCCGAGATTGTGGCGTTTCTGAAATCCCTGGAGGTGCCGGTGCACGACCTGGGCTGCCACCGCGCCGAAGAGTCCGTGGACTACCCGGTCTTCGGCAAAAAGGTGGTGGCGGCTCTCCGGGCGCGCCCCGGCAGCCGGGGCATCCTCATCTGCGGCACCGGACTGGGGATGTGCATCCTGGCCAACCGCTTCCCCGGCATCCGGGCCGTGCTCTGTCATGACCTGTATACCGCCATCATGAGTAGGCGGCACAACGACGCCAACCTGTTGATTATGGGGGGCCGGGTGATCGGACCCGGCCTGGGCCAGGAAATCGTCCGCACCTGGCTCACCACCCCTTTTGACGGGGGCCGGCACCAGGCCCGCCTGGACCTGCTGGAAAAGCTGGCGGCCGACGGTTAGGCCCCCTGGCTGATGCTGATCATGAGCACTCTGGCCCATACCGACCCGGAAATCTTCGCTGCCATCGAACTGGAGCGGCAGCGTCAATTGACCAAGCTCGAACTCATCGCCTCGGAGAACTTCGTCAGCGCCGCGGTTATGGAGGCGCAGGGGTCCATCCTCACCCACAAGTACGCCGAGGGGTACCCCGGGCGGCGGTACTACGGGGGCTGCGAGTTCGTGGACACCGCCGAGGAACTGGCCATCTCCCGGGCCATGCAGCTCTTCGGGGCCGACTATGCCAACGTCCAGCCCCATTCCGGGACCCAGGCCAACATGGCGGTGTATTTCGCCATCCTCAATCCCGGCGACACCATCATGGGGATGGACCTGGCCCACGGCGGACACCTGAGCCACGGCGCCCCGGTGAACTTCTCCGGCCGGCTGTACCACACCGTCACCTACGGCGTGGACCGGGAACGGGAAGAGGTGGATTTCGACCAAGTGCGCGACCTGGCCCGGCGCCACCGCCCCCGTCTCATCATCGCGGGGGCCAGCGCCTACCCCCGCAGCCTGGATTTCACCATTTTTGCGGACGTCGCCCGGGAAGTGGGAGCGTGCCTCATGGTGGACATGGCCCACATCGCCGGTCTGGTGGCCGCCGACCTCCACCCCAATCCGGTGCCCGTGGCCGACTTCATCACCTCCACCACCCACAAGACCCTGCGGGGGCCCCGGGGCGGCCTCCTGCTGGCCCGGAAGCAATACGCCAAGACCCTGGACAGCCAGATCTTTCCGGGCATCCAGGGCGGTCCCCTGATGCACGTCATCGCCGCCAAGGCCGTGGCCCTGAAAGAGGCCCTCACTCCCGGCTTCCGGCAGTATCAGGAACAGATCCTGGCCAACACACGCACCCTGGCCGCCGAGTTTCTGGCCCGGGGCTACCGGCTGGTGGCCGGCGGCAGCGACAACCACCTCATTCTCATCGACGTCACCCCCCTGGGGCTGACCGGCAAGAAAGCGGAAGAGGCGCTGGATCGGGCCGGCATCACCGTCAACAAGAACCGCATCCCCTTCGACGCCCTGTCCGCGCAGGTCACCAGCGGCATCCGGGTGGGCACCCCCGCGGTCACCACCCGGGGCATGAAGGAAGGGGAGATGCGGGCCATCGCCGAGCTCATCCATCAGGCCCTCTCCGCCCCCGAAGACGAGGCCCGCCTGGCCGCCCTGAAGGGTCAGGTCAACGAACTGTGCCGCCACTTCCCCCTCTTCGCCCCGGAGTGGCAGGTCTGAGAAGCATCCGTAGTCTGTCCCCGCCGGCGTCGGCGGCTCACTCCCAGGCCCGGGGGACGGCGGTCCCCCGGGCCTGAATGTTTGGTGGCCAGCTTATGCGTTGCCCCTATTGCCAGAGCACCAACAACAAGGTCATCGACTCCCGCCCCAGCCGGGAGGCCAACGCCATCCGGCGGCGGCGGGAATGCCTCCACTGCCAGCGCCGCTTCACCACCTACGAGCAGGTGGAAGACACCATGCCCCTGGTGGTCAAGAAAGACGGCCGCCGGGAGCCCTATCAGCGCACCAAGCTCTACGAGGGGCTCAAAAAGGCCTGCGAGAAGCGGCCCGTCTCCATCGACGTCATCGAGCAGTTCCTGGACGACCTGGAACGGGAGATGATGGACAGCGGCGCCCGGGAGCTCCCGTCCTCCTGGATCGGCGAGCGGGTCATGGACGCCCTGCGCCAGTGGGACGAAGTGGCCTACGTGCGCTTCGCCTCGGTCTACCGCCACTTCACCGACGCCACCGACTTCATGCGGGAAATCCGGCACCTCCTGGCCACCCGGCCCCAGACTGAGAAAACGGAATGAGGGGGGACCAGGACTTTATGCGCCTGGCCCTGAAGCTGGCGGCCCGGGGCGCGGGCTGGGTCTCGCCCAACCCCCTGGTGGGCGCGGTGGTGGTGCGGGATGGAGAAATCGTGGGCCGGGGCTGGCACCGGCGCTATGGCGGCCCCCACGCCGAAGTGGAGGCCCTGGGCCGGGCCGGGGCCGCAGCCCGGGGCGCCACGCTCTACGTCACCCTGGAGCCCTGCAACCACCACGGCCAGACGCCTCCCTGCACCCGGGCCGTGCTGGCCGCAGGCATCCGCCGGGTGGTGGCCGCGAGCACCGATCCCAACCCCCGGGTGACGGGCGGCGGCGCCGACTTTTTGCAGCGGCACGGTGTGCAGGTGGACCTGGGCCTCCTGGAGGCCGACAACCGCCGCCTCAACGCCGCCTGGTTCAGGTGGACGGAAACGGGGCTTCCCCTGGTCATCGCCAAGGCCGCCTGCTCACTCGACGGCCGCATC
>VGSQ01000031.1 GCA_016874975.1 Deltaproteobacteria bacterium
GGGGTGGTGAAACTGCCCGAGGGGGTGGAGATGGTGATGCCCGGCGACAACGTCTCCATCGAAGTGAACCTGATCACCCCGGTGGCCCTGGAAAAAGAGCTGCGCTTCGCCATCCGTGAGGGCGGCCGCACCGTCGGCGCCGGCGTAGTCAGCGATATCATCGAGTAAGGAAAGGGTATGTTGACGCCCAAGATACGGATCCGGCTGCGGTCGTACGACCATAAGCTCCTGGACAAATCGGTGGTGGAGATCGTGGAGACGGCCCGCTCCACCGGGGCCCGGGTGGCGGGCCCCATCCCGTTGCCCACGGAGATCAACAAATTTTGCGTGCTGCGCTCGCCGCACATCGACAAGAAATCCCGGGAGCAGTTCGAGATCCGCACCTACAAGCGCCTGCTGGACATCCTGGAGCCGACGCAGCAGACCATGGACGCCATCAGCAAACTGGACCTGGCCGCGGGCGTGGACGTGGAAATCCGGGTGTGACCCGGACGTCGGGCTTCGGCCGGGAATAGGATAAGATCATGCCAGGCGGAATTATCGGCAAAAAACTGGGGATGACCCGCATCTTCGATGAGGACGGCGCCGCCATCCCCGTCACCGTCATCGAAGCGGGCCCCTGCTTTGTGGTGCAGCAGAAAACCGAGGCCAAAGACGGCTACGAGGCCCTGCAGATGGGCTTTTCCCGGCGTCCCCTGGCCAGGTGCAACAAGCCGGAGAAGGGCCACCTGGAGAAACACGGCAGCAAGAGCGGTTTTGAGGTGCTGCGGGAAATCCGGGTGGAGGACGCGGGCGCCTTCCAGCAGGCCCAGGAGATCAGCGTGGAGCAGTTCGCCATCGGCGACCGCCTGGACGTCACCGGCACCAGCAAGGGCCGGGGCTTCACCGGCACCATCAAGCGCTGGAAATTCAGCCGGGGTCCCATGACCCACGGCTCCATGAGCCACCGGGGGCCGGGGTCCATCGGGGCCAGCGCCTACCCTTCCCGGGTGGTCAAGGGAAAGAAAATGCCGGGCCGGATGGGCAACGCCCGGGTCACCATCAAGAACCTGGAAGTCATCGACGTGCGCCCGGAAGAGAACCTCCTCCTGGTCAAAGGGGCCGTCCCCGGACCCAACCTGGGCGTGGTGTTCATCAGGAAGGCGGGTTGAGATCATGGCGGTGGTGGACCTTTTCAACATCAACCGGGAGAAAGTGGGGGAGGTGGAGCTGAAGGACGACATCTTCGACGTCCTGTTGGACCCGTGCCTGCTCCACGAGGTGGTGACCTGGCAGCTGGCCTGCCGAAGGAAAGGCGCCGCCTCCACCAAGACCCGGGGTGAAGTCGCGGGCGGCGGCCGCAAACCCTGGCGCCAGAAAGGCACCGGTCGATCCCGGGCCGGCTCCATCCGCTCTCCTCTGTGGCGGGGCGGGGGTGTCATCTTCGGCCCCAAACCCCGGAGCTACGCCTACACACTGCCCAAGAAGGTGCGCCGGGCGGCTTTGAAGATGGCCCTGACCAGCAAGCTGGCCGCGGGGCGCCTGGTGGTGCTGGACGACTATCCCCAGGGCAAGCCCAGGACCAAGGACTTTCTCAGGGTCCTCCAGGCCTTTGAGATCACCAAGGCCCTTTTCGTCATCCCCGGGGAACACGAGACCCTGAAGCTGTCGGCCCGGAACGTGTCCTCGGTGCAGGTGCTGCCTACCGCCGGCCTGAATGTTTACGACATCCTGCGGTTTGACCACCTGGTGCTGCTCTCGCCGACGCTGCCCCAGATCGAAGAGAGGTTGGCCCCATGAAGGCCTATCATCAACTCATCAAAGGGCCGGTGATCACGGAAAAGACGCACCTGCTCAGGTCCCAGGCCAATCAGGTGACCTTCCGGGTGGACATCAAGGCCAACAAAATCGAAATCAGGAAGGCCGTGGAAGAGGTCTTCAAGGTGAAGGTGCTGGCCGTCAACACCATCCGCATGCCCGGCAAGAAGAAGCGCATGGGCCGGGTGGAGGGCGTCAAACCCGACTGGAAGAAGGCCATCGTCACCCTGGCGCCGGGCGAAAAAATCCCCGGCTTTGAAGGACCGTAACGAGATTCCTGGGGGCTTTCCCCAAAGGTAAGCGGATATGCCACTCATCAGCCGAAAACCCACGTCGCCCGGCCGGCGCTTCCAGACGGTCCCGGACTTCGCCGAGATCACCCGCACGGAGCCGGAGAAGAGTCTGCTCCGGCCCCTGAAGAAGAGCGGCGGCCGCAACAATTTAGGGCGCATGACCGCCCGCCGCCGGGGCGGCGGTCACAAGCGGCGCTACCGCCTCATCGATTTCAAACGGGAAAAGCTGGGCGTGCCCGCCAAAGTGGCCTCCATCGAGTACGATCCCAACCGTTCGGCCCGCATTGCCCTGCTGCATTACGCCGACGGGGAGAAGCGCTACATCCTGGCGCCCCTGGGGCTGAGCGTGGGGGACCCGGTCATCTCCAGCTCCGAGGCGGACATCAAGCCCGGCAACTCCCTGCCCCTGGCCAACATCCCCGCGGGCATCATGGTGCACAACGTGGAGCTCAAACCCGGCAAGGGCGGGCAGTTGGCCCGGGCCGCGGGCGCCGCGGTGCAGTTGATGGCCAAGGAAGGGAAGCACGCCCATCTGAAGCTGCCTTCGGGGGAGGTGCGCATGGTGCTCCTGTCCTGCCGGGCCACCATCGGCCAGTTGGGGAACGTGGAGCATGAAAACATCTCCCTGGGGAAGGCCGGCCGCAGGCGCTACCTGGGGAGGCGACCCAAGGTGCGGGGCGTGGCCATGAACCCGGTGGACCACCCCCTGGGCGGGGGCGAAGGCAAGAGCTCCGGCGGCCGCCATCCGGTGACGCCCTGGGGCAAGCCCACCAAGGGCGCCAAGACCCGGAAAGCCAAGGAGAGCGACCGCTTTATCATTAAGAAGCGTCAGAAGTAGGGAGAGAAGCTGTGCCCCGATCACTGAAAAAGGGACCCTACGTGGAACCCAGCCTGCTGGAGAAAGTAGAGAAGGCCCGGGAGGTCCAGGACCGCCGGGTCATCAAGACCTGGTCCCGGCGCTCCACCATCACCCCGGAGTTCGTGGGTCTGAACCTGGCCGTGCACAACGGCAAGAAGTTCATTCCCGTTTACATCACGGAGAACATGGTGGGGCACAAGCTGGGAGAATTCGCCCCCACCCGGCACTTCGGGGGCCACGCGGGCGACCGCAAATCCAAAGTGGGTAAGAAATAGCCATGGAAATCAAGGCTTCGGCACGATATTTGCGCATCTCCCCCCGCAAGCTGCGGTTGGTGGCCCAGCCGCTCCGGGGGCGGCGGGTGGAGGAGGCGTTGTCCCTGCTCCGCTTTCTGCCCCAGCGGGGGGCCCGCCTGTTGAAGAAGGTGGTGGAAACCGCGGTGGCCAACGCCGAACAGCGTCCCCAGGTGGAGATCGACCGTCTGGTGGTGAAAAACATCTGGGTGGACGGGGGGCCGGTGCTGAAGCGGTTGATGCCCCGGGCCATGGGCCGGGTCAACCGCATCCTCAAACGGACCAGCCATCTCACGGTGGTGCTGGCTGAACAGACCGGCAAGTTGAAGGGCTAAGGAGACATATCGTGGGACAGAAGGTACACCCCATCGGTTTCCGGCTGGGAATCTATCGCAAGTGGGATTCCATCTGGTTCGCCAAGAAGGGTTTTTCCTCGCTGGTGCTGGAGGACCGGCGGGTCCGCACCCTGGTGAAGAAGGACCCGGAGCTCAAAGGCGCGGGCATCGCCGGGATGGACATCAAGAGGGCCGCCAACAAGCTCACCATCAAGATCCACACCTCCCGGCCCGGCATGGTCATCGGCCAGAAAGGGAAGAAGATCGATGAGCTGCGCCGGCGCCTGGAGCGGCAACTGGGGCGGGACCTGACCATCGACGTGCAGGAGGTGCGCAAACCGGAGGTGAACGCCCAGTTGGTGGCGGAGAATATCGCCCTGCAACTGGAGCGGCGGGTCTCCTTCCGCCGGGCCATGAAGAAGGCGGTGGGCCAGGCCCTGAAATTCGGGGCCAAGGGCATCAAGATCCGGGTCAAGGGGCGGCTGGCCGGGGCGGAAATCGCCCGCCAGGAATGGTACCGGGAGGGCCGGGTGCCCCTGCACACGCTACGGGCCTTCATCGACTACGGTTTGGCGGAAGCCATGACCACCTACGGGGTCATCGGCATCAAGGTCTGGATTTTCCACGGGGAGATCCTGGGGGCGGAGGAGCGCACCGGCCTGTAGCCGCCGCCCTGTGCCCATAAGGAAGGACCATGCTCAGTCCCAAACGCATCAAGTACCGCAAACAACAGAAAGGGCGCCGCCGGGGCAAGGCCAGCCGGGGGAACACCCTGGCCTTCGGGCAGTTCGGGCTCCAGGCCCTGGGCAACGCCTGGGTCACGGCCCAACAGATCGAGGCGGCCCGGATCGCCATCACCCGGCACGTACGCCGGGGCGGCAAGATCTGGATCCGCATCTTTCCGGACAAGCCCTTCACCAAGAAACCGGCGGAAACCCGCATGGGTAAAGGCAAGGGCAGCCCCGAAGGCTGGGTCGCGGTGGTGAAGACCGGCCGCATCCTTTACGAGATGTCCGGGGTGGAACGGGAGGTGGCCCGGGAAGCCCTGCGCCTGGCGGCCCACAAACTGCCCCTGGCCGTCAAATTCGTGGAACGGGAAGAGAAAGAGGGGCCCCAGGAATCATGAAGGCTCGAGATCTGCGCGACCTGAACGTCGAGGAGTTGACCGCCAAGCTGAAGGAAGTGGGCGAAGAGCTCTTTAACCTGCAATTCCAGCACAGCACCGCGCAACTGGACAACACCGGCCGGCTGGCCCACGCCAGGAAAGACCTGGCCCGCCTCAAGACGGTGCTCCGGGAGAAGACGGGTCGGACCTGGTAGGCGGCGGAGGAAAGATGGAGAAGCAACGCGGCGTGCGCAAGACCCGGGTGGGCGTGGTGGTCAGCGATAAAATGGACAAGACCGTGGTGGTGGAAGTGAAACGCCTGGTGGCCCACCCTCTCTATAAAAAGATCATCCGCCGGCGCAAGAAGTTCAAGGCTCATGATCCGCAGAACGTGTGCGGCATCGGCGACAAGGTGCTCATCGAAGAGACCCGCCCTCTGAGCCGGGACAAACGCTGGCGGGTCAAACAGATCCTGGAAAAGGCGCAATAGCGCCCTCCGGGGGAGCAGATCATGATTCAGGTCCATACCCAACTGACGGTGGCGGACAATTCCGGGGCCAAACGCCTCTTCTGCATCCGCGTGCTGGGCGGCACCCGGCGGCGCTACGCCCGGGTGGGGGATATCATCGTGGTCTCCGTCAAGGAGGCCCTGCCCCACTCCAAGGTGAAGAAGGGCGACGTGATGCGGGCCGTGGTGGTGCGCACGGTGAAGGAAACCCGGCGGGCGGACGGCTCCTACATCAAGTTCGACGACAACTCCGCGGTGCTCATCAACCCGGCGGGCGACCCCATCGGCACCCGCATCTTCGGCCCGGTGGCCCGGGAGCTGCGGGCCCGGCGCTTTATGAAGATCATCTCCCTGGCCCCGGAGGTGCTGTGACATGCTCAGACGGAAGAAGCCGGTGGAGCCCGTCCGCATCCGCCTCAAGAAGAACGACATGGTGGAGGTCATCAGCGGCAAGTGGCAGGGACGCACCGGCAAGGTCCTCAAGGTCATCCGGGACCAGAACAAGTTGCTGGTGGAAAAGGTCAACCTGATCAAGCGCCACACCCGTCCCAGCCCCACCACCGGCCAGGGGGGCATCGTGGAGAAAGAGGCGCCCTTGCCGGTGAGCAAGGTGAAGCTGATCTGCCCCAAATGCGCCGCGGCCACCCGTTTCCGCATGACCAAGACGGCGGAGGGGAAAAAGGCCCGGGTCTGCCTCAAGTGCAAGGAATTGATCGATGGCTGAGTCAAGCAAATGCCGACTGTGGGAATACTACCAGCAGGAATGCGTGCCCCGCATGATGCAGGAATTCCGCTACACCAGCCCCATGCAGGCGCCCCGGGTGGAGAAGATCGTCATCAACGTGGGGCTGGGGGAAGCCATTCAGAACATCAAGCTCCTGGACTCGGCGGGGCAGGAGCTGGCCGCCATCACCGGCCAGAAGCCCGTGGTCACCCGGGCCCGGCGCTCCATTGCCGCGTTCAAGCTCCGGGAGGGCATGCCCATCGGCTGCATGGTGACCCTGCGCCGCCACCGCATGTATAATTTTCTGGACAAGCTGGTGAACGTGGTCCTGCCCCGGGTGCGGGACTTCCGGGGGGTGAGCGACCGGGCTTTTGACGGCCGGGGCAACTACACCCTGGGCATCAAGGAGCAGATCATCTTCCCGGAAATCGACTATGACAAGATCGACAAGATCAAGGGAATGAACATCACCATTGTCACTTCGGCCCGCACCGACGAGGAGGGCAAGTACCTGCTGACGCTGCTGGGCATGCCCTTCAGGAGATAGGGATGGCCAAGAAGTCGCTCATCGCCAAAGCCAAGTTGGAGCCCAAGTTCAAAGTCCGGCGCTACCACCGCTGTCCCCTGTGCGGGCGGCCCCGGGCCTTTTTACGGAAGTTCGGCATCTGCCGCATCTGCTTCCGCAACCTGGCCCTCCGGGGAGAAATCCCCGGAGTCATCAAATCGAGCTGGTGAGGGGAAGAGAAGATTATGAGCATGACCGACCCCCTGGCAGACATGCTGACCCGCATCCGCAACGCGGGGCAGGCCCGGTTCGACAAAGTGGACGTGCCCGCCTCCCGGGTGAAGATTGCCCTGGCCCGGATCTTCAAGGACGAGGGTTTTATCAAGAACTACAAGGTCATCAAGGACAATAAGCAGGGCATCCTGAGGATTTATCTCAGGTACACCGACCAGCAGCAGCCCCTCATCCAGGGCCTGCAGCGGGTGAGCAAGCCGGGCTGCCGGGTTTACGCCGGCTGCGAAGAGCTGCCCCGGGTGCAGGGCGGCCTGGGGGTGGCGGTGATATCCACCTCCCGGGGCATCCTCTCCGACAAGGCGGCCCGGCGGCTCAAGGTGGGCGGCGAAGTGCTCTGCCAGATCTGGTGAGGAAAAGAACCATGTCGCGCATCGGCAAGAAACCCATCCCCCTGCCGGCCGGCGTCCAGGTGACCTGGGCGGAGCCCACCTTTACGGTGACGGGCCCCCTGGGGACGCTGAGCCGGACCCTGCCCGGGCGGGTGGAGATCGCCGTGGGGGATCAGGAAATCCGCCTGAGCCCCCAGGACAACCACCGCCTGAGCCGCTCCTACTGGGGTCTGGTCCGCACCCTGGTGGACAACATGGTGACCGGGGTGAGCCAGGGCTTCAGCCGGGTTCTGGAAGTGGTGGGCACGGGCTACAAGGTGGAACTGCGGGGCCAGACCCTGGTCTTCGCCCTGGGGTATTCCAATCCGGTGGAGTTTCCTCTGCCCCCGGGCATCACCGCCAAGGTGGAGAAGGCCAACCGGGTGGAACTCAAGGGCGCCGACAAAGAACAACTGGGGCAGGTGGCGGCCAACATCCGGGGTCTCAGGCCCCCCAACGTCTACAAAGGCAAGGGCGTCCGCTACGCCGGAGAAGTGGTCCGCCGCAAGGTGGGCAAGGCCGGCGGCCGCTAAGCTTAAAGGACCGACACCATGGGCACCATGAACCCCCGCCTGAAGATGCGCCTGAAGCGCAAGCGGCGGATCCGCAAGCAAATCTCCGGCACGGGGCAGCGCCCCCGGCTGAGCGTCTTTCGCAGCGCCCGGCACATCTACGCCCAGATCATCGACGACATCCAGGGGGCCACGCTGGCCGCAGCCGGCACCCTGGACGGCGAAATCCAGGAGAAGGTGGCCGGCCTGAAGAAGAGCCAGGCCGCCCGGGAGGTGGGGAAGCTGCTGGCGGCCAAGGCCAGAGCCAAGGGCATCACCCAGGTGGTCTTCGACCGCAACGGCTTCCTGTACCACGGTCGGGTCAAGGAACTGGCCGAAGGCTGCCGGGAAGAGGGTTTGATTTTCTAAGGGAATGTCAACCAGGCCCCGCCCGTGCGGGCGCGGCCGGCGAGGTGAGCAGGAGGAGAGCTTGTTCGAGACCGAGGCCCCCGAGATTCAATTCGTAGACAAGGTGGTGAGCATCAACCGCGTCGCCAAGGTGGTGAAAGGCGGGCGGCGCTTCCGCTTCAGCGCCATCGTGGTGGTAGGCGACGGCCAGGGCCAGGTGGGCGCCGGGCTGGGCAAGGCCCATGAAGTGCCCGAGGCCATCCGCAAGGCCTTGGAGCGGGCCAAGAAAAACATGCTCACCATCCCCCTCATCAACAACACCATTCCCTATGCGGTGGTGGGCCAATTCGGCTCAGGCAAGGTCTTGCTCAAGCCGGCGGCGGAAGGCACCGGGGTCATCGCCGGCGGGCCGGTGAGGGCCGTGGTGGAGGTGGCGGGCATCAAGAACGTCCTCACCAAGTGTCTGGGGTCACACAACCCCCACAACGCCGTCAAAGCCACCATAGAGGCCTTGAAACAACTGGCCAGCCCCGAGGCGGTGGCCAAGCGGCGCAACAAACCCCTGGCCGAGGTGATGGCGTAAGGCGCCTGCGTGGCTGAAAAGCCGACGCAGCCGGTTCACAGGCATGAGAGCCCCGTGGCGCCAGGGGAGGGCAGTTGCCGTCCCGGCGGCGTCATGGGGAGAGGATAACGAAGATGATTCTGGAAATCACGCTGACCAAAAGTCCCATCGGCAGGACCCCCAAGCACCGGCAGACGGTGAAAACCCTGGGGCTGCGGCGCCTCCACCAGACGGTGCGCCACCGGGAAACGCCGGCCATCATCGGCATGATCCGACAGGTCGGCTACCTGCTCACGGTGCGGCGGGCGCCCGTAGGAGAGGCAGATGCGACTGGATGATCTCTTCCCTTCACCGGGCTCCAAAAAGAAGCCCAAGCGGGTGGGCCGGGGGCCGGGCTCGGGGACCGGCAAGACCGCCGGCCGGGGCCACAAGGGCCAGAAATCCCGGTCCGGCGTCAGCCTCAAGCCGGGCTTTGAAGGCGGGCAGATGCCCCTCACCCGTCGCATGCCCAAGCGGGGCTTTAACAACCCCTTTAAAAAGGCCTTCGCCGTGGTAAACCTGCGGGACCTGAACCGCTTTCCCCCGGACACCGTGGTGGACGAGGACCTGCTCAGGTCTTTGGGGCTGGTGAAGCAGCGCCTGCCCGTCAAACTGTTGGGGCAAGGCGAGATCACCGTGCCCTTGACCGTGAAAGTTCAGGCGTCCAGCCGACAGGCCAGGGAGCGCATCGAGGCCGCGGGGGGCAGGGTGGAGGTGGGGTAATTGGCCGGCGGCTTTGCCAATATCGCCAAGATTCCGGAGCTGAAGCGCCGCATCTTCGTGACGCTGCTGCTCCTGGCCGTCTACCGCGTCGGCTGCTTCATCCCCACGCCGGGGATCGACGCCGACGCCCTGATGGCTTTCTTCGCCCGGCATCAGCGCACCATCTTCGGGCTCTTCGACCTGTTCTCCGGCGGCGCCCTGGAGCGCCTGAGCGTCTTCGCCCTGGGCATCATGCCCTACATCAGCGCCGCCATCATCATGGAACTCATGAAGGTGGTGGTCCCCGCCCTGGAGCGGCTCTACAAAGAGGGGGAGGCGGGCACCAAGAAAATCAAGCAGTACACCCGCTACGGCACGGTGGTCATCGCCGCCATCCAGGGGCTGGGCATCAGCATCGCCCTGGAGAGCATGGGCGGCTTTGAGGGCGCCGGCGGCCCTCCGGTGGTGCTGGAACCGGGGTGGAGCTTCCGGCTCATGACCATCATCACCCTCACCGCGGGCACCGCTTTCATCATGTGGTTGGGGGAAACCATCACCGAGCGGGGCATCGGCAACGGCATCTCCCTGATTATCTTCGCCGGCATCGTCGCCCGGCTGCCCAGCGCCATCATCAACAGCATGGGGCTGATCAAAGCGGGAGAACTCTCCTTCCTGGTGATGCTGCTGCTGCTGGTCATGATGCTGGTGGTGGTGGCCTTCATCGTCTTTGTGGAGCGGGGCCAGCGCCGTCTGCCGGTGCAATACGCCCGCCGGGTGGTGGGGCGGCGGATGATGGGGGGCCAGACCACGCACCTGCCTCTGAAGGTGAACGTGGCCGGGGTCATTCCCCCCATTTTCGCCTCCTCGCTGCTGATGTTTCCGGCCACCATCGGCAACTTCACCCAGAATGACTACGTCAAGTATGTGGTGGGGCTCCTGGAGCCGGGGCAACTGGGTCATGAAATCCTCTACGTGATTCTCATCATCTTTTTCTGTTATTTTTACACCGCGGTGACCTTCAACCCGGTGGACGTGGCGGACAACCTCAAGAAGTGGGGCGGCTACCTGCCGGGCCTCCGACCGGGCAAGCCCACCGCGGACTACATCGACCGCATCCTCACGCGCCTCACATTGGGAGGTGCGATTTACGTGGCGGCGGTGTGCGTGCTGCCCACCATTCTCATTGTCAGGTTCAATGTTCCCTTTTACTTCGGGGGCACGGCATTGCTGATCGTCGTGGGGGTGGCCATGGACACCATGGCCCAGATCGAATCGCACATGTTGACCCGTCATTACGAGGGTTTCATGAAAAAACGGATGAGCCGGGTACGGCGCTGAAAAGGAGGCGGCTTATGAATCTGATCCTGTTGGGTGGCCCGGGCGCGGGCAAAGGCACGCAGGCCAAAAAGCTCATCGACAAATACCAGATCCCCCAGATTTCCACCGGCGACATCTTGCGGGCGGCCGTGAAGGAAGGCACGCCCATGGGCAAGAAGGCCAAGGAATTCATGGACGCCGGCCAACTGGTGCCCGATGAAGTGGTCATCGGCATCATCAAGGACCGTCTGGCCCAGCCCGACTGCAAGAAGGGCTTCATCCTGGACGGCTTTCCCCGCACCGTGCCCCAGGCCGAGGCCCTGGAGAAGGTGGTGGCCAGCCTGAGCAGCAAGATCGACCATGTGGTCTCCATCGACGTGGACGAAGAGGCCCTGGTGACCCGCCTCACCGGCCGGCGCACCTGCAAGAACGCGGCCTGCGGGCAGATGTTCCACATCGAATACACGCCCCCCAAAAAGGCCGGCGTGTGCGACAAGTGCGGCTCCGAGCTCTACCAGCGGGACGACGACAACGAGACCACGGTGCGCTCCCGGCTGTCCACGTACAACCAGGCCACCAAGCCCCTCATCGACTTCTACACCGGCAAGGGGTTGGTGCGGCCCATCAAGGGCGAGGGCGGCATCGACGACATTTTCACCAAGATTTGCGGTATCCTGGGGCAGGCTGCCTGACCGGGACGCAGGCGTCGGCAGCCGGACGCCGGCCCGGCCCCCGGCGGGGTAGGCGGTCGGCTGTCGACCAGGCGACATGATCTTACTGAAATCGTCCCGGGAAATCGCCAAGATGGAGGTGGCCAACCGCATCGTGGCGGAGATCCTGGCCGAGGTCCGGGAGCACATCCGGCCGGGGGTGGAGACCCGGGAACTGGACGAAGTGGCGGAGCAGGGCTGCCGCCGCCGCCAGGTGAAGCCGGCCTTCAAGGGCTACCGGGGCTACCCCGCCTCCCTGTGCGTCTCCGTCAACGAGGAGGTGGTGCACGGCATCCCCGGCTCCCGGATCATCAAGGCCGGCGACCTGGTGAGCCTGGACTTCGGGGTGCTGGCCGACGGCTACTACGGCGACGCCGCGGTGACCGTGCCGGTGGGGGAGGTGACCCCCGAAGCCCGGCTGCTGCTCCAGGCCACGGAGGAGTCGCTTTACGCCGCCATCGACCAGGTCAAGCCCGGGGAGCGGCTCTCCAACCTCTCCCACGCCACCCAGAAGGTGGTGGAGGGGTACGGCTTTGCGGTGATCCGCCAGTTCGTGGGGCACGGCATCGGCCGGTCCCTGCACGAGGACCCGCAGCTCCCCAATTTCGGGCCGCCCGGCCGGGGCCCGGTGCTCAAAGTGGGCATGACCCTGGCCATCGAACCCATGACCAGCGCCGGCAGCTGGGAGGTGCTGATTCTGCCCGACGGCTGGACCGCCGTGACCGCGGACGGCAGCCTGGCGGCGCACTTTGAACACTCGGTGGCCGTCACCGAAAAGGGTGCCTTGATTTTAAGCAAAATTTAAGGTAATTAAATAATGTTAGGCTTGGGGCCGGCAGTCCGCCGGCGCCATGCCGCGGTTTGAGGCCCCACCATCAGACCAAATCGGAACCACCGGCCGGGCCGGGTGCGCTCGGGCGGGTGGTAAATCCCATTTGAGAGACCACAAAGTCACCAACAGATGCCCAAGGAAGACGCCATCGAAGTGGAAGGAAAGGTGGTCGAACCCCTTCCCAACGCCATGTTCCGGGTGGAGCTGCCCAACGGCCACCGGGTGTTGGCCCATATTTCCGGGAAGATGCGCATGCACTACATCAAGATATTGCCGGGCGACAAGGTCATCGTGGAATTGTCCCCCTACGACTTGAGCCGCGGACGCATCGTCTACCGGGTGAAGTAGGTAAAGACCATGAAGGTGAAACCCTCAGTGAAAAAGATCTGCACCAAGTGCAAAATCATCCGGAGAAAAGGGATCGTCCGGGTGATCTGCGAAAATCCCAAGCACAAGCAGCGCCAGGGCTGACAGGGGAGGGACGGATTTGGCCAGACTTGCCGGCATCGATTTGCCCCGCAACAAGAGGATCGAGATCGCCCTCACCTATATTTACGGCATCGGGCGCACCACCGCCCAGCGACTGCTCCGGGAGGCGGGGGTGGATGGGGGCATCAAGACTGCGGAGTTGACGGACCATCAGATCACCGCCATCCGCCAGGCCATCGACACCACCACCAAGGTGGAAGGGGACCTGAGACGCGAAGTGTCGATGAACATCAAGCGTCTCATGGACCTGGGGTGCTACCGGGGTCTCCGGCACCGGCGCGGCCTGCCGGTGCGGGGGCAGCGCACCCACACCAACGCCCGGACCCGCAAGGGCCCGCGTCGCAGCGTGGTGGGCAAACGCAAAAAGGGTTAAGGAGAGGTCATGGCCAAACGACCTGCAGGCGGTAAGAAGAAGAAAGAACGGAAGAATATTCCCACCGGGGTGGTCCACATCAAGGCCACCTTCAACAATACCCTGGTGACCATCACCGACCCCGGCGGCAACGTGGTGTCCTGGTCCTCGGCCGGGGTGCAGGGCTTCAAGGGCTCCCGCAAGGGCACGCCCTTCGCGGCGCAACTGGCGGCTCAGGATGCGGCCCGCAAGGCCATGGAGCACGGCATGCGCAATGTGGACGTCTTCGTCAAGGGGCCGGGCGCCGGCCGGGAGGCGGCCCTCCGGGCCCTCCAGGCCACCGGGCTGTCCGTCAACCTGATCCGGGACGTGAGCCCCATCCCTCATAACGGCTGCCGCCCGCCCAAGCGGCGCCGGGTTTAGTCAGCGAGGAGGACCGCAGTGGCCAGATACACGGAAGCCAGATGCCGCTTATGCCGGCGGGAGAAGATGGCCCTCTACCTCAAGGGGGACCGCTGCTATACGGACAAGTGCGCCATCCAGAGGCGCAACTATCCGCCGGGCCAGCACGGCCAGGGCCGGGCCAAGATCTCCGACTACGGGTTGCAGCTCCGGGAAAAGCAGCGGGTCAAACGGATGTACGGGATTTTGGAAAAGCAGTTCCGGGGCTATTTCGAGAAGGCCGAACGCATGAAGGGGGTCACCGGCACCAACCTGTTGGTCCTCCTGGAGCGGCGGCTGGACAATGTGGTTTACCGTCTGGGCTATGCCAATTCACGCTCTCAGGCCCGGCAGCTGGTGCGCCACAACCACATCCTGGTGGATGGCCGCACCGTCAACATCCCTTCCTTCCTGGTCAAGGTGGGCCAGGTGGTGGAAGTGGCCGGGGGAAAGCGGGACATGGCCCTCATCCGGGACGCCCTGGAGGCCTCCGCCCGGCGGGGCCTGCCCCCGTGGCTGGAGCTCAACAAAGAAGAGTTCAAGGGACGGGTGAGCCTCCTGCCCACCCGGGAAGACATCACCATGCCGATCCAGGAGCATCTCATTGTGGAGCTGTACTCCAAGTAACCGCTCTTACGGGGCCGCGGCCCTGTGTCTGCCATGCCCAAGACTGCAGCCAGCCCTCGACCGTATCCCGAGGGAGAATCCCTCCGCGGCGGAGTGGAATTCCGAGGAGCCATGATTCATAAAAACTGGACCGAGCTGATCAGACCCAAGCGCCTGGAGGTGGAGGGGGAGTCCCACTCCGCCACCTACGGCAAGTTTTCCTGTGAGCCGCTGGAGCGCGGGTTCGGCATCACCATCGGCAACGCCCTGCGCCGCATCCTGTTGTCGTCGCTCCGGGGGGCGGCCATCACCGGGGTCCTCATCCGGGACGTGTATCACGAGTTCTCGGCCATCCCCGGGGTCCTGGAGGACGTCACCGAAATCCTCCTGAACCTGAAACAGGTGCGTCTCCATCTGCTCACCGACAGCGTCAAGACCCTGCGCCTGGAGGCCAAAGGGGAGGGCCGCATCACCGCCGGGCACATCCAGACGGACGGCACGGTGGAGATTCTCAACCCCGAACTGCATCTGGCCACCCTCTCCCCCGACGGACAGCTCAGCCTGGAGATGTCGGCCCGAAGCGGCAAGGGGTATGTCCCGGCGGAAGCCAACAAGGACGACATCCAGCCCATCGGCTTCCTCCCCCTGGACGCCAGTTTCTCCCCCATCCGCAAGGTGAACTACGTGGTGACCCAGGCCCGGGTGGGGCAGCGCACCGACTATGACAAGCTGACCCTGGAGGTCTGGACCGACGGCAGCATCAACCCGGAAAACGCCGTGGCCTACGCCGCCAAGATCTTGAAGGAACAGCTCACCCTCTTCATCAACTTTGAAGAGGAGCCCGAAAAGCTGGAAGACAAACCCTCCGAAGAGCCCCAGATCCTCAACGAAAACCTCTATCGCAGCGTCAATGAACTGGAGCTGTCGGTCCGGGCCGCCAACTGCCTGCGGAATGCCAGCATCCGCTATATCGGCGAGTTGGTGCAGAAATCCGAGCAGGAAATGCTCAAGACGAAAAACTTCGGCCGCAAATCCCTGAACGAAATCAAGGAAATCCTCGGAGAAATGGGCCTCAACCTGGGCATGAAGCTGGAAAGCTTCCAGCCCCCGGATCCGATGTCCGAGCGAAAGGAAGAGATGGCATGAGGCACTTAAAAGCAGGCCGCCGGCTGGCCCGACCCACCGAACACCGCACGGCCCTGCTCCGCAACCTGGTGACCGCCCTGCTGGAGCACGAACGGGTGGAGACCACCCGGGCCAAGGCCAAGGAGGCCCGCCAGTGGGCGGACAAGCTCATCACGCTGGCCAAACGGGGCGACCTCCACGCCCGGCGCCAGAGCCTGGCGGTGGTGCGCTCCAAGAAGGCCATGGCCAAACTGTTCGGCGAACTGCGGGAGCGCTTCCAAACTCGGCGGGGCGGCTACACCCGCATCATACCCCTGGGGTTTCGCCGGGGGGACGGCGCCTCCCTCTCCGTCCTGGAGCTGGTGGACCGGCCCGAAAAACTCCCCAAGGGCAAGAAGAAGAAGTCCGCCGCCGAATAAGCCCTTTCTTATCTCATTGCCACCAGAATTTCTGAGGGGGGCGGTTCCCGGACTGCCCCTCATTTTTCCTCAGCCACGGGGCGATCCCTCGCCGTCTGGCCCTGCGATTACGCCTGATTCCCCCACGGTGTCGTGATTTTTTGCTCATGTTCTCAGGCCGAAAAAGACGCTAAGAACCGGTAATGATATTAACATGTTGCACAAATTATCTTGGATTGCTGCAAAAAAAAGTTGACTTCACCTTTATCCTGTCATAAGCTGCCTCAACTTTTTTGCTCTTTGGTACACCACACGAGAGCCTGGCCGATTTGGTGGGGTGCCCGCTGGCGTCCCCCCATCAGAATTGTTCCCTAACCAAGGAGGTTCTGTATGAAGAATCGGATAATTTTGGGTGGATTGGTAGCCCTGGCTTTGATACTCACTCCGGGGTTGGCCTTTTCGGTCCCCACCAAGGGTGTAAAGAAGAAAAAAACCCCCTCCACCAAGATCACAAGCAAATCCGCGAAGAAATCCAGCAGTAAATACAAGAGCCGCAGGTATTCCCGCCCGCGTCAGATTGAAGGTCGGGGCACCGTGGTGCCGGCGCAGCTCCTGCGCTCCTCCGGCTCCCGCAACTCCACCACCGTCACTTCCCCCACGCCGCGCTACGTGGATTCCGGCGTGGCTGAAACCAAGCCGCTGATGCGCGTCATTCCGCAGCGGGACGGCCGCTTTCTGTTGGAGCCCCTAAAACCCAAGAAGCCGGAGGCGCCCGCCACCCGGCCCCGCTCGGGAAGTTCCGGCAGCCCGGACCAGTCCTCCGCCCCGCCCAGCTACCACAAATTCGAGCCCTGGAACTTCTCGGACCTGATCCTCACCCGGGCCCGGGGCTACACCGGGACGCCCTACCGCAGGGGCGGCAACCTGGACACCGGCTCCGCCACCGACTGCTCGGGCTTCACCAAGTACATCTATCAGGGCTTCCTGATCGACCTGCCCAGGTCCAGTTCCGAGCAGGCCCATGTAGGACAGGCCGTCGCTTACAGCATGGATTTCTCCAAGATGCTGCCGGGGGATCTGCTTTTCTTCCGCCGGGGCGGCCGGTCGGTGGGCCATGCCGGCATCTACCTGGGGGAAGGGAAGATGATCCATGCCTCCAACCGCCGGACCGGGGTGATCGTCACGGACTTGCGCCAGGGCTACTACCAGAACACCTTCGTAGTGGCCAAGCGGGTTTTCGAGGTCAAGTACCCCAAGTAGCCGCCGGCGGGGAGCCTGCCCCGCATACCGCCGTCTCTCCCCATGACCGCCGAGGCCAGACCTGCCTCATCCCGCCCGGGGCGGGAGGAAAGAGGCATTGCTTTGTCTGGGCCGATGGAGAGACCTTAGCCTGGTTCTGTGGTGACCACCCTGCGGCCCGTCCCCGACGGGCCGCTTTTTGTGGGTTTTGGGTTTTGGGTTTTGGGTTCTGGGGATCCCCCTTCCTCCCATGGGGGCTTACCGTTACCCATGAATATCGGGGAGGAAATGAGGATTGAACCAAACCCTCGTTCCCAAGCTCCTGCTTGGGAACGCAATTGCCCCCGAAGCTCCTGCTTCGGGCAGCGATACATCGGAATATGTCGGCGCACGCTTGAGCCGGCGCCGAGATGCATTCCTTCTGCCCAAGTCAAGCCACGCCGCCTCAAGGCTGCGGCTCCAGAAAGTTTCGATGCGGTAAGGCGGGCGTCCCTGCCCGTCGCCAAGCCCCAGGCATTGGTGCACCACGCAACTGAAATACACACCCATGGGTGATGCTCAGCCTGCCGGGGCAGAGGGCCGGGGTGAGGGGAAAATCTTTTCATGCCTTACGGGTGGGTCCCAGACCCAAGGGACTGTCATGTTTTTTTTTAAAAAATTTCTTCTGGCCGCCACCGGTCCGGTAGCTCTGGGCTTGCTGCTCCTGTTCGCCGGACTTTTCCTGCTCTGGGTCACGGCCCGCCAACGGGCCGGCCGGCTGCTGGCCACCGCGGGGGCGCTGCTGCTGGCCCTGGCCGCCTACAACCCCCTGGTGGACCTCTGGCTCAACCCCCTGGAACGGCATCACCCCATCCTGACGGACCAGCAGGTGGCGGCCCTGGGGGCCGGCCGGCGAGGCCCCGTCCCCCGCTGGGTGGTGGTGTTGGGGGGCGGTCTCACCGAGATCCCCGGGGCGCCCGCCACCTGCCAGCTCTCCGAAACCACCGTGGCCCGGCTGGTGGAGGGCATCCGCCTGCACCGTCTGCTACCCGGCAGCAAGCTGCTGTTCTCTCTGGGGGAGACCACCACTCCGCTGGTTTTCGCCCGACTCTGCGAGAGCCTGGGAGTGGCCCGGGAGGCGCTGGTCCTGGAAACCCAGTCCCGGGACACCGCCGACCAGGCCAGACGCCTGGCCCCCTTCCTGGGCCGGGACCCCTTCATCCTGGTGACCTCCGCCAGCCATCTGCCCCGGTCGGTGGCCCTCTTCCGCCAGGAAGGTCTGGCGCCCCTTCCCCAGGCCGCGGGGTACCTGGGCCAGGGGAGGGGACCCTTCGGCCTGGGAAACATCTTCCCCAATGCCTACGGGCTCATCCGCAGCGAACGGGCCCTGCACGAATACCTGGGCCTGGCCTGGCACCAGCTGGGAGGGCGCGGCGCAAGAAAGGGGGAGGGGGACGCCCCACCTTCCCCGGGCAGCAAAGAATCAGGAAAGGGATATGCTGCAATGGCGCACAGGTAAGGACTCCGGTGCCGACACAGCATGAGCTCCCACGAAAAACCTTCACTCATATCTGAAGCTCTCCGGGAAGTCGCGCCTGGGCCTCCGGCCCAGCCGCAAAACATGAAAATTGCCGTAGCCGTAGCGCGGGCTCTGCCCGCCGTCACCACCGGTAATGGTGCGTAAGACGCACCCTACGGAAAGACCTTTCCAGACAGCTTGGGAACGAGGGAGTTTGCACCCTCCGGCTGAGATGCCCCCTGAAGTGAGACGCTTTTTAGGAGAGGGTTAGGGTTCTTCAGCCTGGCTCCGGGTGTCCGGGGGGCCGTTCCGTCCGGAGAGCCTGGGCGGCCGGCGACAAAAATTCCGGCGGCATCTTGACAGATGAAAAGAAGCGCAATAAAATTATTTTTTCAATAAATTGAAGACGTAAGGTTAAATTTCGCGGGCATGAGGATAAAGGTATTTCCATGAAAAGGTATCTCATGACTCCCGGGCCCACTCCGGTGGCTCCGGAAACCCAGTTGGCCATGGCTCAGCCCATCCTGCACCATCGCTCTCCTCAATTCATGGAGATCCTGGGGAAGGTGCGGGAGGATCTGCGATATCTCTTCCAGACCGAGCAGGAAGTGCTCATGTTCGCCGCCACCGGCACCGGCGCCATGGAGGGCGCGGTGGTGAACACCCTGTGCGCCGGCGACACCGCTCTGGTGGTGGACGGCGGCAAGTTCGGCGAACGCTGGACCGAATTGTGTCAGGTGTACGGCGTCAAGGTGGACCGCATTGCCGTGGAGTGGGGCCGGGCCGTCAATCCCGCCGAGGTGGCGGCGCGCCTCAAGGCCAACCCGGCCATCAAGGCGGTCTTTGTCCAGGCCAACGAGACCTCCACGGGCGTGCAGCACCCCGTCCGGGAGCTGGCCCAGATCACCAAGTCCCTGCCCGGCGCCATCCTGGTGGTGGACGCCATCTCCGCCCTGGGGGGCTATGAACTGCCCATGGACGGCTGGGGTCTGGACATCGTGGTGGCGGGCTCCCAGAAAGCCATGATGCTGCCTCCGGGTCTGGCCTTCGCCGCCCTGAGCCCCAAGGCCTGGGAGTTTGTCAAGACCTCCACCCTCCCCAAATACTATTTCGATTTTGCCAAGCAGCTCAAGAGCCAGCAGAAGAACCAGACGGCCTACACCTCGGCGGTCACCCTCACCATGGGGTTGATGGAGGTCTGCGCCCGTATCCGGGCCGAGGGCCTGGAAAAGATCTTCGCCCGCAACCGGCGGTTGTCGTTGGCCACCAAGGAGGCGGTTCGGGCCATGGGCCTGGAACTCTACGCCAAGGACTACCCCTCCGACGTGCTCACCGCGGTGCTGGCGCCCGCGGGCGTGGACGGTCAGAAGGTGGTGGCCAACCTGCGCCGGAAGGGCATCTGGATCGCCGGCGGCCAGGCCCAGGCCAAAGGCAAGATCTTCCGCATCGCCCACATGGGCTTCATTGACGAAACCGACCTGCTGGGCACCATCGGCGGCCTGGAGGTGGTCCTCAACGAACTGGGCTACAAAGTGGACCTGGGGGTGGGCGTCAAAGCCGCCCAGGCGGTCCTGGGGAAGGAGGCGGGGGCATGAAGGTCCTGATCAGCGACAATTTGCATGCAGACGGCATCGCCATCCTGGAAGGCCACCCCAATATCGAAGTGGCGGCCAGATCGGGGATGAGTCCGGAGGAGCTGAAAGAGGCCATCAAAGACGCGGACGCCCTCATCATCCGCAGCGCCACCAAGGTGACTCCGGAGCTCATCGCTTCCGCCCCCCGCCTGAAGGTGGTGGGCCGGGCCGGCACCGGACTGGACAACGTGGACATTCCGGCCGCCAGCAAACGGGGCATTGTGGTCATGAACACCCCCGGCGGCAACACCATCACCACGGCCGAACACGCCCTCTCCCTGATGATGGCCCTGGCCCGGAACGTCCCCCAGGCGGCCCATTCCATGCGGGAAGGCAAATGGGAGAAGAAGAAATTCCAGGGCACCGAGCTGTTCAACAAGACCCTGGGGATCATCGGCCTGGGCCGCATCGGCTCGGTGGTGGCGGAGCGGGCCATCGGCCTGCGCATGCGAGTCATCGCCTACGACCCTTTCATCATCCGGGAGGCGGCTATGGCCATGGGGGTGGAGTTGGTGTCCATGGACGAACTCTTCGCCCGGTCCGACTTCATCACCATCCACACCCCCAAGACCAAGGAGACGGCCAAGTTCCTGAACCGGGAGGCCTTCCAGAAGATGAAGCCCGGGGTGCGCCTCATCAACTGCGCCCGGGGCGGCCTCATCGACGACGAGGCCCTCATGGAGGCCCTGAAAGACGGGAAAGTGGCCGCCGCCGCCCTGGACGTGTTCGAAAGCGAGCCGCCGCCGGCCGAGTTTCCGCTGCGCCAGTTCCCCAACGTCATCTGCACCCCGCATCTGGGCGCCTCCACGGATGAGGCCCAAGCCAATGTGGCCGTGGCCATCGCCGAGCAGGTCCTGGAGTTTCTGGTGTACGGCACCATCAAGAACGCGGTCAACGCCCCCTCCCTGACCCAGGAGGCCATGGTCAAGCTGAAGCCCTACCTCACCCTGGTGGAAGCCCTGGGGTCCATTCAATCCCAGATGGCGGAAGGCGCCATCAGCTCCGTGTCCGTGGCCTATATCGGCGAGGTCTCCAACCTGGACACCAAACCCTTGACGCACGCCCTGCTGAAAGGCATGCTCTTTCCCATCGTGGGCGATGAGGTCAACTACGTCAACGCCCCGGCCATGGCGGCCAGTCGGGGCATCCATCTGAGCGAAGAATCGATTGCCTCCGCGGAAGACTTCACCACCCTGATCCGGGTGACGGTGCGGGCCGGCAAAGAGGAAAACGTGGTGTCGGGCACCATCTTCGGCAAGTACGAGCCCCGCCTGGTGCGCATCAACAAGTTCCGTCTGGAGGCCATCCCCGAGGGGCACCTGCTGTTCATCTACAACACCGACCGGCCGGGGGTGATCGGCGCCATCGGCACCACCATCGGCCGCCACAACATCAACATCGCCCGGATGACCGTGGGCCAGGAGAAGGAGCGGGGCCAGAACATCATCCTGCTCACCACCGATACCCCGGTCACCCCGGAATGTCTCAAAGACGTGCGGGCCCTGGAACACGTGGCCATGGCCATCCCGCTGGAACTGTAAAGCTTGCCGGCGGGGCGTCTACCCGGCGCCCCGCCGGCACCGCACGAAAAGATTTTGATGGGCGGGGCCGGGGGAACACGCTTCCTTCGCCCCCCACCAATAACTTCTTCCAAGTCATCTGCAGGGAGCACCCCATGGGCGACGCCGATGACAAGGGCTACAAGGTTGAGGACCGGCGCTTCTTCCAGATGAGCGAAGAAGAGCAGGCCCGCATCCGGGAGGAAGAGGCCGCCCGCAGGGCCGCCGCGGCCGAGGCCGCAGCCGAAGCCCGCTCCACCGGGCCAGAAGCGCCTCTCCCGGAAATCACCTTCACCGCCTTCATCATTTCTCTCACTTCCTCGGCCTTCATCCACCTGGGCGACATGCCCGACCCCGCCACCGGGGAGATACACAAAAATCTGCCCCTGGCCAAGCAGACCATCGACCTTTTGGGGCTGCTGCGGGAAAAGACCCGGAACAATCTGGCCGAGGAAGAGGAGAAGCTCTTTGACCACCTCCTGTACGATCTGAGGATGCGCTACGTCAAAGAGACGCGCTGACGGAACGCCCCGTGGAGCAGCTCAGGCGTCTGTGTCCGGCCAAGGTCAACCTCTACCTCAAGGTGACGGGGCGGCGGGAGGACGGCTACCACGAACTGGTCACCGTCATGCAGCCTCTCAGCCTGGCCGATATTCTCACGGTGACCCGGAAGGCGGAAGGACTAAGCCTGACCTGCGATCACCCCCATCTGCCCTCGGGACCGGAGAACCTGGTCTGGCGGGCCGCCCGAGCCTTTGCGGAGGCGCTGGGCCAACCGGTGGACGTGCACCTTAACCTGGAAAAGCGCATCCCCCTGGCCGCCGGACTGGGAGGCGGCAGCAGCGACGCGGCCGGGACGCTCCTGGCCCTGAACCGCCTCTACCGGGAGCCGCTCCCGGCCGCCACCCTGCACCGCCTGGCCGCGGGCCTGGGCGCGGACGCGCCCTTCTTTCTGAGCCCGGCCCCCCAGATCGGCCGGGGCATCGGCACGGAGCTGACCCCCATTCGCCTGCCTCCGTATTGGTATGTTCTGGTCAACCCGGGGTTTCCCGTCTCCACCGGGGAGGTGTACCGGGGCCTGGAGTTGGAGGCTCTGGCTCGCAGGACGCCGCCGCTGCCCCAGGATTTTGCCGGGCGGCCGCCCCGCGCCTGGGTCGGCAATGATCTGGAGACGGTGACCCTGAACCTGTTCCCGGAATTGAACCACCTTCTCTCCGCCCTGGCCGATGCCGGCGCTGAGGCTCGGGGCATGTCCGGCAGCGGACCCACTCTCTTCGGTCTGTTCTCCGGGGCTCCCGAAGCCCTGAGAGCGGCCCGCCGTCTCCGGGAGCACTACTCCGGTTGGCTGGCGGTGGCCCGGGGGCTGACCGGAGAGGCGGGCGAGGCCGACTGGGGGGACCTGGCATGGATAATCTGATAATTTTCAGCGGCAACGCCAACCTGCCCCTGGCAGAAAAAATCTGCCGGCACCTGGAGATTCCCCTGGGCCAGGCCGCAGTAGGGAAATTCTCAGACGGGGAGATCTTCGTCGAATTCCGGGAAAACGTGCGGGGCCGGGACGTCTACATCATCCAGCCCACCTCCATGCCCACCAATGAGCACCTGATGGAGCTGCTCATCATGATGGACGCCCTCAAGCGGGCCTCCGCCGGTTCCATCACTGCGGTGGTGCCCTACTACGCCTATGCCCGACAGGACCGCAAGACTGCTCCCCGCATGCCCATCACCGCCAAACTGGTGGCTGACTTGATCACCATTGCCGGAGCCCATCGACTCATCACCATGGACCTCCACTCCGGTCAGATTCAGGGCTTTTTCAATATTCCGGTGGACCATCTCTACGCCGCGCCGGTGACCCTGGAGTATGTCCGCCAGACCTTTGCTGAGGACGCGGTCATGGTCTCCCCCGACGCCGGCGGGGTGGAGCGGGCCCGGGCCTTCGCCAAGCGGCTGGGCACCTCCCTGGCCATCATCGACAAGCGGCGGGAAGGTCCGGCCATCAAGGCCATGACCCTCATCGGCAACGTCTGGGGGAAGGAGGCCGTGATCCTGGATGACATGGTCACCACCGGCTCCACCCTGACCATGGCCGCGGAGATTCTCATGCGCCACGGCGCCCGGGCCGTGCACGCCTGCGTCACCCACCCGGTCATGTCCTCCAGCGCCCTGGGCAAACTGCAGAGCTCCCTGCTCCAGTCCCTGGCGGTGACGGACACCATCGCCCTGACGCCGGAGGTGGCCGCCCTGGGGAAGATCCGGGTGCTCTCCGTGGCGCCGCTCCTGGGCGAGGCCATCCGCCGCATCCACAACCGGGACTCGGTCAGCTCCCTGTTCGTCTGATACCATTTTGCAGTTAAAAGGTGGCGCAGGCTAAAGCCCGCGGCTAAAAAATGGTCCAATAACTGCAACTTGGCATAAACAGCCTGCTGCCAAGGAGGCGTCGTGCGGCTCATCGTGGGATTGGGCAACCCCGGCCCGGAATATGTCTACACCCGCCATAATCTGGGGTTCATGGTGGTGGAGGAGTTGGCCCGGCGCTGGGGCGTGGCGCTCAAGTCCAAAAAATTTCCGGCCCGGTGGGGGCAGGGGAGGGTGGGGGAGGAGCAGGTGGTGCTGGCGCAGCCCCTCACCTATATGAATCTCAGCGGCAGCGCCGTGGCCCGGATCATCGCCTGGTTCCGCCTCAATCCCGCCGACATGGTGGTGCTCCACGATGATCTGGACGTCCCCTGGGGGCGGCTCAAACTGGTGCGGGGCGGCGGCGCCGGGGGCCACCGCGGGGTGCTCTCCATCCAGGGGGCCCTGGGCTCCCCGGACTTTTTCCGGGTGAAACTGGGGGTGGGCCGCCCGCCGGCGTGGATGCCGTCGGAGAATTATGTCCTGGGGCGCTTTGCCGCCGACGAACTGGAAACCGCCGCCTTTCTGGTGGAACGGGCCGCCCTGGCCGTGGAGGTCCTGCTGGCCCAGGGGCTGGCCGCAGCCCAGAACCGCTTCCACCGGCTGGACGACAACGGCCCCGGAGCCCCCTCCCCGCCGGATTCCGAAACGCGGTAAGTCCCTCTCCGGGTTCTTTTTTCCTTGGAAAAGTTCTTGGTTCGTTTATGTGGGACACCCGCCTCCATGTGTCCTGGATAAGGCTGACATCCTGCGTCGCCAAACTGTTCAAGTTTTTGTAGAGAGTTCCAGGCTCCTAAGCGAAGGCTCTATGCGCATCCTTCTCATCTCTCCCAACCGTCTGCGTCTGGTGGCCCCGCCCCTTCCCCTGGCCTTGGCCTGTCTGGCCGCGTCGTGGAGCGGCCATCATGAGGTTTACACCCTGGACCTGATGTTCGCCGACGACCCCGAAGGGGCCCTGAGTCGGGCGTTGGCGGACAGCCGGCCCGAATTGGCGGCCGTTTCCCTGCGGAACCTTGACAATCAGGACTCCCGCCACCCGGAATCCTATTATCCCGAAGTCCGGGACCTCATCCGGCGCCTCCGCAGCATGAGCAACGCCTCCCTGTTGGTGGGGGGCAGCGGCTTCAGTTTAATGCCCCGGGAGCTTCTGGCTTACCTGGAGGCGGACTTCGGGCTGGCCGGCGAAGGGGAGCTCAGTGTGCTCCGTTTCCTGGAGGATTATCCCCACGGCGCCTGGCGGCAGACGCCGGGTCTGGTTTACCGGGGCCACGACGGCATCACGGCCAACCCGCCGGCCCTGGTGGCGCGCCTGGAAGACCTCCCGGATCCGGCCCTGGAAGTATGCAGTCCGGTCCTCTACCATGAAGCGGAGGGCAGCGCCAAACTGGCGGGGGTGATCCCGGTGCAGACCCGGCGGGGCTGTCCCATGCGTTGCATTTACTGCACCACGCCCCGACTGGAAGGGAGGCGTCTGCGGGCCTGGCCGCCGGAGCGGGTGGCCGGCTGGCTGGCCCGCTGGCACGAAAAATGGGGCTTGACCCGCTTCTACTTCGTGGATAGTTTGTTTAACCACCCTCAGGATTACGCTCGCCGTTTGTGCCAGGCCCTGCTGGAGCTGCGCCTGCCCCTGGAGTGGGCCGCCATCATCAACCCGGCCTTCCCCGACGGGGAACTCTTCCACCTCATGCGACGGGCCGGCGCGGTGCGGGTGCAGGTGGGCAACGAGAGCGGCTCCGAACTGGTCCTGCAGCGGCTCGGCAAAGGCTTCGGCCGGGACCAGGTGGTGCAGACCCTGTCCCTCCTGGAAGAGGCGGGTCTGGCCTACGCCTGCTTCCTCCTGCTGGGAGGCCCCGGAGAGAACCGGCGCACGGTGGCCGAGAGCATCGACCTCATGGAGCGCTTCCATCCCCTGCTGGTGAACCTGACGGTGGGCATCCGCATCTACCCGGGCACGGAGATGCATCGGCTGGCCCTGGACGCCGGGATGGTGCAGGAAGGGGAAAGCCTCCTTCGCCCCGCCTTCTATCTGGAGCCGGGATTGGAGCCGTGGATTTGGGAGCACCTGGCGGAAGTTCAGAGCCGCCACCCCACCTGGATTTTCTGAAGGGGGGCGGTTGATGGGAGCCTGCGGCTCACTTGCATTGTCTGAGGGGATATTTGCAAGGGTGGGAACGAGGGAGCCAGCCTCCGGCGCCGCAGGCGTCTCGCCTGCCCCGGCCTGCCCGGCGCACTATTCAGTACAGGACTCCAAACGATGACGGCACGAGAGGACGACGAACCGCGGGACCGCCCCAGTTGGCGGGACATTGACCGGCGCCGGGAGCGACCCGGAGAGAAGTCTGCCCGGGCCCCCCGACCGGCCCGGAAGCAGGCGGAATGGGTCCGCAAGATGGCCCTGCGCCAGGCCGAGGCCCTCTTTAAAGGAAAAAAGGGGCGACCGGAATATCAGACGGCTTTGAAAGGCCTGGAGGCGGCCTACGGCACCAAGAAGTTTCCCGCAGAGGGACGCAAGTTCCTGGAGGAGTACGGCCTGCCGGATGAGTGGGGGGCGCTCAATCTCCTGCTGGACTACCCGGAGCCGGAAGTGGTGTTGCAGGCCATGGAAGCTATGGCGCGGCAGGCGGCCTCCCGGAGTCGGGTGGAGCGGCAGGGATTTCAGGGGCGGCTGAAAATTTGGGCCCTTACCAGCGACGACCCGGCCATGCGGCAGCGGGCCGAAGAGATTCTGGAAAAATTATAATATTTAATGTTATTTTAAAAAATATCTTGACAATATATTTTATTTAATTTTAAAGTGGAACCGCAGCATGAAGGGACGCCCCGGCAGTTTTCGGGACCGCCCCACGAGAAGCACAAGGAAGTGCTTTCCATGCAAAAGGATCTGCTTACTTAGGCCATGGAGACAGGCGGAACTGCTGACAGGTGCGGCGGCGTCTGGTCCATGCCCCCGCAGACGCCGGGAACCGCCGGGTCGAAGAGCCCTCACGGTCGGTCTGGAGCTGTATGTGCCCCCGAGGCGCCCGTCTTGAGCCGCCTCCTTACCTCAGACCACTCCCTTCTGGAAATTCTGCTGCGCCTGCCTCTCCTGGCCGCCACGCCGCTGCCCGTCCTGGTTCGGGGGGAACCCGGCACCGGCAAAGAACTGGTGGTGGAAGCCCTGTGGGCGCTCAGTGATCGGCGGGACCGCCCCCTGCACCGCCTCAATTGCGCGGTCCTGACCCCTGAATTGGCCAGCAGCGAATTATTCGGCCATCAGCGGGGCGCTTTCACCGGGGCCGAGCAGACCACCTTGGGGAAATTCCGGCTGGCCCACGGCGGCACCCTCTTTCTGGATGAAGTGGGGGATCTCCCCTTAAGCGTCCAGCCCCGGCTGCTCCGGGCGGTGGAGCAGGGCGAAATCGAGCCCGTGGGGGGCCAAGGCTCCCGCAGGGTGGACGTCCGCCTCATTGCCGCCACCAACCAGAACCTGCCGCGGCTCATCCACCAGGGGCGCTTTCGCCGGGACCTCTACGACCGGCTGGCGGTGCTGGACATTGCTTTGCCTCCCCTGAGGGAGCGGGGCGAGGACCTGTTCCTTCTGGCCCACCACTTTTTGGAGGCTGCGGCCGCCCGTTATCAGCGGCCGGTGACCGGGCTCAGCGCCAAGGCCCGGAAACGCCTCCAATCCTACCACTGGCCCGGCAACGTTCGGGAACTGCGGAATGTCATCACCCGGGCGGTGCTCTTCAGCGCCGGCCCGGACATCCAGGAAGGAGAATTGCTCTTTCCGCCCCCCCAGGAACAGCCGGCCGCCCCCCTGCACCACCCTTTCGCCACCCCGGTCCCCCCGGTTTACGGCGCCTTCCCTAAACGGACCGCCCCCTCGACCTCTCGGCCTCTGCCCGGCCAACTCCGTGAACTCTTGGGTGAAACCGGGGGCAACGTCTCCGCCCTGGCCCGACGCCTGGGAGTCTGCACCCGCACCCTGTACCGTTGGCTCAAGGCCTGCGGCCTCAACCCCCAGGAACTGAGACCCCAACCCGGGATAAGTGTGAGACCCAGGGCAGGGGAGGGGGCCTGGCCCCACAACCTCCGGACCGCTTCCACCCACCGGCTCCCCCCTGGTCCTTGAGTGGGGCGGGAATGGGCGGCGCATTCCGCGGTTGGCGAGATTCCGGCCGCACCCGCCGGGTTGCGTCGTCTCCTGTGTCCGTTAGGTGACGGCTTCCGCTCCCGCTGGGGGCGGATATAAACCGGCGCCAGGTAAAGGGTGGCAGGGTTGCGCCTGACTGCCCGAGGTAATCACAGGCTATTGATTACCCGGAGTTGGGGAAGGAACTTGAGGCCGGGGGGTCAGGCCGGCGCGATGAGGTTGGCGCGCAGCGTGGGGTGGGCGCGGATGATTTCTCCGGCCAGGTCCGCCACTGCCGCCCCGGCGTCGATGAGGTGGGTGTCGCTGGTGGCGATGGGGCCGGGAAAGGCCAGGAGCTCCCGTTCGGGCACAGGCACGGCCTGGGAGGCGGCCTCCAGGCCCCGGGAGTGGAGGACCTCTGCGGCCCGGCGGGCCAGCTCGCCGCTCCTGCTCATGGGGGCGTCGAACCAGAGGCTGAGGGGGCCCACCCCGGTCCGGGCCAGCAGGTCGGCCAGGAGCGCCAGGGCCGCCTCCGTCTCCGGGGAGTCCCGGTAGGTCCCGGACAGCAGGGCCGCATCCCGGATGAAGCCGTCGTCCGCGGCCACCAGGGGCAGGCCCCGAAGCGCGGCGATGAGGGTGATCAGGACGTTGTGGCCGTCTATCCCCAGGGGGAGGCCGGACAGGTCTTGCAGCAGTCGGATCTTGCGCCGTCGGGTCGCGGCAAGGTCGGAGGCGAAGACCCCCCGGTGCAGGAGCTGGCGGCCGGTGCGGTCCAGGCCGTAGCGGTTCCCCACCAGGCTGAGGGCGGCCCGGCGGGGATAGCCGCGGTTGAGGAGATAGCGAAAGTCTGCAGCCCCTTCGCGAAGGCGGGTCAAGGTTGCCTCTGAGGTCATCCTCACCCCCCCGA
>VGSQ01000032.1 GCA_016874975.1 Deltaproteobacteria bacterium
CACGGCGTAGTACTGGCCTTCCACGAAGACGTTGAAGGTCCGGAGACCGGGGCCCTTGTCCGGGACCGGCGTCTCGATGCGGTCGAGGTATTCTTTGACCTTCTGGAAAAGGTTCTTTTTCTTGATGGTCAGGTAGACGTCGTCCTCCAGCTTGACCTGCTCCAGGGACTTGGCCTTGACCTCTTCGGGGATGGGCTCCAGGCCGTACTTCCATTTAAGGAAACGCTCGCCGGTGGTGGGGTAAAGGGCATAGACGAGGACGTCGCCGTCGTCCTTGGCCAGGCCCTTGGTGGCCGCCACGGCCTTGTCCCATTCGGGCTCCAGGATTTCGCCGGGCCGCTTGGTGGTGGGCTCTTCGCCCCGTTCGTAGCCCTTGAGGATGAGCTTTTGGACCTTTTTGTCCATGGGAGCCGGGGTCTTGCCGTAGAGGCCGTAGGCCAGGCCCTTGACCTCCGCGGGCACCATCTGGTAGCGGCCGAAGAGCACATTCATGACGGCCTGGATGCCCACAATCTGGCTGGTGGGGGTGACCAGGGGCGGGTAGCCCAGTTCCTCCCGGGTCTGGGGCAGGTCGGCCATCACCTCCAGGATGCGGTCCAGGGCGTTGGCCTCTTTGAGCTGGTTCACCAGGTTGGAGTACATGCCGCCGGGGATCTGGTGCAGCAGCACGCCGGTGTCGATCTGGGCCATCTTGCTGGTGTCCAGCAGGTCCCGGTACTTCACCGCCACCCGCTCCAGGTCCTGGCCGATCTCGATGAGCTTGGCCAGGTCCATGTCCGTGGCCCGGTCCGTCTGCTCCACGGCCACGACGATGGGCTCGATGGCGGGCTGGGCGGTGCGCAGGGCGAAGGGACTCAGGCAGGTGTCCAGAATGTCCACCCCCGCTGCGATGGCCTTGAGGTAGCTCATGGACCCCTGGCCGGAGGTGTAGTGGGTGTGGAATTCCACCGGGATCTTGATGGTCTCCTTGATGGCCTTGATGATATCGTAGGCGTCGTTGGGGGAGACCATGCCGGCCATGTCCTTGAGCACGAAGGAGTCGGCGCCCATCTCTGCGCTGCGCTTGGCGAAGTTGACGTAGTATTCCAGGTTGAAGATGGGTCCGCCCATGCGCCGCTGGGTCAGGCTGTAGCACACCGCGGCCTGGAAGTGGGCCATGAGGCCCTCCTTCTTGGCGTCCATCAGGGCCTTGATCGAGACCTCCCAGTTGCGCATGTCGTTTAAGGCGTCGAAGACCCGGAAGATGTCCACCCCCGCTTCCGCGGCGTAGCGCACAAAGCGGTAGGTGACGTCGTCCGCGTAGTTGCGGTAGCCCACCAGGTTCTGCCCCCGGAGCAGCATCATGGTGGGGGTCTTTTTGAGGATGCCTTTGATGATGCGGATGCGGTCCCAGGGGTCGTCGCCCAGGAAGCGGTGGGTGGTGTCGAAGGTGGCGCCGCCCCAGACCTCCAAGGCCCAGTAGCCCATCTGGTCCATGCGCTCCATGAAGGGAATGATGTCCTCGCTGCGCATGCGGGTGGCCAACAGGGACTGGTGGCCGTCCCGGAAGGTGGTGTCGGTGAAGCGGATGGGGTTCTTCCCCTTGACGGCCTCTGCGGTGGGTTTTTTCCCGGCCATAATGGGTGCTCCTTCAAGACCTTAACAGAAATGTAGGGTGCGTCTCACGCACCAGGATTTATATAGGCGGCGCGCCCGGCGCGCCCTACACCTTATCTGAAGCTGCGGCGCTGCATCAGCGCTCTCATCTGCATGGCGGCCTGGCGGCCGGACAGGGCCCAGAGGTTCAGGGGGGGCGGCGGCGGGCCCGGGACCCCGGGCAGAGCGGCGGCGGCCAGGCAGGCGGCCTCCTCCTCCAGGTAGGCCCCCACCGCGGCGCTGATGGCGGCCAGGATGGGCGGTTTGATCTCTGTCATGCCGTTCTCCTCGCCGACCCCTAGACCGGAATGTTGCCGTGCTTCTTGGCCGGCAGGGTTTCCCGCTTGGTGGACATGATCTCCAACGCCTCGATGAGCCGGGGGCGGGTTTCCCGGGGAGCGATGACCTGGTCCACAAACCCCCGGGAGGCGGCGATATAGGGATTGTAGAGCAGGTTCTCGTAGTCGCTGATGATCTCCTGGCGCTTGGCGGCGGGGTCGGCCGCAGCCTGGATTTCCCTGCGGAAAATGACGTTGGCCGCGCCTTCGGCGCCCATGACGGCGATCTCCGCGGTGGGCCAGGCCAGCACGATGTCCGCGCCCAGGTCCCGGGAGCACATGGCCAGGTAGGAGCCGCCGTAGTCCTTGCGGGTGATGAGGGTGAGCTTGGGCACCGTGGCTTCGGAGTAGCACCACAGCAGCTTGGCGCCGTGGCGGATGATGCCCTGATGCTCCTGGTTGCTCCCCGGCAGGTAGCCCGGCACGTCGGCGATGGTGAGCAGCGGCACGTTGAAGGCGTCGCAGAAGCGGATGAAGCGGGTGGCCTTGTCCGCCGCGTCCACATCCAGGCAGCCCGCCAGCACCTGGGGCTGGTTGGCGATGACGCCGATGCTCCTGCCGTTCAAACGGGCGAAGCCTACAATCATGTTCTGGGCGTAATATTCATGGGGCTCGAAAAAGTCGCCGTCGTCCACGATGGCCCGGATGACGTCCTTCATGTCGTAAGAGGCCCGGGGATTGTCCGGCACGATGGCGTCCAGGGCCGGGTCTTCCCGGGAGGCCGGATCGGCGCTGGGGACCAGCGGCGGGTCCTCCATGTTGTTGTTGGGCAGGAAGGACAGGAGCTTCTTGATCCGGTTGATGGCGTCCTCGTCGCTCTCGCAGGCGAAGTGGGCCACGCCGCTCTTCATGTTGTGGGCCATGGCGCCGCCCAGGTCCTCGAAGCTGATCTCCTCGCCGGTGACGCTCTTGATGACGTCCGGGCCGGTGATGAACATGTAGCTGGTGTTCTTCACCATAAAGACGAAGTCGGTCATGGCCGGCGAGTACACCGCGCCCCCGGCGGTGGGGCCCATGATGGCGGAAATCTGGGGGATGACCCCCGAGGAGATGGCGTTGCGGTAGAAGATCTGGCCGTAGGCGGAGAGGGAGTCCACGCCCTCCTGGATGCGGGCGCCGCCCGAATCGTTGAAGCCCACGAAGGGGACGCCGGCCTTGAGGGCCAGGTCCATGACCTTGCAAATCTTTTTGGAGTGCATCTCCCCCAGGGAGCCGGCCCGGGAGGTGAAGTCCTGGGCGAAGGCGAAGACCGGGCGGCCGTTCACCTGGCCGAAGCCGGTGACCACGCCGTCCGCAGGGATGTCCACCTTCTCCATGCCGAAATTGACGCAGCGGTGCTTGACGAAGATGTCCGTTTCCCGGAAGGTGCCGGGGTCAAAGAAGAGATCCAGGCGCTCCCGGGCCGTGAGCTTGCCGCTGCCGTGCTGCTTCTCCACGGCCTTGGCGCCCCCCATGGCCTTGATCTGGGCCTCTTTCTCCTTCAGCTCCTGGATCTTGTCGGCCACCGTCTTCATACGGAACTCCTTATTTCAAGGTAACCCTCACCTGAGGCTGATCCCCCAAGGGAAGGGCGGATGGGCTGATCTCACCGAACCGTGACCTGATAACGGTAGAATAAACAGAAGACTAGGAAAATCTATTTGCTTTTAATTCCCTTGTCAATCACCCGGACGGATTTTTCCCTCTTTTCCCACCCCGGCCCTTCTCCTATAATGATTTTACGAAATCATGCAGTGGAACCGATGAGAGGGGCTGGTGGCGCAGGCTTCCAGCCTGTGCCGGGCTACCCGGAGGCGGGTGTCCCTCATGGTGATAATCATAGGGCGTGCCGTGCACGCCGAGGTCGGCGGCCGCGGGCCGCCCTATGAGCTGAGCCGGGAACCCCGGGGGGGCCTGCAGAAATTTTCCGCAACAGCAACATCGGCCTGCCGGTCCCTGGGAGGTGCATCATGACCAGCGCGAATTCCCCCGCCTGGCGGGACTTCGTCCATGAAACCACGGTGCGGGTGCGCTTCGGCGACACCGACCCCTACGGCATCGTCTACTTCGTCAGCTACTTCCGCTACTGCCACCGGGCCATCGAAGAGTACCTGCGGGCCGTGGGCCTGAGGCCGGAAGAGACCTTCAAGAATATCCACGAAGGCTTCGGCCTGCCCATCGTGGAGGCCTGGGGCCGCTTCCGCAAACCCGCCCGCTACGGCGACCTCTTGCGCATCCGGACCCGCGTCACCGAAGTGCGCCCCAAGGCTCTCATTTTCGCCTTCACCTTCCACCCTCAAGACTCGGACGACCTGTCAGCCGAAGGCACCGCCAACCTGGTGTGCATCGACCGCACCTGGCGCCCCCGGGAACTGGCGGCAAGGGTGCAAGAGGCCCTGGAAGCGGGGCCGGGGCCATGACCCGCGGCCCCCTTCCCTACGGCAACTTTTCCAGGCCGCCGCGCTAAAGCCTCAACACCGGATTTCCGGCGCCGTCGAGTTGTCCGGCTTTGAGCTGTTGGAGCACGCGGTTGGCCTCTTCCAGGGCAAAGGCCTGCACCCGGGGCTGGAGGCGATGCCGGGCCGCCCACTCCAGGAACTCCTCCAGGTCGCGACGGGAGCCGCCCGTAACCGACCGCACCGATTTCTCATCAGAGAGATGGCGCTCATAGGCGAGCCCATGCAGAGCGCCCAGATGCAGGCCGGCCAGAACCAAGGTCCCGCCCCGGTTGAGGGCGGTGAGGGCGTCCGCAGCCTGGCTCCCGCCGGGAGAGAAGATCACCGCGCCGTCCAGCAGGGCCGGCGGCGGATCGTCCAGGTATCCCGTCCAGGAGGCCCCCATCTCCCGGGCCAGGGCCTGTTGACCAAGAACCCGGCTGAAAACGAAGACCTGGCAGTTCCAGAGGCGAGCGATCTGGAGGGCCAGCTGTGGGGAGGCCCCGAAACCGAAGAGGCCCAGACGGCCGCCCGGGGCCAGCCCGGCCAGGCGCAGGCTCCGAAAGGCCAGCAGGCCCAGGCTCAACAAGGGGGCCGCAGTCTCGTCGGTGAAGTCCTCCGGCAGCGGCACGAGGAAGTCTTGGAAGGCCACCAGGTATTCGGCCAGACCTCCGTCCCGGTGCAGGCCGGTAAATTCGGCCTGGCGGCAGAGATGCTCCCGGTCGCTCTGGCAAAAAGGGCAGGCGCCGCAGGCGTGGAAGAGTCGGCCCAGCCCCACCCGCTGACCCTCCTGGAAGCGGCTCGTCTGGGGGCCCGTCTCCACCACCCGGCCCACCACCTGGTGGCCGGGAATGATGGGCAGCCGCTCCAGGGGCAGCTCCCCCTCCACGGTTTGCAGGTCAGCGTGGCCCAGGGCGCAGGCGCTCACCTTGACCACCACCTGGTCCGCCAGGGGCGCGGGCGGGGGAATCTCCGCCAGGTGGAGGGGCGCCTCCCGGACGGGGGCGGGGAAATCCAGCAGCAGGGCTTTCACGGTGGCACCTCGAGGGGAAAAATATCGCTTATCTTACCACAATTTGGGGCAAACGGTCATCTTTTCCGGACGCCCCGGCATGCTCCTCAACTTGCCAATCAGGCTGAGGACATTTATATTGTTCCTTGGAGGGGGGAGGCGAGGGGAGAAAAATCCCGGGCTTCCCGCCACATCGCATCTTTACTGAGGGAACCATGGCCCAAACATCCGGTCGTCTAATCTTGTGGTATGTCCTCGCTTTCTTCCTCATCCTGTTGGCGGTGCAGACTTTCATGGCCGCACCCGGCGCGGTCACCGTCACTTACAGCGAATTCCGCCGCCTGGTGGAGCACAAGGGGGTGGACGACCTGGCCATCACCAACGGCGCCGTCAGCGGTAAACTGCTGCCCGAGGGGGTGGAGTTTCTGGCCCAGGAGCGCCAGGACGACAAATTCCCCGAGCAGGTGAAGAAGATTTTTGAAAAAGAGCCGCTCTTCACCACGGTCAAGATGGAAGATAAAAACCTGCTGGACCGCCTGGACCAGCAGGGCATCAAATACCGGGCCGTGGCGGAGCGCACCTGGCTCACCGCCCTGCTCTCCTGGGTGCTCCCCATGCTGCTGCTGGTGGGCATCTGGGTTTACTTCTTCCGCAAAATCGGCGGCGCCGGCCCCGGCGGTCTCCTGAGCGTGGGCAAGAGCAAGGCCCGGGTCTACATGGAAGATGAGATCAAGGTCACCTTCAAGGACGTGGCCGGGGTGGAGGAAGCGGAAGAAGAACTGAAGGAAATCATCGAGTTCCTCAGGAACCCGGCCAAATTCCAGGCCCTGGGGGGCAAGATCCCCAAAGGCGTGATGCTGGTGGGCCCCCCGGGCACGGGGAAAACCCTGCTGGCCCGGGCCGTGGCCGGAGAGGCGGGCGTCCCCTTCATGAGCCTCACCGGCTCGGATTTCGTGGAAATGTTCGTGGGCGTGGGCGCCGCCCGGGTGCGGGACCTGTTCGCCCAGGCCCAGGAGAAGGCCCCCTGCATCATCTTCATCGACGAGTTGGACGCCCTGGGCAAGGCCCGGGGCATCAGCCCCCTGTCCGGCCACGAGGAGCGGGAGAACACCCTGAACCAGCTCCTGTCGGAAATGGACGGCTTCGACACCCGGAAGGGCGTCATCATCATGGCCGCCACCAACCGCCCGGAGATTCTGGACCCGGCCCTCATCCGGCCCGGCCGCTTCGACCGGCACATCCTGGTGGACCGCCCCAGCCTCAAGGGACGGGAGGACATCCTGCGCATCCACGCCCGGGACGTCAAGCTGGGCCCGGACGTCAACCTGGGCACCCTGGCGGCCCGCACCCCGGGCATGGTGGGCTCGGATTTGGCCAACATCGTCAACGAGGCGGCGCTCCTGGCCGCCCGCCGGGACCAGACCGTGGTGACCATGGCCGACTTCGAGGAGGCCATCGACCGGGTGGTGGCCGGCCTGGAAAAGCGCAACCGCATGATGAACCCCAAGGAAAAGGAGATTGTCGCCTACCACGAGACCGGCCACGCCCTGGTGGCCGAGGCCCTGCCCCTGGTGGACCCGGTGCACCGGGTGTCCATCATCCCCCGGGGCATCGGCGCCCTGGGCTACACCATGCAGCTCCCCACCGAGGACCGCTACCTCATGACCAAGAGCGAACTGGAGGAGCGCATGGCCGTCATGCTGGGGGGCCGGGTGGCCGAGGAGCTGCACCTGGGCGAGGTCTCCACCGGGGCTCAGAACGACCTCTACCGGGCCACGGGGATCGCCCGCTCCATGGTGCGGGAGTACGGCATGAGCGAGAAGCTGGGGCCCCTCACCTTCGAGCGGGAGCGCCGGCCCCTGTTCCTGGAGAGCATATTGCCGCCCTCCAGCAAAGATTACAGCGAAGCCACGGCCCAGGAGATCGACCGGGAGGTGGCGGGCCTGGTGGACAAGGCCTACCGGCGGGCCCGGGAGATTCTGGCGAGCCAGCGGGACACCCTGGAGCGGGTGGCCCGGGTGCTCCTGGACCAGGAGGTGCTGGAGGGGGACGAGTTGCGGCGGTTGTTGAATGAAAAAATAGCAGAGAAGGGGTAAAAGGAAAATGAAAGAAATTAAATTATGGGAAATCTTTAACGATTCCGAGGGGAAACTCTCTATCTCAGCCCTCAATGATGTTAGAGAGACAGAAACTGAAAACCAATTGGAGGAGATTATCGTCCGCTCTCCTGAATTGCTTTTGCCGGACTTAAAATTTGTAGGGCGGCAGACTGAAACATCAGGGGGTCCTCTGGACTTGCTTGGCGTGGATAGTGACGGCAACCTGGCAATATTTGAATTGAAGAGAGGAACCCTCACCAGGGATGCTGTTGCTCAGGTTGTTGATTATGCCTCATTTTTGGCTGAGCTAAGTAACGATGAATTATCAAGACATATATCGGAACGTTCTGGGAGGATAGGTATAGAAAAAATTGATGATTTCCGAACTTGGTATCAGGAACAATTCTCAAGCGACCTTCCTATATCCAGAAAAATAAGGATTTTTCTGATAGGATTAGGGGCTGATGACCGCACACGCAGGATGGTCTCTTTTTTGGCCAATAGTGAGTTAGATATATCTCTTATTACTTTTTATGGCTTTAAGAAAAATGATAGTATTTATTTAGCAAGACATGTAGAAGTGCAGGCGAAAGTTGCGGCCGATGAAACCAGGATCACTAAGCAAGGAAATCTAGAGAAACTGAAGAATAAATTATCAGAATTAGGCATAGGAGACCATTTCTTTGAAATTGGCTCTTTCTTTAGGACACAACTATCAGCTTATGAATACCCTAGTCCAAGCGCTCTTTCATATTCTTTAGTTGAAACCACAGAAACAGGTTCATTATCTTATAGGGCGTATGTAAGTCTATATATGTCAAGCCAACGCGGAAAATTTAAAATCTACTTACACCCTAGGGCAATAGAAGCAGCAGGAGATATTATAAAAGATAAAATAGTTGATTATAAAGATAAGATTCATCTTAGAGATAATAACGTTGTCGAGTCATTGGTATCATCTGCTTCAGACTGGGAGAAAATACTCCCTTTTTTTGAAATTATATGTCCTGCCATATTGGAAGGTTGGAAAAAGAAGAGGGAGCAAATTGTCATAAAAGAACATCAAGAAGCGACACAAGGTTTAATTGAATAGTTTGCTTTTCCCGACGGCAGGCGCGGAGTCCCGCCCCACCGCTTTTTCTGCATTTTGAACGCGCCTTAGGTTCATCCGGGACCTGTGCTCTCCAGGCCCAACCCTCAAAAATGAGATCCCCGATGGCCGTCGGGGGGAGCATCCGTGATATAATGCGGCTGCAAAAGCAGTTCGGGCGCGGCCGTTGGCGAAAACTTAAGGGCGCGGCGAAGGTGAGACTGCCATCAGGCCATATCCGTAGAGCCGAATTACACTGGTACGAAGCCCACGGAATCGGCAGAAGGAAGATGAAAATCAAGAGGTTTCTGGACTAAGACCATGGCTAAGACCAAAGAAAATTATAGCTTTGTCCTGTGTATCGAGAATAAAGATTGCCAGGATTTGGAAAGACGCAAGGTCTATCAGGCGCTGCCGGACGAAGAAGCAGAAAGGGAAGGTTTCATCAGGGTAATCGATGAATCAGGCGAAGATTATCTTTATCCCCGCTCTTATTTCATTGACATCCAATTGCCCCGGGAGGCGCAAGAGGCGCTGCAACTATCAGAGTAACTTACTTGCCTGACAGAATCCGCCGAAGACAAAAACAGACGAAAGATCAGCACGATATAATCTTCGGGCTTCCTGAGTCGGGCTGGAATCCCGTGCCACCAGAAGCGGCGGGCGCGGAGGCTCGTCCCACCTTAGAACAGCTTCCCCTGCTGGCCGCCGGGGGCGGGCTCCCGGCAATATTGGTGGGCCCGGGTGGTGGCCACCCGGCCCCGGGGGGTGCGTTTAATGAGGCCGGCCTGCATCAGGTAGGGCTCGTAGACGTCCTCCAGGGTGTCCCGCTCCTCGCACAGGGCCGCGGCCAGGGTCTCCACCCCCACCGGCCCGCCGTCGAACTTGTGGATGATGGTGGCCAGGATCTGCCGGTCCATGCGGTCCAGACCCCACTGGTCGATGTCCAGCAGCGTCAGGGCGGCGTTGGCGCAGTCCCGGTTGATGCGGCCGTCGCCGTGCACCTGGGCGTAGTCCCGCACCCGCTTGAGCAGCCGGTTGGCGATGCGGGGCGTGCCCCGGGAGCGCCGGGCGATTTCCTTGGCGCCGGCTTCGTCCAGCTCCACCTGGATCACCCGGGCCGCCCGCCGGACGATGAGGGTCAGCTCCTCCGGGGTGTAAAAATCCACTCGGAGCATGAGCCCAAAGCGGTCCCGCAGGGCCGGCGTCAGCAGCCCCGCCCGGGTGGTGGCCCCCACCAGGGTGAAGCCGGGCAGCTCCAGCTTGACGGTGCGGGCGCCCGGCCCCTGGCCGATGAGGATGTCCAGGCGGAAATCTTCCATGGCGGGATACAGAATCTCCTCCACCACCGTGGGCAGACGGTGCACCTCGTCCACGAAGAGCACGTCTTTGGGCTGGAGGTTGGTGAGCAGGGCCGCCAGGTCCCCGGCCCGTTCGATGACCGGCCCTGCGGTGGACTTGACGCCCACGCCCAACTCTTCGGCGATGATGTAGGCCAGGCTGGTCTTGCCCAGCCCCGGGGGGCCGTGCACCAGGATGTGGTCCAGGGACTCGCCCCGGCCCCGGGCCGCGGCGATGGCGATGGCCAGGTTGCGCCGCACCTCCTCCTGCCCCACGAAGTCGGCCAGGGTCCGGGGCCGGAGACCCACCTCCAGCCCCAGCTCGTCCGTCTGCCGCCGGGGATTGACCACACCCTCCCGCTCTTTCATAGGGGCACTCTACCTCAGCCCGACAAACTTTGCAAGAAGGCTGCTCGGCGCGGAAAACATGGCCGCCCCCCGCTGCGTCTGGTACATTAAATCAAGCATGACGGGCCGACTCGGCAAGAGCCCTTGGGCTGCTCGCAACCCTTCTGCAAGCGAACCACCGTTCTCCGAAGCAAGAGCTTCGGGAGCAAGTGCGTTCCCAAGCAGGAGCTTGGGAACGAGAGTTTGAGTTCAGTGGCAAAGGTGTCCTCCCCCGTGCCTTTTCTGTGCGTCTGCCTATGGAACCGGTGATCGTCGCCCAGGGGTTGGTCAAGTCTTACCGCACCGGCTGGTTCGGGGCCAGAAAAACCGTGCTGGAGCAGGTGGATCTGGAGGTCCCGGCGGGCTCCATCTTCGGCATCCTGGGGCCCAACGGCGCGGGCAAGACCACCCTCATCTCCATCCTCACCACCCTGTTGATTCCCGACGAGGGCGAGGCCCGGGTCCTGGGGCTGGACGTGGTGCGCCAGGCGCAGCGCCTGCGGGCCCGCATCAACCTGGCGGCCAGCAGCGCCCACTTCCTCTGGTGCCTCACCGTGGAGGAAAACCTCCGCTTCTGCGGCCGCCTCTACGGCCTGAGCGGCGGCGTCCTCAGGAAAAAGGTGGAAGAACTGCTCCACCTCTTTGAGCTGTCGCCCCACCGCCGGGTGAAATTCGAGAACCTGTCCACCGGCCTCAAACAGCGCCTGGCCCTGGCCAAGACCCTGGTGAACGACCCCGAACTTCTCTTCCTGGACGAGCCCACCACGGGCCTGGACCCCATCATGGCCCAGCATCTGCGGGAGGAGATTTTGCGCCTCAACCGGGAGACCGGCCTCACCATCCTGCTCACCACCCACAACTTGCGGGAGGCGGAGATGCTGTGCCGGGAGGTGGCCTTTCTCAAGGACGGGCGCCTGCTGGCCCGGGGGGGCATCAAGGAGCTCCAGGCCGGCCTGGGGCTGGGGGACCATCTGCTCCTCACCTTCACGGACGGCCCGGCGCCCCTGGACTACGCCCGCCTGCCCGGCGTCCTGGCCCACCGCCGGGACGGCCGCCGCCTGGAGATGATCCTGGACCGGGCCGAGGTGCGCCTGGCCCCCATCCTCCACGCCCTGGAGCAGGCCGGCGCCGGGGTGGCGGAAGTGCGGGTCAAGGAAGTGGACCTGGAAGAGCTCTACCGTGAAATTACGCACTGAACTGACCAAGATCTGGGCCTTCGCGGCCAGGAGCCTCCTGGTGAACCGGCGCAACGTCTTCGCCGTCTTCGAGATGTTCTTCTGGCCGGGCGTGGCCATCTTTTCCGTGGGGCTGCTCACCCGCTTCCTCAAGCTGGACCCGGAAACGGTGACCTTCGTGCTCATCGGCGCGGTGGCCATGAACACCATCCAGATCGCGCAACTGGACCTGTCCTACTCGCTGCTCTACGACGTCTGGTCCAAGAGCCTGAAGCACGGCTTCATTGCGCCCATCAATTTGGGCCACGTGCTGGTGGGCGCGGGATTGGTGGGTCTGGTGCGGGGGGCCCTGGTCTTCGTGGTCATGGGGCTCCTGAGCATGTGGCTCTTCGGCATGGACCTGAGCCGGCCCGGGGCCGGGGGGCTGGCCTTCTTTCTGTTGGGGCTGTTTCTCAACGCCGCCATCATCGGCGTGCTGGTCCTGGCCCTGGTGCTGCGCTTCGGGCACCGGGCGGAGGTGGCCGCCTGGGCCTTTTCCTATCTGCTGCTGCTCCTGTGCGGGCTCTACTATCCGGTGAGCGTGCTGCCGCCGGGCATCCGGGAGCTGGCCGAACTCATTCCCCTGACCTACTTCCTGGACCATTTCCGCCACTTCTACGGCTTTCCCCTCATCACCCCCCACGCCCTGGGCTACGGCTTCGCCCTCACCGGCCTCTACCTGGGGGTCAGCTATGCGCTCCTGCTCTACACCCTGAGGTCGGCGCGGCGCCGGGGGACGCTGCTCAAGCTGTCGGAGTAGGGTTATCGGAGGACAGGGGCCGGGAAATGGAGACCCGGCGGCCCCTGGCCCTCTCCCCACCACAAACATTTTTATAAAAACAGCTTGCAGCTCTCAGGCAAAAGGTAGCCTGGGGCGGGTCTGGCCGCCATTCAACTTTATCGGGCCGATTCCGAAAAGCTAGGATGGCTGGGGAAAGCGTCTCCGTTAAGGAGATAAAGCAGTAATGACAGTAAGTTACCCTGGTGCAAGGGTGCTTTTAGGGCCACAATCTCCTTGACCTGCGTTTTTTTTTAAATAAAATAAAGCAATTTGGCATCCAATACGTAAAGAGGCTGTTGGCTGTCCCCTTCCATGGTCCACGAGCGACGAGAGGGACTCCGGACCTAAAAATGAGAGAATTGCCGCGTTTAAGAAAGATAGGGCGGCGGATCCGGCTAGGGGGAACCGCCGGGGGCGGTGCTGCTCCCGGCGCCTCTCTTTTGGTGACCTTCCGCTAATGACGTTTTCACGGGAATGACCGACGAGACCTCTGGGCCAGTTCCACAGAGTCTCTTAAGAATCAATTTTGCCTCTCTCAAGGCCGGGAGGCCGCGCGGGGAGAGCCGCCCGACCCGGCTTGAGGAGCTTGCCATTAAGGGGGGAAGCGGATCGGCAGGGGAGTCTTGCCGTTCTTCCCTCCCGGGAACGCAGAGTGCAGGAAAAACCACCGGTCCGCACCCTCAACCTGTTGCACGCCCTCTCCCGCTGGGCGTGGCTGGTCCTCCTCTGCGCTCTGCTGATGGGGGTGGCGGCGGTCTACTACGCCTTTCATCGCCTTTCTTTCCGCACCAACCGAGGCGACCTGGTGGCCAGCGACCAGCGCCTGGTGCAACTGGGGGACCAACTCCAGGAGAAGTTCGGCTCCCGGGACAACCTGGTGGTGGTGGTGGAAAACGGCAAGCCCGAACGCTCCATCGCCTTTGCCGAGGCCCTGGCGGTGGAGTTGCGGAAATATCCGGAGGAATTTCCGGAGATTTTCTACCGGGTGGACCCGGAGCGCTTCAAACCATGGGCCTTCCTTTACCTGGACTCCAAGGACCTGGCCCATTTCCAGGAAAAGCTTCTCAGCCATCGTCGCATCGTCGCCACCCTCACCGGCGATCCCAGCCTGAGCCGTTTCTACCAGGTGGTGAACGAAGAGATCACCCAATCCATGATCTCCCAGCTCTTCACCTCCTTTTTGGAAGAAGACGGGGACGAGGAGAAGATCACCGGGCTCCAACTCCTCACCGGGACTCTGAAGCAGTTGCACCGCTCCCTGAGGGGGGAGGAGGGCAAGGTCAGCGCCTTCCAGGGTTTCTTTCCCAAGGGGCTGGAGGACCTGAGCCAGGAAGGCTATTTCTTTACGGAAAACGACAAATACCTGCTCTTCCTGGTCACCCCCAAGGAGACGGATTACACCACCTCCATCCGCAACCTGGCCCTGCTGCGCCAGATAGTGGAGCGGGTCAAGGGCTCCTTCCCGGGCATTCAGGTGGGGGTGACGGGCCTGTCGGCCCTGGAAGACGACGAGATGGCGTCGGCTCTGGGGGATATCACCCTGGCCACCTGGCTGTCCCTGGCCGGCCAGCTTATCCTCCTGATCCTCTTCCTGCGGAGCTTCCGGCGCACCCTGATGGAAGGGCTGGTTCTCGTGGTGGGGCTGTGCTGGACCTTTGCCGTGGCCACTCTGGTCATCGGCCATCTGAACCTCCTGTCCATGATTTTTGCGCCCCTGATGTTGGGGCTCACCATCGACTACGGCATCCACTGGTTCTGCCGTCTGGAGGAGGAGCAGGCCCATGACGGCCGCTGCCAGGTGGAGCACCTGAGCTGCACCATGCAGCGGGCCACCCCGGGCATCGTTTACGCCGCCCTGGCCGCGGCATTGTCCTTCTTCCCTCTGGTGCTGGCCGGGTTCAAGGGCCTGGCCGAGCTGGGGCTCATCCTGGTGTTCGGCATCCTGCTGATGCTGGTGGCCACCCTGGTGCTGCTGCCGTCCCTGGTGCTGCTGCTGGAGCGCTGCGCGCCGGGCCGGCCCCAGGGTGACTGCGCCGGCCAGCCCCGTCCCTTCCTGTCCCTTTCCTGGGGCCGCCCCGGCCTTATTGTGGCGCTGGGTTTGGGTTTCATGGCCCTGGGGGGCGTCAGCCTCCGGTATGTCTCCTTCGATTTGAACCCCCTAAACCTCCAGAATAAGAAAACCGAGTCGGTGGTGTGGGAACTCAAGCTCCTCCAGGACTCCCGCTATTCCACCGCCTTCGGCGCCATGGTGGCCGGCAGCCTGGAGGAACTCACGGCCAAGTCCGAGGCCCTGAAGAAGCTGTCCACCGTCTCCCACGTGGAATCCATCCTGTCTTTCCTGCCCCAGGAGGTGGACTCCAAGCGCCGCCGGCTCCAGGAACTTCAGCCGGTATTCTCCGGGGTGGAGTTTCCGGCCTCTCTCTCCGCCCATTCCCGGCCTGAGGAGCTGGCCGGCGTCCTGGGCCGCATCCGCTTCAAGCTGGCCCAGGCCAGCGACGCCGAGTGGCAGCCGGAAGACCGGGCCACCCAGGAGCAGGTGCGGGAGGCCAGCCGGCTGCTGGGGCAGATCATTCCGCTGCTGGACCCCAAAGTGAATCCCCAGGGGCCGGCGCGTCTGGCTGCTTTCGAAAAAAAGTTTATCCAGGACCTCAAGGACCATTGGCAGTTGGTCCGGGACAACCTGAACGCCCCGCCCCCCCGGCTGGAGGACCTGCCCCAGGAAGTGCGCCAGCGTTTCGTCGGCGCCGACGGGTCCTTTCTCATCCGGGTGTTCCCGGCCCAGGACATCTGGGACCCCGAACCTCTGGCCCGCTTTGTCCAGGACCTGCGGCAGGTGGACGCCGACGTGGTGGGGGACCCGGTGCTCCTCCACGTCTTCACGTTGGCCTTTCGCAACGCCTGCCTGTGGGCCGCCGGAATCGCCGTGTTGGCTGTCACCTGCCTTATGCTCCTGATGTTCCGGAGCTTCAAACTCACCTTCCTGGCCCTGCTGCCCCTGTTCGTGGGCACGGGCTGGACCCTGAACCTGATGTGGCTGTTGGGCATCCCCTTCAACCAGGCCAATGTCCTCTTCCTGCCCCTGATTTTAGGGGAGGGGATCGAGTTCGGCATCATCATCCTGGTGCGCTGGCGCATGGAGGAGTCGGCCCGGGCCATCACCCTCCCGGCCAGCACCGCCAAGGGAGTGCTGCTGGCGGCCCTCACCACCACGGTGGGCTTCGGCAGCCTCATGGTGTCGGGCCACCAGGGCACCTTCAGCCTGGGCCTGCTGGCCACGGTGGGCAGCCTCAGCGTGCTGCTGGCCTCCTTGAGCGTGCTGCCCGCCTTCCTGCGCCTGCTGGAGGGCCGTCAGGCCCGAAAGGCCCCGGGGCCGGGCTTCTGGCGTTGGCTCACCCAGTCCATCCGAAAGGAGGTTCAATGAAAGTCCGCAGCATCGTTTTTCTCGTCAGCCTGCTGGTTCTCGCCCTGGGCGCAGGCCCGGCGCTGGCCGGCGCGCCCACCAACTACGTGCGCACCATCCTGGACCAGGTCATAGCCATCCAGAACGACCCGGCCATGAGCGGCCCCGCCAAGGAGCCGGAGCGGGCCAAGGCCATCCGGGCCGTCATCCAGCGGAGCTTCGATTTCTCCCTCATGGCCCAGAATTCCCTGGGCGCCGCCTACGGCAAGCTGAGCCAGGGCCAGCGCCAGGAGTTCATCAGCGTCTTCAGCGCCCTGTTTCAGGATTCTTATACGCGCATGGTCTTGAATTTTCTGAAGCAAGAGACCATCACCTACGGACAGGAGCGGGAGGAGGGAGGCAAGGCCCGGGTCCACACCACCATCGTGCGCACCAACGAGACCATTCCGGTGGAATACCTGATGCACTCCCAGGCGGGGGGCTGGCGTCTCTACGACGTCATCGTGGACGGAGTCAGCATCCTGGACAACTATCAGCGTACGTTCAAGCAGGTCATCGACACCAAGTCCTTTGATTTCCTGCTGAACAGGATGAAAACCCAACAACAGGCCATCAAGGTGGAATGAGCCCACCGGCAGCCTCGGCCTTCAGAATTGTAAGGGGCGGGAATTACCGCCCTTTTCTTTTCAAAACACCGGTTCGCCGTTGAGGATTTTCTGCGGGGTGGCCGCCACCATGTCCCAGGCCCGGGACTCCCCCACGATGGCGGTCAGCTTCTGCAACGCGGCCTTCAGCAGGGGCGGGCGCCGGTGGCTGTTGTGGGCGTCGGAAGCCATGATCTGCACGTAGCCCTTGGTGAGCAGTTGTTTGGCGAAGCGGGCCACCCTGCGGCCGAAGGCCCCGGTGAGGCTGCCCGCGGTGATCTGGGTGAGACACCCCAGGCGCAGGAGGCTCATCAGCTTGTCCGGCATTTCCGCAAAAACGGGGTTCCGTTCCGGGTGGGTGATGATGGGGGTGAGGCCTTTGGCGCTGAACTGAAAGATGAGCTCCTGGGTGGCGAGGGGGATGGCCGTGTCCGGCATCTCCAGGCAGACATAGCGGTTGGCGTTGTTCAGAGAAAGGAGTCGGCCCTCATCCAGCAGGCGCATGGCCTCGTACGTGAGGGGCACTTCGCAGCCCGCCGCCACCCTCAGATCCAGGCCGGCCTCGGCCAGCCTGGTGCGGAGCTGTTCCACCCTCTCCAGAATCAGCTCGGGGGGGTTGAAATCGCCCACCACCCGCTGCCGGAAGAGGTGCGGGGTGGCCACCACGGTGGTGATGCCATCGGCCAGGGCCAGGCGGGCCATATCCAAAGCCTCCTCCCAATCCCGGGCGCCATCGTCCAGGCCCGGCAGGATGTGGGTGTGCAGGTCGATCAACGGGATCAATCACTCCTGTTCTGGATGGGTTTTCAAATTGTTGGTGCAGGACAACCGGCCCCCGGGTGTCCCGGCACAGGCCGGAGGCCTGCGCCACCATAGGCGGCGGGCGCAGAGGCCCGCCCCACCGATTTTTTCCTTAACCGGCTCCCAATCTCTGCCTGGGGACACCAAATTCATAAGGCGGCCCATGGCCGCCGTCAACGGCGTGCACGGCACGCCCTATGACCTCATGGCGCCTGCCCGGTTTGTCGGGGCGCTCCGGCCCGGCAGAGCTTGGCGGTCAGGCGGGTTCCCCAGCGGAAGCTTGGGAACCAGGGGGAGAGAAGGCGTCCTCCCAAAACCTAAAACCCAAAACCTGGCCCCTGGCACCTGACACCTTCTCACCCCCCTCACCCCGGCAAGGTCATGCATCTTCTAACATACCATTTCCGCACCTCTTCCGCCAGGAGGAGGCCCAGGCTGCAGGGCGCCAGGATGATCCACAGGTCCCAGCCCAGGGGCACGGTGTCAAAGAGACGCTGGCCCCAGGGATGGTAGATGATGACCGCGGCCAGCGTCAGTTCCAAGACAATCCCCCAGAGCGCCAGCCGGTTGGAGAAGAGCCCCAGCTTAAAGATTGATTCGCTGGAGGAGCGGCAGGCAAAGACGTTGCCCACCTGCATCATGACAATGCCCAGGAAGGTGGCGGTGGCCGCCTGGCGGGCCAGAGGGTCGTTCAGGGGGAGCGACATCCCCCAGGTCCAGCCGCCACGGAACAGCACCAGGAAGTAAACGGACAGGACCGCCGCAGTGCTGATCAGGCCCAGGAAGATGTAACCCCGGAAGAGGGCCGCGGCGTCGATGAGGCCCCCGGTGCGGGGCTCCTGGCGCATGAGCCCCGGCTCGGGCGGCTCCGCGCCCAGGGCCAGCGCGGGGACGGTCTCGGTGCCCAGGTCGATGGCCAGGATCTGCATCACCGTCAATGGCAGGGGGATGAGGCCCACGGAAAAGAGGACGTAGGGGACGGCCTCGGGGGTGCCGTGGGCGAAGATGTAAATCATGAATTTTTTGATGTTTTCGAAGATGGCCCGCCCCTCTTCCACGGCGTTGACGATGGTGGCGAAATTGTCGTCCAGGAGCACCAGGTCGGCGGCCTCCCGGGCCACGTCGGTACCGGCCAGGCCCATGGCGATGCCCATGTCCGCCCGCTTCAGAGCCGGGGCGTCGTTGACCCCGTCGCCGGTGACGGCCACCCGCTCGCCCTCGTCCTTGAGGGCGCCCACGATGCGCATCTTGTGCCGCGGCGTCATGCGGGCGAAGATGATCTCCGGCTCGGCCAGGACGGCCTGCAGGTCCGGCTCGCTCATCTCCTCCAACTCCGGCCCCTGGATTACCCGGGGTTCCCCTTGGACCAGGCCGATCTCCCGGGCGATGGCCACTGCGGTGCGGGCTGCGTCGCCGGTGATCATGATGACCCGGATGCCGGCTTCCCGGCAGATGCGGACAGCCTCGGGCACCTCCGGGCGGGGCGGATCCTCAAGACCGATGAGGCCGGTGAAGATGAGGTCCTGCTCCAGGCGCTCCTCCAGATGGTCGCCCGGGACCTCTCCCGCCCAGGGGCGGAAGGCCGCGGCGATGACCCGCAGGCCCCGGTCCATGAGGGCGTGGTAGCCCTCCTGGAGGGCCGCCTGAAGCTCGTCGGAAAGGGGCTCCGGGCACCCTCCGCACAGGACGGCAGCGCACCGGGGGAGCACCGTCTCCAGGGCCCCCTTGGTAAGGACCAAGGTCTCCTCCCCCACCCGGTGCAGGGTGGTCATGCGCTTGCGGTCCGAGTCGAAGGGTATTTCCGCCACTCTCTTGCCGGTTACGGTTGCGCCTGCGGCCAGGGCCGCCTGGAGCAGGGCCGCCTCGGTGGGGTCGCCCCGGACCTCTCCCTCCCACACCTGGGCATGGTTGCACAGGGCCGCCACCTGCCAGAGTCGGGTCCGGGCCGATTTCCCGCCATCGCTGTTCCCAGGCGGCAGCCAGACCTCCCGGACCTCCATGCGGTTCCGGGTCAGGGTGCCGGTCTTGTCGGAGCAGATGACGGTGACGGAGCCCAGGGTCTCCACGGAGGTCAGGGATTTGATGAGGGCCCGGCGCCGGGCCAGTCGCTGGCTCCCCATGGCCAGGGACAGGGTGACGGTGGGCAGGAGCCCCTCCGGCACGTTGGCGATGGTGATGCCCACCGCAAAGAGAAAGGTGTGCCAGAAGCTCATGCCCACCAGCAGCCCCAGACCGAAGAAGAAAAGGCCGGTGGTGGCGGCGATGAGGGCAATGATGCGCGTCACCCGGGTGATCTCTTTCTGCAAGGGGCTCAAGCCCGGGGCCACGGTGCTGGTGAGGTGGGCGATCTTGCCGAACTCCGTGGCCATGCCCGTGGCCACCACTGCTGCCGTCCCCGAGCCCGCCACCACCAGGGTGCCGGCGAAGACCAGATTGGGGCTGTCCAGGTAGTCTCCGTCGAAGGGCGCGGCGCTGCGGGGGCGGGCGTCGGCTTCGCCCGTCAGAGGGGCGTTGTTCACCATGAGCCCTGCGGCCTCCAGGAGCCGGGCGTCCGCAGGCACCTTGTCCCCTTCCTCCAGGTGAATGAGGTCGCCGGGCGCCACTTCCCGGGCGGGGATTTCCTTACGCCGCCCCTCCCGGGTGACGGTCACGTTGAAGGGCAGCAGGAGTTTCAGGGCCGCCACGGCCCGCTCCGCCCGGTATTCCTGGAAGAAGGTGAAGATGGCGTTGATGATGATGACGCCGATGATGGCCACTCCCAGGGAGAGCATCCCCTCCCCCGGCTTGAGGAAGTGGGAGAGCAGGCAGAGCCCCGCGGCGAGCCACAGCAGGATGGCCAGGAAATGGGTGAACTGGGCCAGAAAGCGGCGGGAGAGCGGCTCCCGACGGACCTCGCGGATCTCGTTGGGGCCGTACTCCTGGAGGCGCCGGTTGGCCTCGGCGGCAGACAGGCCCTCCTCGGTGGTCAGCAGACTCCTGATGACCCCCGGCCGGTCCAGGGTGTGCACCTTCACGACCGGTCCAGCCTGGGCATGAAGATGATCAGGTTACAGGGAGACTCCTGCAGCACCTCCTCTACCGGGTTGCCGCTGAGCAGGCTCCGCAGCAGGCCCCGCTCGCTGGCCCCCATGACGATGAGATCGCTGCGGCGCAGGGCGGCCTCCACGGCGATGGCGGCGCCCACCCGGCCGTGCCCCAGCCGCCGGTCATGGGCCACCTGATGGTGCTGCAGGGACCGGATGAACTTTTCCATGTCCTCGGGCACGAAGGCTTCCCGCTCCGCGGGGCGCAGGTGCAGCTCGCCATGGAAAAAACCGGTGAGGGAGCGGGGGGCGTGGAACAGGGTGACCTGGGCCCCGAAGACCTGGGCCAGCCGGGCCACGAAATGGCCCCGCTCCTCCAGACGGGTCAGGTGGCCCCGGAAGGGCACCAGGATGCGCCGGGGGTGGACCCGGCCGGGGTGCACCAGCCGGACCAGGGCCACGGAGCAGGGCAGGTGGAGCATCAGCTCCCGGGCCTGGGTGCGGGTGAAGTAGCGCCGGGCCACGTCCTCCCGCCGGGTGGCGGCGAAGACCAGGTCGATGCCGCGCTCCGCCACCAACTCCCGGATGCGGTCCAGCGGCCGGCCCCGCTGCACGATGCTCTCTACCTCCAGGGAGCGTTCCGCGGCTTCGGTGAAGAGCCGCTCCAGCGAGGCCTCGGCCCGGTGCAGGGCTTCGGGGGTGACCCGGTCCTGGGCCACAAAGACCAGGGAGAGCCGGGCCCCGCAGGCCTGGGCCAGGCTGAGGGCGTAGCGGGCGGCCAGCTCGGAGTTGCTGTGCTCATTGACCGCGGCCAGAATGCGCCGGTAACAGAAGGCTTCGGCAGTCATGGGGTCTTTAATTGCTATTACTTGATCGCAAAAATCAGCGTTGGTTGTATAAGAGCCTCATCCAAAATCAGCAGGGCATAAAGTCCCCCTTTGTAAAAGGGGGATTGAGGGGGATTTCCAGGGCTTATTGCAAATCCCCCCTGACCGCCCTTTAGAAAAGGGGGGAATAAAAGCGCGTCTCGAATAATTCGTGCTATGTATAAATGACCTCCACCAGCACCAGCCCCTGGGGGGGGGCGGTGGGGCCGGCGGCGGGGCGATGGCCGGTGGTCAGGAGCTCCGCCAGGTGGGCGGGCGGGCGTTTGCCCCGACCCACCTCCACCATGGCGCCCACCAGACTGCGCACCATGCCCCGGAGGAAGCCGGTGGCGGTGATGTTAAAGAGCAGGCGGCCTTCCCCGGGGTTGGTCCAGGACGCCTCCAGGACCCGGCGCACCGGGTTGACGGCGCTCCCCCCCGCAGCCCGGAAGGCGGAAAAATCGTGCTCCCCCGGCAGGGCGGCCGCGGCCTCCCGCATGGCCGCCAGGTCCAGGGGCTGGGCGATCCACCAGGCGCGGCGCCGCTCCAGGGGCGAGGGGACAGGCCGGTTGAGGATGTGGTAGGCGTAAGTTTTGCCCAGGGCGGACTTGCGGGCGTGAAAGCTCGGGGGCGCCTCCAGGGCCTCCAGCACGGCGATGTCAGGGGGCAGCAGGGAGTTGAGGCCGTGCACAAAGGCGGTGAGGGGCAGGGTGCTCCCGGTGTGGAAATTGGCCACCTGGCCCCGGGCGTGCACCCCGGCGTCGGTGCGCCCGGAGCCGATGAGGCGCAGGTCCTCCCCGGTGAGGCGGTGGAGGGCGGCCTCGATCTCGGCCTGGATGGAGGGGGCGTTTTTCTGGCGCTGCCAGCCGTGGTAGCGGGCGCCGTCGTACTCCAGGAGCAGGCGGAGGTTGCGACGGGTCCCCATGGCGACGGGGGAGCGGTCAGGGAGTGAGGGGCGCCAGGTCCAGACCCAGGGTTTCGGGCAGCCCCATCATCAGGTTGAAATTGTGAACGGCCTGGCCCGCGGCCCCCCGGGTCAGGTTGTCGATGACCGACACCACGATGACCCGGCCCCGCTCCCGGTCCACCCGGAGGGCCAGGTCGCAGAAATTGGTGCCCCGCACCTGCAGCGTGGTGGGCAGGGCGCCGGGCAACATGAGGCGCACGAAGGGGTGGTCCTGGTAGAAAGCCTCGTAGAGGTTATACAGCTCCACTTCGGTCTCGGCGCGCTTCAGATTGGCATAAAGGGTGCCCAGGATGCCCCGGCTCATGGGGACCAGGTGGGGAGTGAAGGTGAGGCGCACCGGCCTGTCGGCCAGGAGGCTCAATTCCTGCTCCATCTCCGGGGTGTGCCGGTGTTCCGCCACCTTGTAGGCCCGGAAGCCGTCGTTCACCTCACAGTAGGAGGTGGTCAGGGAGGCCCCCCGGCCGGCGCCGCTGACCCCGGACTTGCAGTCCGCGATGAGGCTGTTCAGGTCCACCAGGCCCTCGCGCACCAGGGGCGCCAGCCCCAGGATGACACAGGTGGGATAGCAGCCCGGGTTGCCCACCAGCCGAGCGGTGCGGATGGCGTCCCGGTGCAGTTCCGGGAGGCCGTAGACCGCCTCCGCCAGGAAGTGGGCCGCGCTGTGGGCCTGGTACCAGCGCTCGTAGGCAGCCCGGTCCCGGAAACGGAAGTCGGCGGACAGATCCACCACCTTGACCCCCAGGTCCAGAAAGCGGGGAACCAGTTCCATGGCCGTCTGATGGGGCACGGCGGTGAAGACCACCTGGGCCTGGGCGGCCACGGCTTCGGGCTCCGGCGGGGTGTAGGGCAGGTCGACGATGGCGGCCAGATGGGGGAAGACGCGGCTGACGGGGCTTCCCTGATATTCCCGGGAGGTGAGGGCCGTCAGCCGCACCCCGGGATGCCGGGCCAACAGGCGCAGCAATTCCAGCCCGGTGTATCCGGCGGCCCCCACCACCGCCACGTCTATCTGGGCGGTCATGGCGCGGAACTTAGCGTTTGGAGTACTGGCAGCCGCGGCGGGCGCCCCGGCGGCCATATTTCTTGCGCTCTTTGATGCGGGAGTCCCGAGTGAGCAGGCCGGCCTTCTTAAGGATGCCGCGCAGCCCCGGGTTCATTTCCACCAGGGCCCGGCTGATGCCGTGCTTGATGGCCCCGGCCTGGCCCTCGGGGCCGCCGCCCTGGACGTTGACCAGGATGTCCAGCTCGGCCCCCAGGTTCACCAGCTTCAGGGGCTGGCTGGCCAGATTGCGGGTGGTCTCCAGCGGAAAATATTCGCTGAAGTTCCGACGATTGACGGTGATCTGCCCCGTCCCCGGCCTGAGGTAGACCCGGGCCACGGCGGACTTGCGCTTGCCCGTGGCGTGGACGTTGAATTTTTCGGCCATTACTCCTCCCACCTCAGGGGTTTCGGCTGCTGGGCCTGATGGGGATGTTCGCCGCCGACGTAGATTTTCAATTTTTTCAGGAGAAGCCGCCCCAAACTGTTCTTGGGGAGCATGCCCCTAACGGCGTGGCGCAGGACTTCATCGGGCTTTTTCTGCAGGAGCTGGCGGGCGGTGAGGGTTTTCAGTCCGCCCGTGTACCCCGAATGCCGATAATAGTTCTTCTGGTCCAACTTCCGGCCGGTGAGATGCACCTGTGCGGCGTTCACCACCACCACGAAGTCCCCCGCGTCCTGGTGCGGCGTAAAGGTGGGCTTGTGCTTGCCCCGCAGCACCATGGCGATGCGGCTGGCCAGACGGCCCAGGGTCTGGCCCCGGGCGTCCACCACATGCCAGTCTCGGGTGACTTCTCCTTTTTTCGCCATATAAGTTTTCATGATCGGGATGCCTCTTTCAAGCCGTAACAAGGAAATATATCGGCTGGATGGTCCTGCTGTCAAGAGCCTCCCGGTCATCTTTCTTGGCGTGACCGTAAAAAAACCCCTGCCTTCTCTGGCGTCCGCCCCGGTCAGCCTCTCCTCCTCTCCCTGCGTCAGGGAAGAGGGGGAGCAGGCTGAGCGGTGGTTAAGAGGCCGGCCGCCGGCCCCGGCATTATTGCAGCAGGAAAGAGGTGCTCTGCGCCACTCCGTCCCACTGATATCCCGAAGCCGTAACCCCGGTAACCGTGGCCGTGTACGTGCCCGTGGGGGTGCCGGGATTGCCGCCCTTGGGTTTGGCGGTGGGGAAGGCGGCCTCCCCCCAGCCGTCGGCATTGGTGGCCGCGGTGGTCAGAGCCAGGCTCTGCGGTCCGCTCAGGGCCAGGTCCACGGTGGCGCCGGCCACCGGACCGGAGGGCTCCACCACCCGGGTCCGGATAATCACCGTGTCGCCCAGGTTGAAGGTGGCGGCGGCCACGAACCCGCCCCCCCGCAACTTGGTCTTGTAGCGACCGGTGAGCATCTGTTCCACCCCGGCCTGAGGCTCCACGGGACCGGCGCTCACAGCCGCCGCGGCGTTGATGCGGCCCGCCCCCAGTTTGCCGGCGTAGCCGGGGTTGAGGGCGTCGATGTTGTCGCAGGAGGTCAGCAGCCGCTCCGAAACCTGGGCGGCGGTCCAGCTCTGGTTCCGGGACCAGATGAGAGCCGCCACCGCCGCGGCCATGGGGGTGGCCATGGAGGTGCCGCTGTAGGCGGCCAGATAGTCGTTTTCCGGGTCGGAATGGTTGTGCACCAGGCTCCAGATGGCCACGCCCGGGGCGCTCAGGCTCACCCAGGCGCCATAGTTGGAGAAGCCGGCCTTGAGGTCGTTCTGGTCGGTGGCCGCCACCTTGATGATGTCCGCGCGGCTGCACAGATAATTGGCCTTGTCCTTCCCATCGTTGCCCGCGGCCACGAAGATCAGACCGCCCCCCGCCAGGAAGTAGTCCACCGCGGCGCCCAGACCGCCGGAGTTGCTGTTCCCCCAACTGCAGGAGGCGATTTTGGCGCCGTTCTGGGCGGCATAGTAAAAGGCCTCGGCGGCGTAGGCCATGTCCACCAGACCCACCTCGCCTAGGAGGGGTGAGCGGGTGGACCAGCCGATGCGCAGGGGCATGATGCGCACCCCGTTGCCTGCCGGCGCCGGCAGTCCTCCGGCCAGCCAGCCGCCGGCCACTCCCGCCAGTCCGGAATTGTTGTTGGTGATGGCGGCCACGATGCCGGCGCAATGGGTGCCGTGGCCGTTGAAGTCCCGGGGGTCGTTGTCGGCCGCGGTGTTGTCCTCCCCATCCATCGGCACAAAGCGGTAGGGCCAGCGGGGGAAGTAGGCCGCTTCCACAAAATCCCAGCCCACCCAGTCGTCCACCTTGCCGTTGCCGTCGTCATCGGTCCCCGGCGAACCGGCCTTTTCCAGATCGTTGGTCCACATATTGCCGGCGACCTTGGTGGGGCCGGGATCATCGTAGGAAGCCTCGGAGCCGCCCAGGTCCTTGTGGAAGTAACGGACACCCGTATCCAGAATGGCCACCGTCACCTGGGCCCTCCCCACTTCCACCTCCCAGGCCTGGGGGGCGTTGATGACGGGGTGGTGCCACTGGTTCACATAATATTGGTCATTGGGGACCGCGGTCACGCTATGGATGCCGATGGGTTGGGCCTCCAGGACGCCGGGCGCGGCCTGAAAGTCGGCCACGACGGCAGGCACGTCAATTTCCGCGGCAAAGGTGAGGCGGTGCCATTGGCCCAGGTCCACCACCCGTCCCTGGTAGGTCCGGGGCTTGGCCCCGGGGAACTGGGGCCGGACGGCAGCGGCCCGATGGCGCTCCGCCAGACGATCCAGGGCCTCCACCCCGAAGCGTCCCCGGACAAAGGCCTGGCGGTTCACCCGGGCCAGGGTCTCGGGGGACAACCGCAGCACCAGGCTGTCGGTGCGGTAACCGTCAAAGGTGGGAGCGGGCGGCCGCACCCCCGAGGCCACCCTGACCTCCGCCGACACCCAGGAAACCAGACACAGCATCAAAACCAGGAACAGCAGGAACCGTTTCATGACCTTTTCTCCCATGTCATGGCGGGGCCGAAAGCCCCCTGCAACGCCTGAAAAGATTTTGATGGAGGGAGGACCGGGGGAGCGCAGTTCGCCCGGCCACTCCCCAAGGCAACCTTTCCAGGCCACGACTTCATCAGTTTGTGACGACCGTAGCCTTGGTGATGATCACCGGCTCCAGGGGCACATTCTGGTGAAAACCCTTGTTGCCGGTGGGCGCCATCTTGATCTTGTCCACCACCTCTTGGCCCTGCACCACTTTGCCGAAAACCGCGTAGCCCCAACCCTGGACGGTCTTGCCCTTATGGTTGAGGAAATCGTTGTTCTTCACATTGATGAAAAACTGGGCGCTGGCCGAATGGGGCTCATTGGTCCGGGCCATGGCGATGGTGTAGGCGTCGTTGGTCAACCCGTTGTCCGCCTCATTCTGGATGGGCGCCCGGGTGGGCTTTTCCTTCATCTGGGCGTCCATGCCGCCACCCTGGATCATGAAGCCGTCGATGACCCGGTGGAAGATGGTGCCGTCGTAAAAACCCTCCTTGACGTACTGCAGAAAATTGGCCACCGTGGCCGGGGCCTTGTCCGGAAAGAGCTCCAGGGTAATGTCTCCCATGGTGGTGCTCAGTTTCACCTGCGGGTTCTTCCCGGCCTGGGCCTCACCGGCCACCGTCAGGACCACCCCCATCACCAACCCGGCCGCCAGCAGCACCAGGCCGCTCAGGCGCACGATTGTTCCTTCCACGCAGATTCCTCCCTTGAACAACTAGTGCCATGCTCGCTTTTGTTATTATAGAGCAAGAAGCGCTTGATGCCCCTAGGAAAACGTCGGCCCGGCGCGGGCGCACCAAAAAAGGGCCGGGATGTCACCATCCCGACCCTTCCGGTCGTGTTCCGGGGAGCGCTCCAGGGGAGATTCGTCCGTCCTCCGGTTCCCCTGGCTTTTCAGGAATCGAGGGCCATTGTCCTCAACGGGGCGGCGAGGTTCAAGCCCTCCTTCCCCGATCGTGTTACTTCATTTTGGGAGGCTTGGAGGGCTCAGGGGTTTGAGGGGTCTGAGCCATTTTGGCCTGGAGCTTTTCGATGTTTTCCTTGATGACCTTGGCAATGCCGCTCTCGGTGCCCATTTCCTTCAAGGGCTTAACCCCGGCGCAGAGCCCCCCTACAAAGCAGGTTTCCTGGACCTTGTCCAGGTACTTGCCGGCGTGCTTCTGGGCATCCACCAAATAGGCCATGGCGTCTTTCAACTTGCCCTCTTTTTCCACCAGGGCGGCCAGGTTATTCAAAGCAAAGGGATTGAACCGGTCTTTCTTCAGGGCCGTTTCGAACTCCATTTTGGCGGCGTCATACTTGCCCTGCCGCATAAAATCGTAACCTTTGATAAGGGGGGTGAAAACGTCCTCTTCCATCGGCCGCGGCTGAGCCTGGGCCGGAGCGGAGAGCATCATGGACAGAGCTGCCACACCTACCAAGACCAACAGAAAGAAACCATACCGTTTCTGCATAGGGACTCCTCTCCTTGTCAGAGCTGGGAATGAGCACCGCCCCGCCTCTGCCTCAACATTAAGTATTTATCGTGCTGGTGTCAAGAAACTTAAAGGCCGAATGATGATTTTCGGGCCGGTCAAGGCCGGAAAGCGTTTCCCCATGCCGCCGGCAGTTCTTTTTCTTTCCCATTATCACCAGAACCCTTAAGATAATAAGCAGTCGCCCCCGGACCGCCGGCCCAACCGCAGCACCTGAAAGGGCCGGTGGGGCGGGCCTCCGTGCCCGCCTCCGGTGTAACAGCCGGCAGCCGGCGTTCCTGTCGGGCGCCAACCCCCGGCAACGGTGCGCGGTTGCACCCTGCGGAACGACTTTCAAGACCGGACCCCCCATCCCCTGAGGAGGAAGGCCATGAGTATTCGCGTCTATCTCGTGGGGTCGTATCTCGCCCTGGTATTGCTGATGACGATGGCTCTCTGGGTCATGGGTTATCAGGTCACCACCAGACTCAGCGAAACGGGCCAGCAAAACGCCGAGCAGGGGGCCCGGCGCACCATCGCCGCCACCTCCCAGATCGCCGAAAAGGTGCTCAGCGTCTACGGCGAACAGATCGTCACCATGAAGGTGGAGGGCGTGGCCCGAGGGCTGGCTTTGCGCCTCAAAGGCAGGGACCTCAGCGACTACGCCGGACTGCGGCAGGACGACACCCTGCGCCGAACTGCCACCCAGAGCATCTCCACCCCGGAAGGGGAGGTGGGGCACCTGTCACTCTACGACAGCAAGGGTGAAATCATCTATCACCGGCTGCAGCGGGTGGAAGGCAAGAACGTCCTGGACTGGCAGACCGAGGCCAAGGAGATGCACGAGCTGATCCAGCGCTCCTTCAAGGAGGAGCGGGTCTCGGGCTATTTTGAATTCAAGGACGGCCAGGGCCGCAGGCGCACACGCTTTTCCGCCCGGACCCACGTGGCGGGCACGCCCTTCATCGCGGCGGCCGCGGTGAACCTGGACGATTTCTTCGAACCGGCCCAGGAGCGGATCCGGGCCGCCTGCCGGGAAGTTTTGGCCCGGTCCCAGGAAAACATCCGGCGCAATCATGAGGGGACCCGGCGCCGCCTCACCCTGGTGGGCCTGGGCATGGGCGCCGTCATGGCCCTGGCCGGGGTGGGGGT
>VGSQ01000033.1 GCA_016874975.1 Deltaproteobacteria bacterium
TTACGGGTTTATGATATTGAGAGCGCCATGTTGCTGGTGGAAGAGATTCAACAGCGAAATCACCTCGCCTCTCTCTCTCATAAGAGGAGAAAAAAGCGAAAAATGACCAATTGACGTTGTAGGGTTAAGTTAGCGCCCATGGGGGTAAGGGGGAGGGGGTAAGGGGGTTGCCCCTTAACCCCCTCCCCCACCGCAAAATTTTCAAGACAGTTGCTCATGAGCCTTGGGCTCACCCATAAATTATGAAAAGTTAAGCATCCTTACGGTGCGCAGTGCGCACCCTATAAAAAACTTTTCGAAGCAGTTGCTCATGGGCCTGAGGCCCACCCGTAACCCATGAAAAAGGCGGTGGGGCGGGCGTCTCTGCCCGCCGCCAGGCCCAGGCAATGGTGCGCGGTGCGCACCCTACGGAACTGATTGATTTGCCTCATTAACCCCCTCTCCCCCTTGGGGGAGAGGGCTGGGGTGAGGGGGTGAATGGACTTTTTACGAGGCCATCAAGCATTAACCCTTATGTCGGACAACATGTTGATATCATGCACTATTTATGATTTCCTCGCGAACTTTTCAAGACAGTTACTCATGAGCCTTGGGCTCACCCATAAATTATGAAAAGTTAAGCATCCTTACGGTGCGCAGTGCGCACCCTACAAAAAACTTTTCGAAGCAGGGAGCGGAAAAACATGTGGGCGGCAGTCATCCAGATGTGTTCCACCCCGGACCTGGAGCGCAACGTCGCCCAGGCCCGGGAGCTTGTCACCGAAGCGGCCCATCACGGCGCCTACCTGGCGGCCCTGCCGGAGCACTTTGCCTATGTAGGGCCGGAAAATCTCCAGCCGCCGTCGGCCCAGCCCCTGGACGGCGAGCTGGTCAGCGGCTTTCGGGAGCTGGCCCGCACGCTGGGCATCTTTGTGTTGCTGGGTTCCTTTCCGGAAATATCCCACCCCGGCCGGCCCCCCTACAACACCAGCGCGCTGTTGGGCCCCGGCGGCGAACTGCTGGCCCGCTACCGCAAGATTCACCTGTTTGACGTGGACCTGGCCGACGGGCCGCGGTTCCAGGAATCCCGGCACGTCCAGGCCGGGGCCGAAGTGGTGAGCGTCTTCCTGCCCAAGACGCCGTTCACCGCCGGCCTGTCCATCTGCTACGACCTGCGCTTTCCGGAGCTCTACCGGGCCCTGGCGGACCAGGGCGCCCATCTCTTCTTCGTCCCCGCCGCCTTTACGCGGCAAACGGGCCGGGACCACTGGGAGGTGCTGCTGCGGGCCCGGGCCATCGAAAACCTGGCCTACGTCCTCGCCCCGGCCCAATACGGCGTCCACGCCCCGGGGCGTTCCAGTCACGGCCGCGCCCTCATCATCGACCCCTGGGGCACCGTCCTGGCACAGGCCCCGGACGGGGAGGGCATCATTTACGCCAAACTGGATTTTCCCCGCCTCACCGCCCTGCGCCGTCAACTCCCCTGTCTCCAGCACCGGCGGCTGAGATAGGATGGGCTTGAGGAGACGGAGGCCGGCGGACGCGGTGGCAATGAGCGCCATTGGGCGCGGCTGAAGCCTGCGGCCACATTTTCCGGTGTATGCTGGTCCGAAACAGTCGCGCCTGGGCCTCCGGCCCACCCGTAAGATATGAAAAGGCCGGTGGGGCGGGCCGCCCTGCCCGCCGTCAGCCCCAGGCCATGGTGCGCGGTGCGCAACCTACAGGGCCGTAGGGCCGTAGGGCGGGAAAGCGAAGCGCATCCCGCCGTTCGCCTGGTCCGATTTCTAGAGTTTCTTTGAATAAAATCGATGTCATCCGGCCGCACCACCGTTCTCTGGAGCAGCAGGAGCGCAAGGGCCTTCGGCCCACCCGTAACACAGGAAGAGCGCGGTAGGGCAGGCTCTTACCGGCGCCCATCGTTGGTAATGGTGCGTGAGACGCACCCTACGGAAGGACTTTTCAAGCCAGAAAAATAAACGGGATGGGAGGCAGCGCCTTCCATCCCGTTTCCTTCAGGGCCGATGCCGCGGTTCAGCGAGAGGCCGCTTTGGCCAGTTTTTCCCGGTGGGACATGCAGGCGCGGCACAGGGGCGTTTCCGGCATGACCTCCAGCCGCCGGGGTTCGATGGCGCAGCCGCAGGCTTCACACATGCCGTAGGTGCCGTTTTCCAGCCGGAGCAGGGCCTCTTCGATGGCCTCCAACTCCTGGCGCTTGGGGCCCAGGAGGGTCAGGTGGGTTTCCGCCAGGAGGCTCACCGCGGCCTGGTCTTCTTCGTCCCGGGCCGTGGACAGCATCTCCTGATAGCCGTCGCCGATGTTGCTCCGGAGTTGTTCCTTGACTTCCAGCCAGAGGCGGCGTTTGCGGTCCAGCAGACGTTCTTTGATGCCCTCGATCTTCTCCGGGCTCAGTTCCGCCATTCAGACTCCCTCCCCCGAATCGATGTCGGGGCCTCGCCAGAGGGCGGGCCCCGGGGTTATTCCAGAAAATCCTCCAGCGCCGCCTTGCGGGTGGGATGTTTGAGGCGTTTCAGCGCCTTTTTTTCGATCTGCCGGATGCGCTCCCGGGAGACCTTGAAAGTCCTGCCGATCTCCTCCAGGGTGTGCTCGATCTCGTCGCCGATGCCGAAGCGCATCTTCATGATCTTCTCTTCCCGCTGGGTCAGGGTGTTGAGGATGTTGTTGGTCTTTTCCGTAAGTTCCGACTCCAGGATGCCCTCGTAAGGGGAGATGGCCTTGTCGTTGCGGATGAAGTCGCCCAACCGGTCGCCTTCATCCCCCACCGGAGTTTCCAGGGAAATGAGTTCATCCGAGAGGTTGGTGACCATAAGGATCTTGTCTTCCGCCACGCCGGAACGCTCGGAGATCTCCTTCAGGCTGGGCTCCCGGCCCAATTCCTTGAGCAGATCGTAAAAGGCCCGGAAGCAGCGGTTGCGGATCTCCTGGAGATGCACCGGGATGCGGATGGTCCGGGTCTTGTCGTAGATGGCCCGGGTGATGGTCTGCCGGATCCACCACGAGGCGAAGGTGCTCAGCCGGTAGCCGGTGGTGTAGTCGTAGCGGGTCACCGCCTTCATCAGACCCAGGTTGCCCTCCTGGATGAGGTCCGAGAAGGTGAGTCCCCGGTGCAGGTACTTCTTGGCGATGCTCACCACCAGGCGCAGGTTGGCCTTGATCATCTTGTCCCGGGCCTTGGTGACCTCCGCCTCCGTCAGGCGGATGTGGTGCATGAGGTCGCGCACTTCCTGGGCCGCAGGATGCTGACGCAGGGCCCGTTGCAGGGTCTGGTGGATCTGCCGGAAGAGCTTTTCCTTGGCCTGGGCGCTCTTCTCCGAGTTCTGGTACCACTGCTGCACCTTACGCTTGAGCTGGCCCACCTCTTCCAGGTCGGAAGCCGCCGCCAGCACCAACTGCAACACCGCGTCCTGGCCGTGCTTGATGATGCGGCCCAACTCCCGCTCCTCTTCGGGGGAGAGAATGGAGTAGCGCAGCATCTCCCGGAAGTAGGCGGCCACCAGGCCCTCATGCTCCGGGATATCTTCCGGTTCGATCCCCTCATCCAGTTCCACGTCCGCCGGTTCGGCCACCAGGGGCAGACCGAAGGGCGTAGGGCGGAGTTGTTCGGTGACGTCCAACTCCTCTTCCGAAGCCAGATCGTAGGTATCCCTGAAGGTCAGAGGGTCGCCCTCCTCCTCGTTGGCAAAAAAGGAGAACTGCTCATAACCCAAGACGGGGGCGTTGCCGCCGCTCAGGTCAAAAATCCGCTTAAGGTATTCTTTTTCCATGATTTTAAGGGCTTTGGGCCAAGTTTGGCAACCGGTAAAATTAAAAATTAAAGTTTAGTGCCTCTTAATATTTTGTCAAGAAAAATCCACGCCGCTTCAGTTTTTTCTTTATCGGCTGTTTTTCTTAGGAATTAAATTAATTACGCTCCAAGTCCCTGTCAAGAAACCCCGCCGCCTCCTTTTCTTGACCGGCCGCTGTCTCCTTGGGTATGATGGACTGGAGGGGGCCTCTCTCCCCATCCATTTCCCGGTCCAGGAGCAACTTCCGTGCCACACCGATTCATCGCCGAGCTCAAGGAAGGGGATAAAGTGCGTCAATATTTCCTCCTCCGCCAGGCGGAGCGGCGCACCGACAAATCCGGCAAGCCCTTCCTCACCTTATTCCTGGGAGACCGGACCGGCATCATCACCGCCCAAGTCTGGAGCGAGGTGCTGCGCCGCTGTCCCGGCCCTTTCACCACCGGCGATTTCGTGGGGGTGCGGGGCCTGGTGACCTCCTACCGCGGCGAACTGCAACTCACCGTGGAAAACCTGGTGCGGGTGGACGACCTGTTGGCCCAGGGCAAAGAGTTGGGGGATTTCGACCCCGAACTCCTGCACCTGGCCACCGCCTTCGACCGCCGGCAGCTCTGGCAGGAACTGCGGGACCTGGCCGCCGCCCACCTGGAGACGCCCCTGCAGGAGCTGGTATTGCACCTCCTGGAGCAGCACCGGGAGCAGCTCCTGGTGGCTCCCGCGGCCCGCCTCTACCACCACCCTTACCTGGGGGGCCTGCTGGAGCACACCTGGACGGTGGCCCGCCTGGCGTTGCAGGCCCTGGAAATCTACCCCCACCTGCACCGGGGGCTGGTGGTGGCCGGGGCCATGCTCCACGATCTGGGCAAGCTCAAAGAGCTGGCCAACCCCGCCACCCCCGAACTCACCGTGCCCGGGGCCCTGCTGGGCCACATCGTCCTGGGCTGGGAGATGGTGCGGGAGGCGGCCCAGACCCTGGCGCTGGGGGACTCCCCCCTGCTGCTGGAATTGGAGCACATCGTCCTGTCCCACCACGGCTCCCTGGAATTCGGCTCGCCGGTCCCCCCTAAAACCCCGGAGGCCCTGCTGGTGTCCATGCTGGACGACCTGGACGCCAAGCTGAAGATGATGGATCAGCACCTCAAAAGCGAGGCCGGCGACGGCGCTTTCACCGCCTACCACCGGGTCTTGCAGCGCGACCTCTATCGGGGCCGGGAACGGGATGCGGCTCCCCTTCCCCCCGAAGACGATGATTTGTAATACGCGCCTCCGGGGTGATTGACATTGTGAATTTTTAGCTTAACTTTCAAATAAGTAAAGGTTCGGTTGGTTTCCGGCGCAGTCGACCGGGTGGTTGTATTATTATCCCCGAAACAGGAGGATATTATGTTCAAGAGCATCTTGGTTCCTCTGGATGGTTCCCCGCTGGCGGCCACAATCCTCCCCAAAGTGGTGGAATTGGCCAAAACCTGCAACGCGCAAGTGACCCTGGTCCATGTCTGCCACACCGAAGCCTTCGGTATGGGCGAAACCACCCCGGGAGTGATGGCCGCCGCTCCGGCCGCCGAAAAGAAGGCCTGCGAGGCCTTTCTGAATCAGGCCGCCAACGAGCTCAAGGGGCAGGGCGTCGACGTCTCCGCCACCTGCGTGGAGGGCGTGCCGGCCCGGGAAATTATTGCTTTTGCCGACAAAAACAAAAATGACCTGATCGCCATGGCCACCCACGGCAGGGGCGAAGTGGCCTGGGTCCTGGGCAGCACCGCCGAAAAGGTGGTCTCCCACGCCACCGTGCCGGTTCTGCTCTTCCGGGTCATGGAATTCAAGCCGCCGCTGTTAAAAGAAGAGTTCTTCCTCTAAAGAGGAAACCACGCGTATCCGGTTTATTCCTTAACTGCCGTCATTCCTTAGCATTTCCGGGCCAAAGGACAGAGCGCCTTTGGCCTTTTCGATTGCCTTCGTCTCATCTTTCCCTATTGACCCGGAAAGCCGCCATCTGTTAACCATATATCTGTTTTTTCCATCGGGTTTGGGGCAGATGGGTCGATGCCCGCCGGCTCAGGCCCCGCCGCCCTCCCCGGCGGCGACCCGAGGCAACCCGGCCGCCAGGGGTAAGCCGATGAGAACAGTGGTGACGGTCATGGTTTTGGCCCTGACCTTGAGCCCGGGGGGCGCCGGGACGACCCTCGCCCAGGCGCCGGAGCTGTCCCCGGGGGTCCTCAGGAACGGCGCGTATCCGATCCACGCCTTCAGCAGGCAGAAATGGGTGCAATTGCAGAACGGCGTCTTCCGCCGGGGCATGGACGAAGATGACGCCGACTTCCTGGAGGTGCGCCTGGTCAAGGCGGCCTGGGGGGACCTGAATGGCGACGGCCGGGCCGACGCCGCGGTCATCCTGGTCTCCCACACCGGCGGCAGCGGCAGATTTTTTGAGGCGGCGGCGGTAGTGAACGATCGCGGCCGGCCACGCTATGCGGCGTCCGCCTCCCTGGGGGACGGCATCAAGGTGAACAGCCTGCGCATCAAGGACGGGATCATCGTGCTGGATCTGGTGGTGCACGGCGAGGACGACCCCTCCTGCTGCCCCACCCTGAAGATCACCAGGCAATACCGGCTGGAGGGGAGCCGGCTGGTCAAGGATTAGCCCGGGCGCCACCGGCTACCGTCACCGCCGGGGTGTGGTTTTCCCTGGTTCCCAAGCTCCCGATGGGGAACGAGGATGGGAAGCTCCTGCGCGCCCGGCCCCCCCCCGGCCTCTTTCCTGCCCTCACACCTTCAACGCCAGCAGGCGCAGTTCCGTCAGTTCCTCCACCGCGTAGCGCACCCCTTCCCGGCCCAGGCCCGAGTCCTTGACGCCGCCATAGGGCATGTGGTCCTGGCGAAAGATGGGCGCATCGTTGATGATGACGCCGCCCACCTCCAGGGTTTCGAAGGCCTGCCAGGCGTGGGCCAGGTGGGGCGTGAAGACCCCGGCCTGGAGGCCGTAAGCCGAATCATTGGCCAGTTCCAGGGCCTCGGCGAAGGTGGCAAAGGGGGTGAGGGTCGCCACCGGCCCGAAGATTTCCTCCCGCCAGACCTTCATCTCCCGGGTAACATTTTCCAGCACCAGGGGCGGGATGAGATTGCCCTCGCCCATATCGCCGGTGAGGAGCGCGGCCCCGCCGTCCAGGGCCTCCTGCACCCAGTCCCTTACCTTCGCTGCGGCCGCGGCGTCGATCATGGGCCCCACCACCGTGTCTTTGCGGGCCGGGTCGCCGGCGTGCACGTCCCGCTCGATGGTGGTCAGGAAGATTTCCCGGAAAGGCTCGTAAATGGCCTGATGGACCAGAATCCGCTGCACCGCGATGCAGACCTGGCCGGCGTGGGCGAAGGCCCCCACCGCGGCCCGGTGCGCCGCCCGAGCCAGGTCCGCGCCCGCGTCGATGATGCAGGCGGCGTTGCCTCCCAACTCCAGGATGACCCGCTTCTTGCCGGCCAGGTTCTTGAGATGCCACCCCACCTGGGCGCTGCCCGTGAAGGACAGGGCCCTGAAGCGCTCGTCCGCCGCGGCCCGTTCGGCCAACTCCACAGGGCTGGGGAGCACCTGCAGGGCCCCGGGCGGCAGGCCGGCCGCGTGGGCGCAGTGGGCCAGTTTCAGGGCGGTGAGGGGCGTCTTGGAGGCGGGCTTGACGACGATGGGGTTGCCCGCGGCCAGGGCCGGGCCCACCTTGTGCGCCACCAGGTTGAAGGGGAAGTTGAAGGGGGCGATGCCCAGGACCGGACCCACCGGAAAGCGCCGGGTGATGCCCCAGCGGCCGTCCCCGCCCGGCGCCAGGTCCAGGGGCAGGACCTCGCCGCCGATGCGGACGGCTTCTTCCGCGGCCAGGCTCAGGGTCATGACCCCCCGGTCCATCTCCCCCCGGGCATAAGTGAGGGGTTTGCCCCCTTCGGCCACGATGGTCCGGGCGAACACCTCCTGGCGGGCCTGCACCTCTTTGGCCAGGGCCGCCAGCATCCGGCTGCGCTCCCGGCTGGAAAGGGCCTTGAGCACTTTGGCCGCCTCCCATGCCGCAGCGATGGCCGCCTCCCACTCCGCCTCACCCGCCAGACAGACTTCGCCCACCACCTCGCCGGACCAGGGGGAGAGCACCGACAACCTGGTTTCGGTCTTAACCAAGGCGCCGTTGATGAAACAACCGGATGACTCCATAACCTTTCTCCAACCGAGTCGCGGGGGAGTTCTCTGGCCACCGCCATTCTGGTTGATCGTTCATGTTGGAGAAAACATGCCCCACAAATTTTCTCTTCTTGACGTATAGGCATATTGTATATACAATAGCCTCGTGGACTTTGACTGGGACGAGGCCAAGCGCCGGGAGAATCTGCGCAAACACAAAATGGATTTCGCCGATGCGCCCGAAATGTTCGACGGTCCTCTCCTGGTGCAGGCCGATGTCCGTCACGAATACGAGGAAGACCGGTGCATCGGTTACGGATTCATAGGCGACCGGGTAATGGCCATTGCCTTTTCTGAGCCTCGCCCCGGCGCGGCCCGGGTCATTTCCTAAAGAAAGGCATCGACAAATGAGAAAAAAGCCTTTGCAGCCGCGCTCCGAAACCGATTGGGCGGCCCTTGACGCCATGCGGGACGAAGAAATCGATTTTCCCGAGATTCCGGAAGCGGACGAGCATTTTTTTAAAACCGCCACCCTGCGTTTGCCTCAGCCCAAGGCCTCGGTGTGCCTGCGGGTGGATCGTGAGGTCCTGGAATGGTTCAAGGCCCAGGGCAAAGGCTACCAGACCCGGATGAATGCCGTGCTGAAGGCCTACAAAGAGGCTCATCAGGACACCTGAACCCCGCACCATCAGAGGCCCGCAGCCTGGCGGGCGCAAGACCTTGCCCTCCTGTGATGGAAGTCATGTCGGGCAGGCCCCACCCCCGACAAGCCCCCCAAGTCTGGTAGCAAAGAATGGTGCGCGGTGCGCACCCTACCTTTCCACCGGCGGGACGCCGGCGCCACCGACATTTCTGCCAGGTTGAGGGGCACGGTCCAACAGCAGGCGCCGAGGCGGGATGCAGCACCGCCCCCCTGCCCTCCGGCCTTCGGACCTTCTCCTATCTTTTCCCTGGGCTCTTACCCTTGCCCCTCCTGCGCCAGTTTGAGAGCCTATGTCATAGGGCGGGCCGCGCCCGCCGGAGCATTTTCCCTCCCGGCCCTTACCTTCAATTTTCCCCCTACCCTGCCCTGGCCAGGTTCAAGGCCCCGCCCAGGGCCAGCATGAGGCGCTGGCGCGGCGTCAGGTCCGCCACGGCCCAGAGCTCCCTGGCGCTTCCGTCTCTGGCCGTGATGGTCACCGGCAGGCGCCGGGCCCCGTCCAGGAGGAGGCGGCGCACGTCGTGCAGTTCGATGACGTCGTCCTGGGCCAGTGTGTCGTAGTCCGCCGGGTTCTCGAAGGTTAACGGCAGGATGCCGAAGTTGATAAGATTGGCCAGGTGGATGCGGGCGAAGCTCTTCACCAGTTTGACCCGCACCCCGAGATACCGGGGCGCCAGGGCGGCGTGCTCCCGGGAGGAGCCCTGGCCGTAGTTCTCGCCCCCGACGATGGCCCCTTCCTTGATGATGGCCTCCCCTTCCCAGGCCGGGTGCTCGGTCACGCGCCGGACGAAGTCGGGGTCCACCCTTGAATAGGTGAACTGGCTGATGGCCGGCAGATTGCTGCGCAGGGGTAAAATCTGGCTCCCCGCAGGCAGGATGTCGTCGGTGGTGATGTTGTCCCCCACCTTGAGCCAGACCCGGCCCCGCCAGGTGTCCGGCAGGGGCGTCAGTTCCGGGAAGGGCACGATGTTGGGCCCGCGCAGCACCTCCACGGGCTCGCCGGGGGGCGGAGGCGCCACCAGGCTGCGGCCGTCCAGCAGGAAGGCCCGGGGCGAGGGAATGCGGGGGAAGTCGCCCAGCTTGCGAGGGTCGGTGAGCTCCCCGAAGAGGGCCGCGGCCGCCGCGGTTTCCGGGGAGGCCAGGTAGACCCGGTCGTCCTTGGTGCCGCTCCGGCCCGGGAAGTTGCGGGGAAAGGTGCGCACCGACACCGCGCCCGTGGCCGGGGCCTGGCCCATGCCGATGCAGCCCCAACAGCCCGGCGGCATGAGGCGGGCGCCGGCCTCCAGCAGGGGCACCACCTGGCCGGCCAGGGCCAGATTCTCCAGGACCTGCCGCGAGCCGGGGTTGATCTCCAGGCTCACCCGGGTGTGGACCCGGCGTCCCTTCAGCACCCGGGCCAGGCGCATCAGGTCGCGCCAGGAGGAATTGGAGCAGGAGCCGATGAGCACCTGGTCCACGGGCGCGCCCGCCACCTCCCGCACCGGCTTGACCGCGTCCGGCGAGCCGGGGCAGGCCACCAGGGGCTCCAGGGCGCTCAGGTCCACCTCCACCACCTCGGCGTAGCGCGGCCGGCCTTCAGCCCTGAGGGGGACGAAATCCGCCTCCCGCCCCTGCAAAGCCAGGAACCGGCGGGTCTGGGCGTCCGACGGGAAGATGGAGGTGGTGGCCCCCAACTCCGCGCCCATGTTGGTGATGGTGGCCCGTTCGGGCACGCTGAGGGTGCGCACGCCGGGCCCGAAGAACTCCAGGATCTTGCCCCGGCCCCCCTTGACGGTGAGGCGGCGCAGCAGCTCCAGGATGACGTCCTTGGCCGACACCCAGGGCGGGAGCTTGCCGGTGAGGCGCACCCCCAGAATCTCGGGCATCACCAGGTAAAAAGGCTGGCCGGCCAGGGCCAGGGCCACGTCCAGGCCGCCGGCGCCGAAGGCCAGCATGCCGATGCCGCCTGCGGTGGGGGTGTGGCTGTCCGAGCCGATGAGGGTCTTGCCGGGGGCGCCGAAGCGCTCCAGGTGCACCTGGTGGGAGATGCCGTTGCCCGGCGGCGAGAAGTACAGACCGTAGCGGGCCGCCACGGTGCGCAGGAAGCGGTGGTCGTCGGCGTTGCGGAAGTCCGTCTGCAACAGGTTGTGGTCCACGTAGCTCACCGCCACCTGGGGACGGGCCCGGTCCACACCCATGGCCTCAAACTCCAGATAGGCCAGGGTGCCGGTGGCGTCCTGGGTCAGGGTGTGGTCGATGGTGAGGGCGATCTCCCGACCGGGCGACATCTCTCCGGCCGCCAGATGCGCCGCCATGATCTGCTCCACAATGGTCCTGGCCATAAGCGTTTCCTTGGGGACGAGGTTCGGCGGGGGAGGGGGGTAAAGGCTCGATGCCCCCTGCACCCTCCCCCAACGCCTCATCGCTTCCTGAGATATTCTATCAACACATCCGGGCGGTTGCTGCCGATGCCGTCCACTTTCATCTCCAGATAGGGCGGCAGCCAGGCCGGGGCGTCGATGTTCCAGATATAGACCAGCAGGCCCTGGGCGTGGGCCGCGGCCACCAGTTCCGGGGTGACGTAGGCGAAATGGAGCACCAGGGCTTCGGCCAGGGCGGCCCGGGCCAGACCCACGGGATCGGCGGGACAGCCCACCATGAGGACGCCGGTGCGCAGGCGGGGCTCCTGTTCCTTGAGCCACCGGACCAGGGGGTGCCAGAAGGAGATGAGATGCATGTTCTCAACATTCGGGTGGCCCCGGAAAAACTCCAGGCACGCGGGCGCGGCCTCGGGCTGTTTGACTTCCACCACCAGATGGGCTCCCCGGCTGCGCACCAGGTCAACCACCTCTTCCAGGGCGGGGATGCGCTCACCCTGGCCCGCGTCCAGCTCCCGCACCTGGGCGAAGGTGAGGTCCCGCACCCAGCCCGCGCCGTTGGTGGTGCGGTCCACGGTCTCGTCGTGGATCACCACCAGGCGGCCGTCCCGGGTGAGCTGCACGTCCACCTCCACCGCGGCCACCCCCATGTCCAGAGCCCGGGCGACGGAGCGGAGCGTGTTCTCCGGCTCATAGGCCGGCGCCCCCCGGTGTCCCATGATGTGCACCATCTTTGCCCTCCTGCGCCCCGGGGATGCCCCGGGGGGTGACGCGGCCGTCCACGACCGGCACTTCCGGGGTTGCTGGTAATTTTTAAAGGAAAATTCTCTCTTCGGCAAGAAGGCCGGCAAAGATGCTCCCGAAAATCTCACTCCTGCGACGGGACCACGGTCTTCGGTTGCCGTCCGGAATTCGGGAACCTGTGAGGATGCTGGGAAGACCGGCCCCTCCTCTGAGTCCTGCTCAATGGTATTGGCGGTGTTTTTAAGGCGGGAATGTTCATCCTTCAAGAAAAATTCTTAAAAATAAAAAGAATTTCTCGTCAGACAAAACTCGAAAGTATTGGCCTCTCAAATATGGTGTCTTAAAATAACAAATATAACAATCAGTTATATTTCTTATTCAAATGGAGGTGGCCCCTTATTTTTCGGCATGGTTCTTGCGTATTAATCTTCGGCGAGATTCCAACATCGAGGAAGGTCATGAGTGACGGCCTGCTGGCTTGGTTGCGGCGTTGTCGAAGAGACACCCGAGGCTCGGCGATGGTGGAATTCGCCATCGGGAGCATGGTTTTCCTCCTCCTGGTCTCCGGCATTATCGATTTCGGTCATGCCTTTTATATGAAGCAGGTAGTGACCAATGCCAGTCGGGAAGGGGCCCGATACGGCATCGTGTACCGCACCGACACCAACGGTAAGCGCATTGCGCCGGCCAATTTGAGCCCGACCATTCAGAATTATCTCCTCAACGGTTATCTCTCCCGGGCTTTTCTCCCCAGCGACGCCAATCCCCAGGTGAATGCCACCGGAGCCGGATACAGCAGCGGGGTCAAAGGCGCGGATTTGGAGGTGCGCGTTTCGGCCATTAAGACTTGGTTTATCGTTTCACGTTTCATCCCTTCCCTGTCGGACCAGATAACCTTGACCGCCGCCACCGTGATGCAATGCGAGTGATCATGCGCTTCGGGAATCGACAGCCGGCTTGAGGGTAGGAATGGTCATAAGCCTCTGATGATTCGAGCAAAAGGAGTGCAGCCATGAAGAGGAAATGGGCAAGAGGAAGTCCGCAGGAACGGGGCTCGGTGATGATCCTGACGGCCCTGTTGATGGTGGTCATTCTGGGCTTCGCCAGTCTGGCCATCGATGTGGGGCGACTCTACGTGGTGCGCAACGAACTGCAGAACGCGGTAGATGCCTCGGCCCTGGCGGGCGCCAGCAATCTCATCAAGGACCAGAATGGAGAGGCGGTGCGGGACTGCGCCGGGGCCGGCCAGGCGGCGATGAGCGTGGCGCAGCGCCAGGCCGAACTGCTGGGTTTGCCGCCGGTGGACCCGGGCGCGCGCAACGACCTGACCATTGTCTTTGGAGAATGGAACATCTATGCGGCCAATCCGGAAACGGCCTGGACGGAACTCGGCTCTTCGTGCGGCAGCTACTCCTCGGCCAATGCCGTCAAGGTGACGCTGCGCCGGGGGTCAGGCCTGACCTTCGGTCCGGTCACCAATTTCCTGGCCCGGATTTTGGGAAGCCGCTTCCAGACCTCCGAAGTGGCGGCCACGGCCACCGCCTTCCTGGGCTATGCGGGGACCGCGGAGACAGGTTCGGTCACCCTGCCCCTGGCTGTGCCCGACTCGGTGTTGTCAACCTCGAGCCTGCCGGGGCATCCCTGGTATGCGGAACTTTTGGGTCCCCGGGAAGCGAGGGCCGCCACCGTCAGGCAGCTCACCTTCAAGGACCTGGGAAGCGACAGTTTTTACCTGAACAACCTGCAAAGGCCCCTGTTCGACACACAGAAGGCCTATCTCTTCATCGTCAACAGCAGCGACTCGGTGCCCTCCACCGTGGTGGACAACATCAAGCGCAGTTACAGCACCACTTCGGGGAAGGCCATCCGGGCCATGGCCCAGGGGACGCCTCTTTTTCCCCTGAGTGAATACCAGTGGGCCTCCAACATCAAGACGATTTTCAGCCAACTGAGAACGGCTTACAACACCAAGAAGGACAGCAACGGCAAGTGGCGGGTCTGTGTGCCGGTCTATTCCACCACCAATCCCATGGCGAAACGGCCGGAACCGATGTTCCTGGCGCTGCTCAAGTGGCTGAACTTCGCCCCGTCCCATGCCCACGCCTGCTTTTCCTTCTGGAAACAGACCTACCCCGGTGGGAATGTGCCCATTTATGTGACCGGCTTTGTGAATGTGGACGTCACCAAGGTCACTTATAATTCCGGTTGCACTGATTGCAGTTCCTATTACCCCTACTCAAGCACGGTGGATTGCATGGTAAACAACCCTGGCAGTTGCCGCAATGCCAACTCCATCACCATGGAAATACCTCTGGGGAGCAGCACCGTGTCGCCTCCGGGCACCACTTCCGGGGGGCCGGACAACAGTCGCATCAATCCCGGCGGTGCGGCCAACCAGGGAGCGGTGGCCGCCATCCCCCGGCTGGTGAAGTAACCCATCGGCGACGGGGGCACGGCATCCTGACCTGAACGACCACCCGGGGAGGGCGGAGCCCAACGGGCTCCGCCCTCCCCGGGCGCGTCCGGCCCGCCCGGCGCCGGGCCATCTCCGGCGATGGGAAGGACTCCCGCCGTTTCCGGTGCAACCGGTGTTTTGGTGACGTTCTCCGAGATCGCCCTCCTCCGCTCCGCTCTTCAAACTTCCCCCGCCGTCCCTCCGCACATATGCCTGGTCATGGCTCCCACAGCATGATTCCCTGATCCCACGGTCATTTCCGGCGTCTCCGGGGAGGGGAAGGCCCGGGGGCTCCCGGCCCCACGAAAAATTCGCCGCCAGGCTGACCCCGGCAAGAGAGTCCGCTGCCTCCCGAGGCGACCTGGAGGGAAGGGAAGGTTTCCGAAAATGTCGGATTGTCCCGTCGAACGGCTTCCACGGCCGAACCGGCGCAGGGATATTTGCCTGAGGGGGCGATGGTATGATATTTTCTGCGGCAAGGGTGACGGCGGCACTCCCGTCGGCTTCGCCTGCCCGGCCGGTCCGTCGATGGCATCGGTCTTTGGGGACCGTAAGGTGCAGGCGACAGGGCAGGCGAGTCGGAGAAGCGCTCCTCACCTGTCATAACCCTAACGACCACAGGAAACCTGAACGCATGTCTTCTGCCCCCTGGACCTATTTTGCCCTGGCCTCCCTGTGTCTATGGGGCTGCTGGGGGCTTCTGACCAAAGTGGCCACCCTGCACCTGCCGGCGCGCAGCGTCTATCTCCTGGGCATTCTGGGCTACCTGCCCGTGATGGGCATCCTGTTGCTGGAACCGGGCTTCCGGCTTCCGTGGACCCCGGTGGGATGGAGCGCCGCGGCCGGGGCCGGCCTGTGCACCGCCCTGGGCCTGTTCTGCTATTTCCGAGCCCTGGCGGCGGGAGGGCAGGCCTCGGTGGTGGTGCCCCTCACCAGCCTTTATCCGGTAGTCACAGTGGTGCTGAGCTTCCTGTTTCTCAAGGAGGCCCTCTCCCTGCGGCAGGGGGTGGGCCTGCTGCTGGCCATGGTGGCGGTGTGGCTGCTGGCGGAGTAAGGAACCGGGAGGCGTCTTCCGGGCGCGGAGGGCTGAGGGGGAAGGATTAGGTGAAGCAATGATGATGCCGACTACAGCCTTTTCGAGGGGGCTGCCTCATACTAATTTGACGTCAAAGATAGAGTTCAGAATCTGCCGAAGGGCTCTTGTCACTCTATTATTTATGAAGCCATGTGCTTTATATCACACATATTTTTCCTCATATTGGGCTGTTTTATAATGGGCCGGAGGCGGGCACGGAGGCCCGCCCCACCAATCCATTACTCTATGTTTGACATCATATTGGTATCAGAAGTAGCGGGACAGCCGGGGCAAGGAGGGGTCCAGCCCCCGGCACTCCCGGATGAGGGCGTTGACATAGAGCCAGGCGAAGCTCAGTAAAAATTCCGGGGGGTACTTCCGGGCGCCGTGGCGGTCGAAGGCCAGGTCCACGGCGCCGTCGTGCAGGCGCAGACGCATGGCCAGGTCGCCCAGGAGGGGGAAGGCCGCCTCCCAGCCGTCGGGGAGCGCGGCGGCCCGGCCGCAGTCCAGGCGGGCCACGGCCACGGCCACCAGGTCGGCGCTGAGCAGGTGGAGGAGCTCATCCCGGAGCTTCATGGCCGTCTCTTTGACGGGGGCGGCGTCGGGGGGGGCGAAATCCTCGAACCGGATCCACTCCGGGTCGGGGGCCGCCTCTTCCAGGGGAAAGGCGCCCCGGCCGTAGCGGGCCAGCAGCGCCAGGTAGTCCCAGGCGAAGACGTAGGCGTCCTCGGTGGGCACCGCCAGGCTTTTGCGGGCAAAGAGGACCCTCAGGTCCACCCCGAACTCCGGGTCCGCATCAAAGAGCCAGAAGAGTTCCAGGGGCCGGAAGGGGACGATGCGGATGACCCACAGGACGGTGGCGTAAGGCCGCTCTTCCAGGACCTCCCCCTTGAGGAGCCGGGCCAGGAGGCGGGGGTCCAGGTGCGCCAGGCCGGCCAGGTCCCGGCGGTATTTTTTCCTGACGTATTGACGCACCTGGGCGTCCCAGCCCCAGCCGGCTTCGAAGTGCTGCAGGGTCACCAGGTCCTGAAAGACGCTGCCGCTCAGCCCTTTTTCCCCTCCACCTTCTGATTGAATTTGGCGGCGTCGATGATGTAGCGAATATGCCGGGCTTCGCCGATTTTCTCTTTTTCGTCAAAGGCTTCCAGCTTGAAGACGTGCTTGCGCCGGTCCACTTCCAGGAGTTCGCTGACCGCCCGCACCGCCATCCCCAGGGGGGTGGGGGCGGTGTGCTGCAGCTCCATGCCGGCCCCCACGGACTGCTCGCCGGGCCCCAGGTGGGGGGCCATCAGCTCGGCGCTGATGCCTTCGAACAGCCCTACCAGATAGGGGGTGCCGAAGACGTCGGGAAGATCGGGGAAAAAGTTGCGGGCCGAATGCTCGGGACCGGTCTTGAGCGTTTTCTCATGCTTCATTCCCACCGTCAGCATAGGTCCTCCTTAAAGTTGAGTAGTGGTGCGGCAGACGCCGGGCCGCCGCAGCTCCCCTCCCCCCGGGAATCCCCTCAGACCGCCAGGGGGGAAAGGTGAACGGGGGGCAGCTTTTCCCCCCGGGCCAGGCGTCGGCCCAGGTTCCCGGCGGCCTCCAGGACGTCGGTCTTTTCCAGCATGGCCCCCTTTTCATCCACGCCGCGCACCAGAATCTCCGCGGCATAGGTGACATTGATGGCGTCGAAGAAATACTTGGCGGTGAGCCGGGCCCCCACGAACAGGAGTCTGCCGTGGGTGGCCGCGGCGCACAGGAGCACGCCCTGGCGCTCCGGCCCGGGGAAGTCCCGTTTCAGCACATAGCGCCGGGCCCACAGCGCCTGGGTGCGGTCGATCATGATCTTGGCCTGGGCCGAAACGCCGTAGAAGAAGATGGGCGTTGCCAAAACCACCACGTCCGCAGCCAGAAGTTTGTCGTACAGGGGCAGCATGTCGTCCTTGATGGGACAGGTCCCCTCCTTGAAGCAATGGTAAATTTCCAGGCAGGGGGAGATCTTCAGCTCCCGCAGGGCCACCCGCTCGATCTCCGCCCCGCCCTCGGCGGCCCCCTTCAGGAAGGCGTCCAGCAGCACTTCCGAGTTGCCGCCCCGCCGGGGGCTGCCCCAGATCCCCAGGATGTTCATATCAGTGTCTCCCTAGGCAGGTCATGGCGCCACCTCGCTCCGCCATGTCAGGTGGCTACCATTTTACGGAGGGAGGGCGGGATGTCAAGGCGCGGTTTGCCGCGGCGGGTCCTCCGGACCGACCTCGCAGGCCCGGCCAAGGCGACGGCCGGCGCCCGGAAAAATCGACTGACACCGTAACAAAAGCGTTCCCGGCTTCTCAAAAGAAAAGGAGGCGCGCCGACATTTTTCCCTTGAAAGATGACCGAAGCGCTTTATCTTTAAAAGGAACCCACTGGGATAAGGAGACCTGCATGCGGACCAAAACCGTCGGTGTTCGGGGTGTTGGTTTTTGGGCCTTACTGCTGATGCTGGGCCTGGCGCTGGCCGCCGGACCGGCCTGGGGGCAGGGAAAGGGCGCCCCGGACTTCAATCTCCCGGACATCAGCACCGGCAAGGAATATAGCCTGAGCCAGTTCAAAGGAAAGGTCGTGGTGATTAATTTCTTCACCTTCTTCTGCGGCCCCTGCCGGGAGGAGATGCCGGACCTGAACAAGATCCACAATGAAATGAAGGGACAGGGCCTGGCGATGCTGGGCATCGGCCTCTCTTCCAGCCCCACCCAGCTCCGCTTCCTGGCCAAACAGTTGGACCTGGAATATCCCATCCTCATCGGCGACGACAAGGTGAGCAAGGCTTACGGCGGCGTGGAAGTGGTGCCCACCACCTTCATACTCGACAAGTCGGGCAAAATCGCCCACAAAATCCTGGGGACCCGGAAGAAGGAAGAGTTTGTCAGGATGATCCAGCCGCTGCTTTAAGGCGAAGCAACGCTCCTCGGGAAGGGCGGAAAATGGGGTGGGGGCCGGGGGGCTCCCTCGCTTACCGGCCTCCGCCACCACCGCTTAGGAAGCCAGCCGGACAGGCAAGGGCGGTCCTTGTCTGCCCGGCTTTTTTTGGGGCCACGCCCCGAGGTCCGGGGACGGCGCCGGCGCCGAGGGGGCTCAGGCTTCCCGCCGGACCTCCACCACGGGTGCCTGCTCCTCCTCCTTCCGGGCCGGGCCTTTGCTTCCCGGGAGACGACGGCTGAGACGCAGGATGCGTTTGGCGATGGAAGTAAAGCCAGTGGCCAGCCGGTTTTGCCTTTCATAGAGCAGAGAAGGCACCATCTGATTGATGGCCACTTCGGCGATGGGATCATGCAGGACATGCCCCAGGACCTCGGTGTGGAGGTTTAGGAAATCCTCGCACACCGACCGGATGATCTCGGCGGACATCATGTCCTGGTCGTTCTTCACCATGTTGGTGACCAGATAGACCTGATAGGACTTGATCACCTTGGCCAGGCGGAACCACTGCTCCGGCGCCGCCCGGCGGATCTTCTTCAGGAGATCGTCCATGCAGGCCGTGGTCCGGTCGCCGAAGGCGCTCTCCTCATAGAGGAGCTGCAACACTTCGATCTGTCGGGAAAACTCCCGGGAAAGTTTGCGAAACAAGGCGCACTTGATAAAACCGTAGGCGTTTTGCAGCGAGGTGGACAACCCGGTGAACACCGCGATCCTCCCCGGAGAATGGTTGAAAAGGTCCAGGGTGTTGAAAGAGGTTCCCGCGCCCAGGTCGATGAGGACGAAATCCACGGGCAGGGTTTCCAGTTCCCGCAGCAGACGGATTTTCTGGAAGTAGGTGGGGTTGGCCGCGCCGAGCATATCGTCGGCGCCGCACAACAAGCCGACGCCGGCGATGGGGGTGTCCAGGACGAGGTCCTGGAGCCGCGGCGCCTTCTTCAGGAGGAAGTCCTCCAGGGTGTGGGGCGGATAGCGCAGACCCACCATGGTGTGCAGATTGGCGCCGCCCAGATCGCCGTCCACCAGGATGACCCGTTTCCCCAGCCGGGCCAGGGCGATCCCCAATCCCAGGGTGAAGACGCTTTTGCCGACGCCGCCCTTGCCGCCGCCGATGCTCCAGAGTTTAAAGTGCGAGAAAGCAGTCATGGCCTCTTCCCCCCTGGTCCCTTCCGGCCCTGCCCGGCCCCCCGTCAGGATTTGAGGAAATCCCGGGCCAGGCGCACGGCCTGAGAGAGCTTTTCCCCATAGGACAACCCGGCGAAATGGGGATTGATTCTGACGTAGTTCTGGTAGCAGTAAACCACCATGTTGACATGTTCCCGCCGGGCGGCGAGCTGCGGGTGCTCCCGGCACACGGCCCGCACCGCGTCCTGAAATTCCGCCACTATTTCCGGGGGCAGGGCGCCTCGGGGGAGCAACGCCGACCACTCCTGCCACCAGACGGGCAGGGGCTCCGCTGCCGGCTTTGCTTCCGGAGCGGGCGGCTGCTGCAAGACGGAGAGCTGCTTTTCCATGGCCTGGGCCAGGGCTGTGAGCTCCCGCACCTGGGCTTGCAGCAGCGCCTCCTCCCCGGCGCTCCTCTCTTCGGGCCGCGGCTCTGCCGGGCCCTCTGCGGCATGGGCGGGTTCCTGCCACCAGGGCTGGGCCTCGTCGTCTTCCTCCGTCTCCGGACGCAACACCCCCTGAGCCTCCAGAAAGGCCAGCAATTCCGGACCCGGGTAGCCCGGGGGGCGCTCCCAGGGGGGCGTCAGCCAGCTCCAGGAATCCTGCGCCGACTCATCCCGGCTGGGCGGCAGCGGCGCCCAACCATCCGTGCCGGGCACGGACCAGGGGCCCTCCCCCTGGGGGGGCGCGCCGGCCGGCTCGACGCACCAGCCCGGGGGCAGGACAAAGAAATGCTGCTCCGCCTCCCCGGCCCGGGCGATGCATTGGTGCTGCCGGCCTGCCAGATAGAAAGCCAGGGCCCCCTGGGGCGGCCCGGTGAGCCGGACCACAAAAAGAGAGGCGGCTCTCAGGGGCACGGCCAACTCCAGGACGGCGCCGGTCAGGCCCAGCTCCATCAGGGACCTGGCCCAGCTCCGGTGCGGCCGGCGGAAATCCACCGGCACCTCGGTCCCGCACCCGGCCCGGCGGACCAGGGGCGACCACCCCAGTTGGCGGTAGTGCTCCGCATAGGTCGCCAGGGTGTGACAAAAGTCCAGATTTTTCCGGATCGCAAAAATCCGCTGCATTTCCTGCGACCCGATTCTGACGACAAACTGTGGTTCCATGATGGGTCCCGGCAGGTTCCCGGCCGCTCTTGGTCTGGAAAAGTGTCTTCCCAGGATGCGTCCTGCGCACCATCGCAAAGGTTCGTCGGCGGGCGGAGCCCGCCCTAACGACCGGGGGGGAGAGCCGGGGGAGCGGCGGGGCCACCGCCCTCCCCTCACATTCTCACCGTTTTTCCTGAGGGCCGGTCAACCCCTCAAACGATGGGGGCCTGGAGCACCGTGTCGGCCACCGGCACACCGGTCAGGCGATGATACAACTGCAGGAATTCCACCGCCAGCTGCTGATAATCAGCAGCCCCGGTGCTGGCGGGATCAAAATCGAAAACCGCCCGCTGCTCGATCTGCGCCTGGTTGATGGCTTCGTTCCTCAAAATGATGGTCTTGAAGGTCAGGTCCCGGTAAGGCCTGATCTCTTCCAGCACATATTCATTGGTGACTTTATTGCGCTTGTCAAACATGGTGAGCAGAATACGGAAGATGTTGCGCTTGAACAACTCCTGGGGAGCCAGGCTCTTGACCATTTCAACGCTGAGCAGCAAGTCGGCCAGGCCCTCCAGGGAATAGCGGGACATCTGGCAGGGAGTGATAATGAATCCGGAGGCATACAAGGCGTTGATGGTCAGCACCCCCAACGAAGGGGGGCAGTCGATGAAAATAAAATCGTAGGGCAGACTTTGCAGGGCCTGGTGCAGAATGGCCTCCCGGAAGACCCGGGAGTAAAGTTGCTCGGCCACGTGGGCCAGGTGAATGCGGGCCGGAGCCAGCCACAGCCCGGACACATAGGTGGGCAGGATGATGTCGCTCATCGATTTCCGATGAATGCTCATCACTTCGGCCATGGACTCGATGAAGGAATCGGGGTCCACGCCGATGCCGATGCCGGTGTGGCCCTGGGGGTCCAAATCCACCATCAGGACGCGGTACCCCAGATAAGCCAGGGCGGCGCTCAGATTGATGGTGGTGGTGGTCTTGCCGGTGCCCCCTTTCTGGTTGATGATGGAAACGATGAAAGGGGCGCCCCGGGCGGCGGACTGCTCACCCGGCTCCGCGGAATGCGGCGGCCTTGACCTGCTGTGCAGTTTGTCCCAGCGATCCCAGAGTTTTTCCCTGGGCCGGAGGCTTTTGGTCGAAGCGGACGGGATGGCTGCGTCCCGGGGCGCCGGGGAATGCAACGACTCCGGACTTCGGGCGGCATTATCCCGGGAAGCTTGGCGGGTCAGCGGTGGGTCTTTGCCAGGCAGCATAGGTCAGTCCTCCGGCCGAAGAGATCAACACAGGGAGGACGCGCCCGGCCGCCTTTTCCAGGGCTCACAGAGTCATCGCCCCGGCCATGCCAAGCAAGATGAATGGAGAAAACGAACCTGAAATAACGATGCGGCGCCGGTCTCTTGGTGAGAAACTGCCCGCTTTCCCCCCCGCTGTCTTTGCAGAAGCCGTATTGCCGACTCCCCCCCAAGACTCATGCAAGACAGCTCTATTTCATTCATTGGGCCAAGCAGATGGAAATGTCAAGAAAAAAGTTTCCCCAACCTTTTTTGTATTTCAGAAAAACCGTCGCTAACACAATTCCGACCAATAGCGTTCGGTGGATATTCGGTTGAGACGCAAATGTCATGCCGTTCGGAGCCGTCGGCAATCTTCCAGCACCTGGGCCACCAGGGTATCGTAGGTGCGCACCCGGAAGGCCGCCTCATACCCCTGGCGGGCGATGCTCTCGCGTTTCTGCTCGTCCTTGAGGAGCTCGGCCAGCCTGGCCTGCATCTCCGGGAGCGAAGAGGCGCCCACGAAATGCACCTCCGGCGTCAACAGGCGCGCCGCGTCGCGGGTGAGATCGGTGAGCAGGCAGGCGCCACAGGCGGGCACCTCCAGCAGGCGGAGGTTGACGCCGGCCCCGGTCTCCTTTTCCTGAGCCCACACCGAGACGTTGATGACCACTTTGGTCTGGTTGTAGAGCCGGTTCAGGGCCTCCCCCCAGATGCCGGTGCCCCGCACCTTGAGCCAGAGCGCCGGCCGGCGCCACAGTCGTTTCAGCCAGCGGGGGCCATAGATGACGAAATTCCGGGAGACTTCCGCCAGGCCCTCCACGTAGTGTTGCCGCCGGGCGTGCCACTGACCCACGAAGCACCAGTCATAGCGTTTGGGCAGGTCCATAGGGTGGAATTGGGCCGTGTCCACCGCGTGCTGCAACAGACCGGCGCTGCGGTAGCCCAACTCGTTGGCCCACTCCACCCCCCGGCTGGAGATGAAGTAGAGATGGTGGTAATAGGGGAGCTCCGCCTCGATCTCCCCCAGCCGGGTTTCCGACTCCGTATACCAACAGAAGAGCCTGGTCTGCCGGCTGATGATCTCCAGGGTTTCGGGCTTGAACTTGAGGCCCCGGATCAGCCAGACCAGGTCCGGGCGGTAATCGGCCACCAGGCGCAGCAGTTCCCGGTTGCGGTGTTCCCGGTGCGATTTGGGGTGGCCTTCAAAGAGGTCCAGGTGCTTGGGTTTGAGCCGGAGCACCCGGGCATAGTGGTTCACGGGGTGGATGATGAATCGGTCGAAATAGGTGTTGCAGAGCTGGGAGTACAGATGCCGATGGGCCACCCCCAGGCGGTCCAGGGCCCGGGCGATGGCGGACATCACCGGCGGTCGGTCGCAATTGCCCACCAGCAGGACCTTGCGGGGAAAGTTGTCTGACATGACGGCTCTCGACGGGACGGACCGCGGCTATCGCCCCAGGGTGCGGCGGAGCTTGCGCCACAGAAGCCTCAGGCCCGGAGGCACCACCATTTCCTTGGCCTGTTTGAGGAACGGTTTGTGCTCCTCGACGCTATGTTGCAGCTTCCAGTCCGCCAGGCCTTCCTGGAATCGGCGCAGGGCCTCCTCCGGCAAAGTCCCCTTGCAGCCCAGCCCCAGGACGGTGCGGGGAAAGGCGGGATCGCCGGCGAAATCCACCAGCACGCACGGAAAGGCCTGCAGCAGGCTCCGGAAGCCCTCGGGGGTGAAGCGCCAGTAATCGTACGGGTGGTCGTGAATGGGGTAGTTCATCACCGAACTGAGCAAGAGAACGCCCTGGGGCTTGAGGACGCGGTACGCCTCCTGAAGTGCCCGACGCGGGTATTCCACGTGCTCCAGGGTGTCCATGATAAGCGCGGCGCCCACCGTTTCATCGGCCAGCTCCAGATGATGCAGGTTGAGAACGACATCCACCCCGGGGCCGGGGCGCATGTCGGCCCCAACATACTCCTTGCCGGTAAAAAAAACCCGCAGGTCGGCAAAGCCCTCCTGGCCCTCCACCTGGAGGGAACCGAACTCGTAGATGGGCTCCGGCAGGGGCAGGGTCCGGGCGGCCAGACGGACGAAATCTTTGATGGACTGTCGCATGGATGATCGGTTCCTGCGGTCGGCGCCGCAATTTAATCTTACTACGCCGGCCCCCGGCTGCAAGGGGAAATCCGGACGGACCGGAAAACCTGCATATGGTGATTGCCGGTTTCATGCAGAACAGGGGAAGGGTCTCAAGTCATCTTGAGGCGCAGCAGCTTCTCCACCTCCCGGGGGGGGAGCGGCTGCACCTTCCCCAGTTGGAGGGCGCTGAAGATGATGAGGGCGGCGTGCTCCATCTTTTCCAGCCGGTTGTAGGCGTCCATCAGGGTGACCCCCACGGTGAGGGCGCCGTGGCGCTCCAGCACGAGGGCGTCATAACTCAGGAGCAATTCCCGGATGGAGGCGGGGACGTCCGGGGTGGTGGGAGTGGCATAGGCCGCAGTGGGGATGACCCCCATGCTCATGACCACCTCGGGCAGCACAAAATCCTCGAGGGATACCCCGGCAATGGAAAAGGCGGTGACCAGGGGAGGATGGGCGTGGATGACCGCGGCCACCTCCGGGCGCAGACGATAGGCCGCCAGGTGCAGGGCCATCTCCGAGGTGGGCTTGCCCTCGCCCTCCAGCAGGCGGCCTTCCTGATCCACCGTGAGGATCTGCTCCTCCCGCAGGAAGCCCTTGTTGACGCCGCTGGGCGTGACCAGGAGTTTGTCACCCACCTTGAGGCTGAGGTTGCCGTCGGTGGCGGCCACCAGATTCTTCTGGTGCAGCATCCGGCAGATGCGCACCATTTCCTGTTTGTTGAGCCAATCCGCCTGCATCTCGGCTTGTTGCTTTGCGGAAATCCTGACGCCGGGTCGGAGCTGGAAGGGGGGTGTCAACTTTTTCCGGCCCACGCTCTCTCCCTCCCCTCCCGGACGCTCAATACTGTTTGGTGACGATGACCTGCTCGATCTTTCCCAGGCTGTCCAGGGCCTGTTGGGGCCGGGCCAGGGCCATCAGGGTGTAAAGACTGTCGATGATGCTGGTCTGGCAGAGCCGGGAGGCCATGGCCTCCTGCCGGAAGCGGGTCTCCCGGGAGGCGGTGACCAGCACCACCTGCGCCTCTTTGGTCAAAGGCGACAGGGAGTTGTTGGTGATGCAGATCACTTTGGCGCCGGCTCCCCGGGCCGTCTGCGCGGTTTCCACCGGGTCCCGGGTGCTGCCGGAATGGGACACGGCCAGGAGCACGTCCCTTGGAGTCAGCAACGCGGCCGCCATCATCATCAGATGTGCATCCGTGTGGCAGAGCACGGTGAGCCCCAGGCGGAAAAACTTGTTGGCCGCGTCCGTCACCACCGGCCCGGAGGTGCCCACCCCGATGAGCAGCAGGCGCTCGGCGGCCAGGAGCAGCCGGGCCGCCTCCTCCATGGCGGCAAGATTCAAGACCGCCAGGGTGTCCTGCAGGGCGGCGAGGTTGGCCTCAAAAACCTTGCGCACCACCGTGGCGGCGTCGTCACCCTCGGCCACCTCTTCATGCAGGCGTTGCAGGGGGGACACCAGTTCCCGGGCCAGGGCGATCTTGAAGTCCTGAAAGCCCCGAAAACCCAGGATGCGGGTAAGGCGCATCACCGTGGCTTCGCTCACCCCCGCCGCCGCCGCCACTTCGTTCACCGAGGCGTAGATCGCCATTTCGGGGCGCGTGAGCAGGACGTCCGCCACCTTGCGCACCGCCGCCTTGAGAGAGGGATACAAACCCCGGAGTCGGATAAGAGCCCCCGGAGGGGCCTTCCGTCCCGCCGGGACCGCCGCGTCCTGATCCATATCGCTTGCCGCAGGTATTGAAAATGTGCCTAACCATCTGCGCCCCCGGCCATGAAACGCCTCCCGGCGCAGCGTCGCCCGGGGCCACGGCAGGGGACCCGGTGCCACCGGACCTATCTTGGGCGCCGGCCTCCCCCTCAACAGATCCGGGCCTTTGCCGCCGCCTGCTTTAGGTGGTGGCAAACCAGCTCCGAGAGCCAGGTTGCCGGCATGATAACACGGCTTTAACAAAAAATAAAACTATATTTTTTTGAATATAATAAAATAATGTTTAGGAACACCTTACCCCCAACCCCCTCCCGCCGGGCCGAGGGCCGCGGTTCGCAAAAATGCTCTGGCGCCCAAAGTCCGGATGGGCAACAGTAACTCCATAGAGTCAGGGAAATCTTGGGGAAGGCAGGGCGGAGCATAAAGAAGAAAGATTTTCGTCTGTTTTCCTTACCGGCAGGAATTTGACCCCGGTCTTCGAAACGATCCGGAAAGCCGCGGCGTCCCGCCAACTGGACGCGGTGCGGGTCGATGAAACCGTGCCGTTGAGCGACGACATCCCTGCGGAGATCCGCAAGGAGATCAGGTATAGTCGACTGGTCATCGCCGACATTACCGGGAATAACCCCAACGTACTATTGAGGTGGGGCTGGCCCAGGCCTTCGGCGAACCCTGATCATCATCACCCAGGACCCCCGCAGTGAAATCCCCTTCAATCTGCGGCACAAGCGCTTCCATGTTTATCAAGCCGGGGCGTTGTCCCGGCTGGAGCAGATTGTTCTGAGCGCCATCGCCAAGGAAACCTTAACTTAACGAAATCCTGCGCTCCATGCTGCTTCCCAGTTCCTGGGGACCCCCCAACCGGACTAATGGTTTGTGGTGGCGGCCAATCCCCTCTCCTGGCGCCGGGCTTATTCGAGAGCGGAGGATGGGTCTGCAAATCCGGCGCACCTCTTCGGACTACGTGGGTGTGCGGGACATCCTGCAGAGCTTCGGCCTGCTCTTCGGCTTTGACAACCTGCCCGACCATGTCAACCCCGAAGATTTCCACGACGACTCGTTGAAAAAAAGCCCCATGAACATCTACTGCATCGGCGGCCCCAAAGCCAACCACAGGACCCGGATCCTGCTGGCCGAATACCATGAGCGCCTGGGATTGGTGCGCCAGATAAGATTCTGCCCCAACGAACCAGGCGCCAACCTGAGAAATGTCAAGGGGAACATCAAGAAAGACCACGGCGATCTGATGCCCGGCGGCTGGGACGACCGACCGGCAACAGACCGGCGCGTCAAAGACTCATCATCATCCGGGGCTCCAACCCCTGTCATCAGGACCACATGATCGCCATCCTGGCCGGACGGGGCTTCCTGGGCGCCGAAGCCCCCTGCCGGACGTTCACCATCTCCGCGCGGGTCGAGGAAATCCTGAATAAACTGCCCCGTTCCTTTGAGCTGGAAAATCACCGGATGGCGTTCTGGGTACTGGTGAGCATGAACCGGATCATCAACGGGGTGACGGACCCGGCGGATTTCCACAGTCTCCGGTCGAGGAGGCGCACCTCTTCGGCTGAGCCGCGTCTCCCCGATGCTGCCACAGCCCCGCCCGCTCCCGGGGACCATCCCGGCGCCGAACGGAGGCCCACCCCGCCGCCCCGGACCACTTCCCTCCGGGACGCCCGCCCTGCCGCCCCCAAAAAGTGGGAAACTCCCGGAGAAAATGCCGCGACACCCTCCTCCCCAAGGCAAATCAGACCGGATTAGTGTATACTGATATCCGCTCCATCGCGCCCCCGTAGCTCAGAAATGGACAGAGCAAGGGATTCCTAATCCCTGTGTCCCCGGTTCGAGTCCGGGCGGGGGTGCCAAAACTATCAGGCACATAGCAAATTTCTAACCCCTATTCAGGTTCACCCCCACGTGCGTGGGGACGACATGGCCCGGGCGCCGCTGCCGTCGGCCAGGGCCACGCCATACTTGTCGCCCCGGCGATGGGCGCCGCCGGCGGTGTGGTAGTCCATCTTGAGGAGGCCCTCCCGCTCCACCCGGACGCCCATCTTCAGGGCGGCCAGGTCCGCCACCGGTTCATGCCCCCTGCGGCCCAGGGCTGCGGCCAGGAGGCCCACGACGCCGCTTTTGGAGGGCTCGAGCCCCGTGTCCCGGATGGTGAAGCGGCTCTGGATGCCCCAGGACTGCATGGGACCGGCCAGGCGCAGAAACAGGGTGCTCATGGGCGGCCTCCGGGGAGGGCGGCCAGGACAAAATCTACCAAGGCCTTCAGGTTGGGCACCTGGTAATCCGTGAGGCCATGGAGCTGACCGTTCAGAGACAGAACGGGGCGGGCCTTGATGTCCTCTTCGCCATAGGCGGCGGCCAGCTTGGTCCAGTAGTCCTACAGGCGGGTGATGGACTTTTGCACCAGGCCGCCGTCCCGCCCGGGACGCACCGGGTCCACGAAGGCGTTGGCCAGGGACCAGAGGCCATGCTCCCGTGCCACTGCGAAGACGAAAGAGGGCCGGTTCTGGGCCGCCATGCTGTTCTGTCACGCGGCGGGCTTGATCCTGGTCCTTACCGGCCTTTGTGAATCTATCGGTGAGTTCTTCGGTCAAACGAAGGTTCTTAACCCTACAACGTCAATTATAGCTTGACAAGAGTAAATTATTAGCATAATATGGCCCATAATCGACAGAGGAGGGCTGGTCATGCTGCCTGAATGTCGCACTTACGGAGGAGAATATCCTATTCCGAAAATTAGCCTAGAAAAACGTGATGTCCAAGAAT
>VGSQ01000034.1 GCA_016874975.1 Deltaproteobacteria bacterium
ACTTCGGGGCTTCGGTGTTGGAAAGGGCAAACATTCCCATCGGCTCGATCCAACGTCTCCTGGGTCATGAAAACCGCACCACCACCGAGATCTACCTGCACTCCATCGGTGAAGCGGAACGTGAGGCCATGGCCATCTACGAGCGAGTGAGCCGGGATTCTCACACAGAGTCTCACACAGGCGGGAGGCAGGGAAAAAGTCTTTGAGTTAACCTACTTATATCACTGGAGCCGGCACGGGGATTCGAACCCCGGGCCTGCTGATTACGAATCAGCTGCTCTACCACTGAGCTATGCCGGCTTGGCTTTCAGTTTATCTTTATGCCGGTGTTTATGCAATGCCGACAGGAATTGAGGCCTTGCGGGGGGATTCCCTGACCTGGGGCTCCCTCCCCGGTGCACATGTTTATCAGGCAAATCTCTTCGAACACTGCGGGATTCGTCGGCAGGTCGCTATCCCCCCAGGGCGATGGCCAGGGCGGTGGTAAGCTTGACCACCTCCAGGTTGGTCTTGCGGAGGTTCCGGGAGAGGTTCTGGGCCAGGCGCAGGAGAATCTTGCAGCCGATGCGTTGGTCCTGATTGATGAAGTCCAAAAAATCGTTTCGTCTGATTTCCAGCAGGTAACAGTCGGTGAGGGCGGTGACGGTGGCACTGCGGAGGTCGTTTTCCAGCAGGGCCATTTCCCCGAAGACCACGCCGTCTTCGGCCCGCAGGCGGATCATCACCCGTTCTTTGGGGGTGTCTTCGGCCAGGGCCAGGGTGAGGCGCTTGGTGATCTCCACCTCCCCCTCACACATGATGTACATGGAGTCGCCCTGCTCTCCCTCATGAATGACGACCTCCCGGGCGGCAACGCGGCAGCTGCGGGCGAAACGGAGAAGTCGGGTCAGCTCTTCCGTTTCCAGGTCCTGAAAGAGAAAAATTTTTTGTAAAACCTGCGGGTCTTTCATCACAGGCTCGGTTTGTGGGAGGCGATGACCACTACCTGCTGGTGAGGCCCCAGGACCAGGTCGCCCGGCGGGTTGATCCGGGGGTCGAACTTGGCCCGACCGAACAGGTGGGTCATGCCCGTTTCGGCAAACTTGGTGCGGATGAAGTTGTCGATGGGCGAGGGCTCATCGGACAGGAGCTCTTCCAGGGAGATGGCCCGGCCTGCGGTGTAGATGGCGACCAGGCGGGCTTCGTGCCTTTCCTGCAGGTGGTCGGCCAGTTCTTTGACCGTGCAGCCGTGGTAGCGGGGAGGCACCTCCAGGGTCCAGAAAATGGGGCCCTCGCCGGCGAGGATGGCGGTGAAGATGCGGCAGAGCCCGGGGGAGGCCGCCGCCGAAGCCAACAGGGAGCTGTCGTACTGCCCCCGCAGGAGGACCTCTTCCACCCCGGCCTGCTCCAGATAGGTGCGGTTTTCCCGGAGGAGGATTTCGGCGATGATGCGGAGCTTGGGGTGCAGGTCCCGGATGGTGAGGGCGGGGAGTAGACTGCGCTGGTCCACCTGGGCCGCGGTTTCCCCCTCATGGCGGGCGGTCAGGGTAACGGCGGTGGAGGCCCGGCGGACGCCCGCCTTCTCCAGGATGTCTTCCCGGGAATAGTCGCCGAAGACATATTCCAAGGGGTGCGGGGAGAATTTCTCCCGGAGGCCTTCCAGGCGCTCGGCAGGGAGGAGATTCACCAGCACCAGGGGCACGGGGGCGTACCGGCGGCGCAGGAGCTGCTCCACAAAGGTTAAGGCGTCGTCGAACCGTTTCATGGGCCCCGGCAACTCTAAAGGAAATTCTCAGCTGCGGCGGTGGCAGTCCCGGCAATGCACCGGTCCGGCAGGCCGCCGCGTCTGACGCTGAGCCAGGTGGCAGCCTTTGCACTGACGATGGAAGGCCTCCTTGAGTTCCAGGCGGCCGGCCCGGGGCCTGGGGCCGTGGCAGGCCCCGCACTTTTTCACCGGCTGCCCCTGCCGCCAGAGGTTTCTCTTGCCCTGGTACTCGTGATGGCACCGCTCGCAGGCCACCCCGGCGGCCTCGTGAACACGGTGGCTGAACCACACCGGCGGTTTTTCGGCGGCGCCCGGCGGGGCGATGCTGAGCCAGCCGCTCTCCGAGGGCACGGTGGGCAGAGAGGACGCCCCCACCGCCGCCAGCACCCCCACCACCAGGCCTGCGAGAGGACCCCAACGCGGCGGCGACATGCCGGCTAGTCCGGGTAATAGGCGGCGCAGGAGGTGTCCGACTCCCAGACGTTGACCCGGCTCACCTGCACGCCGTCGCCGTTCAGCAGGGGGACCAGCCGCTCGAACAGGTAGCGGGCCAGGTTTTCCGACGAGGGGTTCTGGTTCCGGAACGCCGGCAAATCGTTCAGGAATTTGTGATCAACCTCCTCCAGCACCTCCCGAGTCCGGGCCTTGACCACCCCGAAGTCCCGGAGCAGGCCCGTTTCGTCCAGGCGTTGTCCCTGGAGAAAGACCTCCACCTTCCAGTTGTGACCGTGCAACGCCTCACATTTGCCGTAAAAGTTGTCCAGGCGGTGCGCCGCCGAGAACTGGGTGACGATTTTCACTTCATACATGATGTCAGCCGCGGCCTCCTTTGAGCAGGCGCAGGCGGGTCTCCATACGTCCCACCAAGGTTTTCAGATCGGTTTGCAGACCGGCCAGGTCCCGATGGCGTTTGGCTTCCAGGGCTTTGACCTCATTGACCCAGAACTCCAGCAGGCCCACTTCCCGCAGGCGCAATTCCTCTTCCACCTTCTTTTGCAACTGCTTGAGCAGATTGGGGTCCATGGTCTTTACCTTCACAGCCTAACGTGAGGATATGATACCCCATTTTGAGGATGGCGCCACCGCTTTTCTCCGGCCCCGGTCAGGAAAAACCTTTGGGGGAAGCCGAGGCGGCGCAAAAACTCCAGCTCCCGTTCCCTTGCGGCAGTGCTCCCCCCAAAGGAGGATGGGGGGCGGGTTGAGAGGGAAACATCCTCACACGCCCAACGTGGCGGGTGGTGGACGGCGGAGCTGAGTAAATAAGTGGATGCTAGAAAAAACGCACCGGCCAGCCCTGCCGCCGGGCGATGCGCTCCAGGCGGCGGCCGGGATTGACGGCCACGGGGCGCCCCACCAGGCCAAACACGGGCACATCGTGAACCTCGTCGCCGTAGGCGTAGGAGCGGGACAGGTCCAACCCCTGGGCGGCGGCCAGTTCCAGGAGCAGCCGGGCCTTGTTCTCTCCCCGGGGGAGGAGGCCCGCCACAGCCCCGGTGAGTTTGCCCTCCTCCTCTTTCAAACGGGTGGCGATGAGCCAGGGGGCCTGGAGCAATTCCCGGAGGGGCTCCGCCAGCAGGGCCAGGGTGCCCGTGAGCAGGACGATGGCTCTGCCTTCCCGGCGGTGCTCCTCCAGGCAGGCCAGCCCCGATGGGGAGAGGCGGGGCCGGATGTCGGCTTCAAAGCATTCCCGCCCCCAGGCGGCCACCTCTGCGGCGGGAAAACCCTTGAGATAGCCCTTGTCCCGGAAACGTCGGTCAGGGTCCAGGAGGACCCTGGCCAGGTACCCCAGGGCCCGGCCCAGGGGGAGACGGCGGCGCAGCAGACGCTGGAAAAAGAGACGCTCCGTGTAGCCCCGGACCAGGGTGCGGTCCACGTCGAAGACGGCGGCCCCGCGGTTGCATTCCGTAGGCGCCATGGTGCTCCCGGTATGGAAAAGTCTGGGTGGGGAGGGAGCCGGGGGGCGCGGGCCCCTGCCCCCTCTCTCAACCCCTGGGACCCTGGTTTAAGGGCCGTTTCCTCTGATCTTCCAAAAGCTTCACCCGTTAAACGGGAGAATCCGGCGGACCAAACCCCCAACCCCTGGCGCCTGACCCCCGGCCCACGCCGACCGCGCTGCAGTCAGGTTTTTTGGAACAAGCGGCGGCTGTCCACGATGACGGGAATGCCCCGGGCCAGGCAGAGGGCCACGGTGAGGAGGACCAACCCCTGCACCCAGGGAGCCAGAGAGGGGCGCCAGGAGGGGTCATGGAGGCTCAGGCCGTGGGTTGCGAGCAGCGCCCCAAAGGTGAGGGCCTTGGCCAGGGCATAGAGAAAGCGCATGGTCCGGGAAGCCACCAGGAAGAGGCCCAGCCGGGAGTGCATCATGCCGAAGACCGTCTGGCCCCGGGCCAAAGCCGCAGTGCGGACGCCGTCCACCGCGAAGGAGCGGATGAGGAAAAACACGGGAACCCACAGGGGCACCAGGTCAAGCTTCAGAAAGGCGACCCACAGGACATTTTCCACCACCCGGTCCAGGGCCACGTCCAGGACGGCGCCCAGTTCGGTCACCTGGCGACGCAGGCGGGCCAGGTAGCCGTCCAGCCAGTCCATGAGAAAGAGAAGGGCCAGCAGTCCCAGGCCCCAACCCTGCACCTGCCGACAGGGCACGAACAGGAGGGCCACTATCAGGAGGAGGAGGGGCAGCCGGGCCAGGGTAATAAGGTTCGCCGCGCTCATGGGCAGTCCCGAGGAGGCATTGGTTCCTGAAATCACCATAACAGAATCCCGCCGGCATGCAACCGGGAAGAGGAGATGAGCGATCTTCCCCCGTTGGAGCGTATAGGGAAAAGGTCTTTGCCCCCCATCGGTTCTGTGCTATCCTGTGAGCCAGGCGCGCGGAGCCCGGCCCCTGGTGGCTGCTCCCCGAATCGTCCAGGCCTTCAAGACGGGGCATGGGTGGGGCAGGAAAGGGGCGCGGGGTGCGTCCGGGGCGCCCTCCGAAGATGGGGGGAGAGAGATTGGGGGGCCGCAATCTCGAAAAAGGGGAGCATCCCCATGAGCCAAAGCTGGTGGAATGACCTCGAAGTGAGAAAGGTGGTGGGACAACGGTACCAGCTCGGGCGTCTGCTCCGGGAGGAACCCTGGGGCAACGTCTGGCTGGCCCGGGACTTGGTGCTGAAGACGGAGGTGGGCCTCAAGCTGATGTCTCGGGATGCTCCCGACTTCGAGCAGGCCCGCAGCATCTTCGTGCGGGAGGCGTCGCTGGGGTTCAGACTGCGCCAGCCCCAGATTCTGGCGGTCATGCACCTGGGAGAAACCCTGGAAGAGATCTTCCTGGTGGAGGAGCCCTTTCCGGGTGAGACCCTGTTGGCCTCCCTCAACCGGCTGCAGCGTTATCGCCTGGCCCAGGCCTTGGGCCTGCTGGAGCAGGCGTGCCGGGCCCTGGCCTTCGCACACCGACACCACGCGGAGCACCAGGCGCTGGATCCCTCCAACATCCTGGTGCATGAGTCCCAGGTGCGGGTGGCCAATTTTGCCATGTCGACCGTGGCGGAGGACGAAGAGGTGGGCCGCCTGGAGCTGCGGGCCTTCCAGGCCCCCGAGGTCCTGAAAGGGGAGGAGGTCTCTCCGCGGAGCAATGTCTTTTCCCTGGGGGTCCTGGGTTTTCGCCTGCTGGTGGGCAGCCTTCCCTATCCCCTCACCTTTGATGAGCTCTTTCCCTACCGTCTTGAGACCCTCCCCCTGGATTTGGAAGAGGTGCCCATTCCGCTGCAGAATCTTCTCCTGCGCTGCCTGGCGGTGGACCCCGAGGAGCGTTTCGAGGACGCGGGCGCATTTTTGTCAGCTCTGGAGGAACACCGGGAGTTGTGGCGCCTCGGCGCGCCGAAGGTTATCAGTACGCGGCCGCCCCAGAAAACCGGGGAAGCCGTGGCGGCTGTCCGAGCCAGGGAAATCCTGGGGAAGCTGCAGGACCGGGGGAAAGATTGGGCCGGCAAGGCGGCCGAAGGTCTCAAGGGTGCGGGCGAACGGCTGCAGGCCGTCCAGCCCCGCCTCCGATGGGGGCTGGCCGCGGGCGTCCTGGCCTTGGTGGCGCTCATCCTCGGCGTCCGTTATATGACCCGTCAGCCTACGGTGCCGCCGTCGGTGCCGCCGGCGGAAACCCCGGTGGCCGCAGCCAAGCCCCCCGTCGTCGTCGCCCCCGAGGGAGCGGGCGCCCCGGAAGGCCGGCCCGCCACCGCCCCCGGCGCCGACCAGGCTCCGGCCGAGGCCGGCCCGACCGCCGGGACCGCAGTCCAACCTTCCCAGCAGGAGCCCTACTTTGTCCAGGCGGCCACCTATAATAAAAAACGCCCTGCCGAAATCCTGGCCAAGCGCCTGAAAGAAAAAAAGTATCCCATCCGCCTGGCCACGAGCGCGAAAGGGGGGAAAACCATCTTCGTGGTCTGGATCGGCCCCCTGATCGGGAAAAAGGCGGCGGAGGAAGCGGCCCAGCGCCTGAAGAGCGACGAAGGCCTCACCGGCAAAGTGGTGAAAGCGCCGTCCCGTCCGTCCAAACCCGGCCGGAGCTAAAAATGATGAACCCCGTGGTCATGCACACCGACCTCCCCGGCCTGGGTCTGCGTCGCCAGGGCAAGGTCCGGGACATCTATGATCTGGGCGACCGCCTGCTCCTGATCGCCTCGGACCGCATCTCCGCCTTCGATGTGGTCATGGCCGATCCCATTCCCGACAAAGGCAGGATCCTGACGCAGATATCGGCCTTCTGGTTCAGCCATCTGGCCGACGTCACGCCCAACCATCTCATCACCTCCAGAGTGGAGGAATTTCCCCCGGCCTGCCGCCCTTATGCGGCAATGTTGGCGGGCCGCACCATGCTGGTGCGCAAGTGCCGCCCGCTGCCTGTGGAATGCATCGTCCGGGGCTATCTGGCCGGGTCGGGCTGGGCCGAATACCGGCAGACCGGGACCGTCTGCGGCATCTCCCTGCCACCGGGCCTCACCGAGTCGGCGGCCCTGCCCGAGCCCCTCTTCACCCCCTCCACCAAGGCCGAATTGGGCGCCCACGACGAGAACATCACCTTTGAGAAGGCCGTCACCCTCATCGGCGCGGACACCGCCGCCCGGGTGCGGGAGCTGAGCCTGGTCCTCTACTGCCGGGCCCGTAATTGGGCCGAGCCCCGGGGCATCATCATCGCCGACACCAAGTTTGAGTTCGGCCTGGCCGACGGCGGGCTCATCCTCATCGACGAGGTGCTGACGCCCGACTCCTCCCGCTTCTGGCCCCGGGACGATTACCAGCCCGGGCGCCCTCAAAAAAGCTTCGACAAACAATACCTCCGGGACTACCTGGAGTCCCTCCACTGGAACAAACAGCCGCCGCCGCCGCCCCTCCCTCCCGAAGTGGTGGCCAACACCCGGACCCGCTACCTCCAGGCCTTAAAAAGCCTGACCGGACAGGAACTGGCTTAGCATCCCGACCGGCATGTCAATCTCTTATGAAACATTCATGACCACGGGCTTGGTCACCCCTGTGGATGAAAAACTCCTTGAATTATCATGTAATATCAGTGCTGTCCGGCGCGATTTTTCCTCACAAGACATCTCTTATTAAGGATATTGCCTTCCAGCCTTGATGTTTCTTTCAGCCCTGAGAGAAAAGGAGGCGAATATCAAAAAGGCCTCCGGACATGGAAGAGCCTGCCTTTCAGGCTCTCTCCCCCTGGATGGGGGAGGGCTGGGGCGGGGGTGGCGAAATTATTCGTAATGACGAGGACCTGCCTCATTCGCCCCCCTCCCCCCAACCCCTCCCACCGTGGAGAGGGGGCTTAAAAACCACGTTCATGCAAAATCCTTACCGGACAGGCCTGATATAATATTAACACGTCCCGGAGGCGCTGCGCAGACATAGGTGATGACATCGGGGGCCATCACGTCTGGGCGCGGCTTGCCGTTGCCGTCGCAGTATCGTAACCTATTTAATTATCATGCCTTTCCATTTCGAAAAGGGATGAAAAGAATAGTTTGCGTCTAACCTCCGGAGTTTTTCACCGCAAAAGTTCCTTTATTCCCCCTCCCCTCATGGGCTGAGCATTACCCACAAGTATGGGGGAAGGGATGAGGAGCAGCAAACCATTCGCTCCCAAGCTCCTCCTTGGGAACGCACCTGCCCCCGAAGCTCCTGTTTCGGACCACCACGCACCAGGATATGTGGCCCCAGGCTTCAGCCTGCGCACCATTCCTTTCATTTTACCTGGGTCGCCCGGCGCAGCCTGAAGGCTTCGGCTACAAGAACGTAAGGATTTTCTGTATCTCAAAGAATCAGCATGCAGTCCCCATAACTGTAGAAGCGGAAGCGCGCCGCGATGGCTGACTGGTAGGCGGCCAGGATCAGCTCCCGCCCGGCGAAGGCGGCCACCAGCAGGAGGAGGGTGGATCGGGGCAGGTGGAAGTTGGTGAGGAGGCGGTCCACGGCCCGGAAGCGGTAGCCGGGGTAGATATAGAGGCCGCATTCGCCTGCCTGGGGGGTGAAGCCGTCGGGCCCGGCGGTGTGTTCCAGCACCCGCACCGCGGTGGTGCCCACCGCCACCAGGCGCTTGCCCGCAGCCCGGGCGGCGTTGAGGCGGCGGGCGGTCTCCGCCGAGAGCTCAAAATATTCGGCCAGCAGGGTGTGGCGGGTGAAATCCTCCCGGCGCACCGGCAGGAAGGTGCCCGGCCCCACGTGCAGGGTGAGGGCGGCCGTCTCCACGCCGCGGCGGGCCAGTGCGGCCAGGACCTCCGGGGTGAAATGGAGCCCCGCGGTGGGGCAGGCCACGGCCCCGGGACGGGCCGCAAAGATGGTCTGGTAGCCCTGCCGGTCCTGGGCCTGGGCCGCCCGGCGCAGGTAGGGGGGCAGGGGCGTCTCGCCCCGGGCCTCCACCGCCGCCCGGACGTCGCCGCTCCGGCCGGTCAGCTCCAGTTCCGCCACCCCCGGCCCGGGGAGGGCCGTCACCTTCGCCTCCAGGTCCTCTCCCACCTGCAGGACCTGCCCCGGCCGGAGTGGCCGCCGGGCCCGGTAACCGGCCCGCACCCGCCCCGCCGCGCCCCCGTCCCGCAGCTCGGGCAGGTGATGGAGGAGCAATTCCACCTGTCCCCCGGTCTCCTTCCGGGCCCGGAGCCGGGCCGGAAAGACCCGGGTGTCGTTCACCACCAAGAAATCCCGGTCATCCAGAAAATCCGGGAGGTCGCTGAAGAGGGCCTCCTGCCGGCCGCCCCGGCGCCGGTCCAGCACCAGCAGGCGGGAGGTATGGCGGGGCGAAACGGGATGACGGGCGATGAGCTCCGGGGGCAGATGATAATCGAAATCGCTGAGGCGCAGGTGCATCGGTTCTTCCGGAATCAATCCATACAGGGGGGCCTTAGGACATCGTTTCATAAATTAAATGTCGTATTGAGCCCCTTGCTAAGTTCATTTTGACGCTGCTATTTTTCCATGCTTTCCAGAAAAGTCTGTGGTGGCGCAGGCCTTCCCCGCTGTGCTGGCGCAGGCTGAATTTTGCAAGGGACTCTCTTTTTCAGGCCTTCTTCCGCTCGCCGGGCGGCAGCGGGGCCGGGGCGCCCACCTCCACCCGTCGGATGATGAAGTCCTGCCACGCTTCCCACCTGGTAGTGCCCGGCGACAAGAAGCTCTCCAGGTTGGTCAGCGGCACCTCGGCCCGGGCGCTGGCGGTGTGGCCGCCGGCGGAGCCCAGTCGGCCGAAGGCCCGGTTGGCCAGGCGCCCGGCGTTCTTGCGCAGGCCGTCGTTGCGGAAGATGACGATGAGCCGGTCCTCGTAGACCCCGCCGATGATGGTCCAGGAAATCTCTTCCACCCGGAGGAAAAAGTCGGCCAGCATCACCAGGATATCCGGGGTGGGGACCCGTCCCAGGAAGACGTAGAGACGGCGCTGACGCAATCTCAAGCGGCGCAGGGCCTGTTGGAAGTACTTGAGTTGGGACACGGTCAGTTCGGCGAACTCCAGCTTGCGCACCAGGGCCGTGCGGGTATAGGCGAACAGGTAGTGAAAGGCCCGCACGTCGGCCTCGATGGCGGGACGTTCGAAGTTCGCGGTGTCCGATTTAATGCCGTAATAGAGGGCGGTGGCCAGCTTCAGGGACGGCTTGATGCGGGCCGCCCGCAGGTACTCGGTGAGGATGGTGGCGGTGGCGCCGTACTCCGGGCGGATGTCCACCAGCCGCGCCTGGGTCTCCGGCAGCCGGGGATGGTGATCGATGATGAGGTCGTAGCGCAGGTCCTCCAGCAGGGGATGGTGGCCGGGCTGGGAGTCCACCAGGGCCTTGCGGTTGTAGTCGGCGGGATTGAGATCCTGGAAGGGCGCCATGGGAATGCCCAAAAGCCTTATCATGCGACGGTTCTGAGACCGGGTGACGGGCCGGACATGGGACAGGACACAGCCGGAGAGGCGGTGCCAGAGGAGGCGCTTCAGGGCCATGCCGCTGGAGATGGAGTCGGGGTCGGCATCGATGAGGATCAGGAGGCGATCTTCGTAATTGAAAAGCTGATAGAGGCGTTGCAACAGGTGTCTCATAACGATGCTCATTCCTCCCTTGTCCGGCCGGCCCCGAAGGAGACGGAGGCCTGGGTCCGGACGGCCTCGTGCGCTGTCTGCGACTGCACCGTATTGTACTGCAAAGACCGGGGCGTGCGCAAAGGATGGGGAAAAATTTCTTCCAGGCGCCGTCGCAGCCTCCCCGGGACACCAGGGAACCATGGGGAAAAAGCTGTTTTTTAAAGTATTAAACCCCGTTGCCGATAAAACATACGACATTGCAGCATCGCCTCGCCAGATGGCGCAGGAGGTGGGGGGCACCTCCAGCCAGGAGGCGGTTCCTGCCGGCAAGGAAGCAGGTCGGCACACATCAAGGAGGATGACACCATGAGCCTTATCATCAACCATAACCTGATGGCGATGAACGCCGCCAGGAACCTCAGCTTCACTTACAACCGCCTCGCCACTTCCGTCTCCCGCCTCTCCTCGGGTCTGCGCATCAACTCCGCCGCGGACGACGCCGCGGGCCTGGCCATTCGGGAAATGATGCGCACCGACATCCGGGTCCTCAGCCAGGGGGTGCGGAACGCCAACGACGCCCTGTCCCTCATCCAGACCGCGGACGGGGCCCTGTCCGTCATCGACGAGAAGCTCATCCGCATGAAGGAGCTGGCGGAGCAGGCGGCCACCGGCACCTACACCACGGCCCAGCGCCTGATCATGGACAGCGAGTATCAGGCCATGGCCTCGGAGATCACCCGGATCGCCAACGCCACGGACTTCAACGGGGTCAAGCTGTTGGACGGCAGCCTGTCGGGCACCGGCCTGGATGGGACCTACGGCAACCAGATGAAGATCCACTTCGGCACCGGCAACAGCTCCGCCGAGGACTATTACTACATCAAGATCGGCGACGCCACCGCCTCGGCCCTGGGGGTGGGCGCCGGCATGGGCGCGGAGCGGGCCGGGTACACCATCAGCACCCAGTCCGCGGCCCAGGGGGCCCTGGAGGCCATCGACAGCGCGGTGATGGTCAAGGACAACATCCGGGCCAACCTGGGGGCCCTGGCCAACCGTCTGGCCAACACGGTGACCAACCTCACCATTCAGGCGGAGAATCTGCAGGCCGCGGAATCCCGCATCTCCGACGTGGACGTAGCCACGGAGATGACCGAGTTCGTGCGCAACCAGATCCTCACCCAGGCGGCGGTGGCCATGCTGGCCCAGGCCAACACCCTGCCCCAGTTGGCGCTGCAGCTCATCAGCGGCTAATTTTGCGCCTGACGGCCGAGAGATGGAGGGAAACGATGCAAAAGCAGAACGCAACTGACGGTCTGATGCTGACCATCGACCAGGTGTCGCATTTGAGCGGGGTGCGCAAGTCCACCCTGCGTTATTGGGAAAAATCCTTCGATGAATTTCTCCGCCCGGCCCGCACCCTGACCAACCGCCGGGAATATTCCATGGAGGACCTGGATATCGTCAAGACCATCAAACGCCTTCTGGACGAAGAACACCTCACCTCCGAAGGGGTGCGGGTGCGGCTGGAAAAGCTGGTGCACCGGCAATCGAACTGATGCCCGGGGGGAGCCTGCGGCGGGGGAAGCCCTCCTTCCCCAAGACCTTGGAAGGCAGGAAAAATCGCAGCCGGGACCTTCGACACGAGGCGGACAACTTGGTGGCGGCAACGGGTTGGGAGCCTCCGCTTCGTGCCGAGGACAGAAGCCGCGGTTTTGCATGGCCGACCCGGGCGGAGCGCTTCCCCGGACCAACTCCCGCAGGCGGAGGAACAATTCCAGGTTATTGCTTGGTTTCGGGTTGCATCTTGGGTACAATGAAATGTGGTCCCCTTGGCCCCCGCCGGTGCGGCTGGCCGGGGCGGCGCCATTCGAATCTCCCGAGGTGGCTGCATGTACCAGGAACCGGCATTCGGGCTCGACTTCCACGGCATCAGAAACGTGGCCGTAGTTGCTTGGAGCCTCTCCACCCCCGGTCTTTATGAGAAGATCGTCTCCCGAGGCGAGGGCCTCATCGCCCACCTGGGTCCCGTGGTGGTGCGCACCGGGGCCTACACCGGGCGCTCCCCCAAAGACAAGTTCATCGTCGAGGAACCCTCCAGCCGGGACCGGATCGCCTGGAGCGACCAGAACCGGCCCATCGCGCCGGAGAAATTCGACCTGCTGCACTCCCGGCTGCTGGCCTACCTCCAGGGCCGGGAAATCTTCGTGCAGGACTGCTACGCCGGGGCCGAGCCCCGCTTCCGCATCCCCATCCGGGTGATCACCACCGAGGCCTGGCAGAATCTCTTCGCCCGCAACCTCTTCATCCAGATCAAGGACCGGCAGGCCCTGGCCACCCACCGTCCGGAGTTCACCGTCATCAGCGCCCCCAACTTCCATGCCGTGCCGGAGATGGACGGCACCAACTCCGAGGCCTTCATCATCGTCAACTTCGCCAAGCGGCTGATCATCATCGGCGGCACCAGCTACGGCGGCGAAATCAAGAAGTCGGTGTTCACCATCCTCAATTACTACCTGCCCCAGCAGGAAGTGTTGTCCATGCACTGCTCCGCCAACGTGGGCGACGCAGGGGACACGGCCCTGTTCTTCGGACTCTCGGGGACGGGCAAGACCTCCCTCTCCGCGGACCCCACCCGCCAGCTCATCGGCGACGACGAACACGGCTGGTGGGACGGCGGCGTTTTCAACTTCGAGGGCGGCTGCTACGCCAAGGTGATTCGTCTGAACCCCAAGGCCGAGCCGGATATTTATGAGTGCACCCGCAAGTTCGGCACCATCCTGGAGAACGTGGGCATCGACCTGGCCACCCGGCGCCTGGACCTGAACGACGACTCCCTGACCGAAAACACCCGGGCCGCCTATCCCCTGACCCATCTGAACAACATCGTGCGCACGGGCCTGGGGGGCCAGCCCAAAAACATCTTCATGCTCACCTGCGACGCCTTCGGGGTGCTGCCGCCCATCGCCCGCCTCACGCCCGAGCAGGCCGCCTACCATTTCCTGTCAGGTTACACCGCCAAGGTGGCGGGGACCGAGCGGGGCATGGGCAACGAGCCCCTGGTGACCTTCAGCACCTGCTTCGGCGCGCCTTTCATGGCCCTGCCCGCAGAGGTTTACGCCCGCCTCTTCCGGGAGATGGTGGACCGGCACCGGGTGAACTGCTGGCTGGTGAACACGGGCTGGACCGGCGGCCCCTTCGGGGTAGGCCACCGCATCGACATCGCCCACTCCCGGGCGCTCCTGCACGCCGCCATGGGCGGGATCTTGATGAACGTGCCGCTGCAACGGGACGAGACCTTCGGCCTCATGGTGCCGGACACCTGCCCCGGGGTGCCGGAGTCCGTGCTCCACCCCCGCACCACCTGGGCGGACCAGGCCGCATACGACAACGTGGCCCGGGACCTTATCGGCCGCTTCCGGGAAAACTTCTCTTCGTACGCCCCCACCGTGGACCCCGCCGTGCGCCAGGCCGGACCCGGAGCGTGACGGCAGTTTTGTCCAGGGGCCGGGAGTCCGCCGGCCCCCTCCACCCACCGCAAACTCTCTTCCTCAGACCTCAAAAGGTGGCGGCCAGGGTGGCGACGCCGCCGTTTTGCAGGGAATATTTGGAGACCACCAGGGCCAGGCGGCCCTCCTCCAGGGCCTGGCCGATGATGGAGCTGTGCCGACGCAGGTTGTCCGCCAGGAGCTGCAGGAAGTTGTCGGTGGCGGCCTCCACCAGGTCTGGGCCCTCCCGGCCCGATTCCCGGGCCCGGGCCGCGGCCGGGGCGATCTGCCGGACGATGGCGCCGATGTGGCCTTCGTCCAGGTCCGGATGCTGCACCGCCGCACTCACCGCGCCGCAGCTTTCATGGCCCTTGAGGACCAACAGGGGCACGTGCAAGTGAGCCACGGCGTACTCCAGGCTGCCGATGCTGGTGGGCTCCAGCGCCAGGCCGGCGGTGCGCACCACGAACAGGTCTCCCAGGCTCTGGTCGAAAATGATCTCCGCCCCCACCCGAGAGTCGGAACAACACAACACCGCCGCCATGGGGCGCTGTCCTTTGGTCAGGGTCTGACGCAGCTCCGGCAGATTCCGGCCCCTGAACACGCCCTGCACGAACCGCAGATTGCCTTCCATCAGCCGCTGCCAAACCTCTTTGCCGTTGAGCCCTAAGGCGGGCTGGGCCATGGGGCACCTCCTTACGCGAAAATTTTCCTGTGGAGCCTGGTCCTGACAGCCGCCTTGGGATTCAGGTGTCAGGTGTCAGGCGCCAGGCGCCAGGTTCTGGGTTTATGGGTTTATGGGTTTATGGCTCCTTAAAAAGATTGGGGTTGGCGGCGGGCGGGGGCGCCCTTTTTGCCACCTTCCCATGTTTTAATGTGAGGGCTGCAGGTCGACGCACGATTGCCTTTCCGGTCGGTCGCAGCTTCAAGCGCGACCCGATCCGACAAGCCGGTTCATCTTACCAAAACACGTCCATGCTGCCCAGCGAATAACGGACCGGCCGCCACCTGCGCCGGCAACGTTCTGGGCTTACGCGTCTTTTCAGTCCCCCCTTGACGGAGCCCCGTCCGCGGCCTAAGCTGAAGCTGCGCCGGTGTGCGCCCGTCGCCATTCTCACTCCACCTCGGGGAGGCCGGGATTGGACCATCTCATCACCGCCGCCCTACAGTTTGCCGCACCGGAAACCGTAGAGTCGGTCCAGCCTTACGGTCAGGGCAATGTCAACGACACCTACCTGGTGACCCGCCAGGGCGACGCCCATCCGCCGTTTATCCTGCAGCGCCTCAACCTGCGGGTCTTTCCCCGGCCGGACCTGATCATGAGCAACCTGCAGACGGTCACCGCGCACCTGGAGGACCGTCTCCCGCGCCTGTCCCCGGGCCACCGCTTTGAAACGCCCCGCCCGCTTCCCACCCGGAAGGGCCGGGACCACTGGCGGGACGCCCACGGCGCCTGGTGGCGGGCCCTGAGCTTCATCGACGGGGCGCGGTCCTACCCCACGATCCGGGACGAGAGCCACGCCCGGGAGGTGGGCCGGGCCCTGGGCCTGTTTCACGTCCTGCTGAGCGATCTCCCCGCCGGGAGTCTGGCCGACACCCTGCCGGGGTTTCACCTCACGCCCCGCTATCTGGCGCATTATGACCGGGTGGCGGCCGCCGCCGCAGCCCCCGATTCCGCCGAGGTGCGCTTCTGCCGGGAATTTATCCGGCGCCGCCGCGCCCTGGCCCACGTGTTGGAGGATGCCAGGCAGGGCGGGCTGCTGCGGGACCGGGTGATGCACGGCGACCCCAAGGTGGACAACGTCATGGTGGACGCCGCCACCGGGTTGGCCGTGGGCTTGGTGGACCTGGACACCGTCAAGCCGGGCCTCCTCCACTACGACGTGGGGGACTGCCTCCGTTCGGGCTGCAATCCCCTGGGAGAGGAGACGGCGGCCTGGGAGGCGGTGCGCTTCGACGCCGATCTGTGCCGGGCCGTGCTCTCGGGCTACCTGCCCTGGGTGCGGCCCGTTCTCACGGAGCACGACCTGGACCTGCTCTACCCGGCTGTCCGCCTTATCGCCTTCGAGCTGGGGCTGCGGTTTTTCACCGATTATCTGGCCGGCAATGTCTATTTTAAGGTGAAGCATGCGGACCACAACCTGGCCCGGGCCCTGGTGCAGTTCCGGCTCACGGCCAGCATCGAGGACCAGGAACGGGAAATCGTGGCCCTGCTCCGGGAGGGCGCGTGAACGGATTAGCCTTTGCGCTGCAGCCCTTCGAAGGTGAGGGCGGCCCGGCCCCGGCCGTCGCCGTCACCGGCCACCTGACCCGGCAGGGCGGGCGACTGGGAGTCCGGTTCCGGCTCTCCGGCAGGCTGGACCAGGTGGTCATCCCGGCCCCGGCGCCCTCTCCCCGGCGCCGCCACGGCCTCTGGCAGGGGACCTGCTGCGAATTTTTTCTTGCGTCCGCAGAGAGCGCGGGGTATTGGGAATTCAACCTGTCCCCCGCCGGGCACTGGAATCTCTACCGCTTTGCCGCCTACCGGCAGGGCATGGCGGAGGAGGAGGCCCTGACCTCCCTGCCCTTTACGTTGTGCCGGGCGCAGGGCCCCCTGGTCCTGGCCGTCACGGTGGAGACCGGCAGCCTGATCCCCGCCGGCCGGCCCCTGGAAGCGGGTGTCAGCGCCGTCCTGCAGGGGACCGACGGCCGCCTGAGCTATTGGGCCCTGACCCATCCCGGCCCGGCCCCGGACTTTCACCGGCGGGACGGTTTTGTCATCCGCATCTCCGGATGACTCGAAATTTTCCAGGCACGTGAACGGAGGCAAGCATGGCGGAAGTGGAAATTCCCAACGTGGAAGAACTGGAAGAGATAAAAGTCGACACCTTCACCAAGAGGGTGGCCCTGGTCACGGCCATCTTCGCCGTTTGTCTGGCCATCACCTCCCTGGGCGGCAGCAACGCCATGAAGGAAATGATCCTGGCCCAGCAGCAGGCCTCGGACCAGTGGGCCTTCTATCAGGCCAAGGTGATCCGGGAGCACCTCTACCGGGGCCAGAAGCTGCGGCTGGAGTTGGACCTCCTGGAGAGGGGCGACGCCATCAAACCTGAGGCGAAAGCCAAGTGGGAGGCCATGCTGAAAAAGCTGACGGAAGAAGAGAAGCGCTACGGCGAGGAGAAAAGAGACATCGAAAAAGAAGCCAGGGCCTTTGAACGGGAACGCGACCTCAATCGCAGCAAAGACCCCTATTTCGATTACGCCGAGGTGCTGCTGCAGATCGCCATCGTCCTGTCCTCCATCGCCATTCTGGCCCATTCCCGGACTGTTTTTGTCTGCGCCTGCGTGGCCGCCGGGTTGGGCATCCTGCTCTCTATCAACGGCTTCCTGTTGTTGGTGCAGATACCCTTCCTCCAATGAGGGAACCTGCAAGGCCCCTCCTGCCCCTTGCGCTTTTCCATGAACATAGCTTTCGGCGGTCCGCTTTCAGACAAAAGGGCTGTGGGGCGGGAAAGTGAAGCGCCTTCCGCCCTTCACCTGATCAGCCCTGGCCGGGACACCCGGGGCGGGTGTCCTCCATTTATAACCGCATGACATAACAAATATTTCTCCTCCCTCTCTCCTGGGACCCGACACCGGGAACGTTTCAGACGAGCCGGTCTTTTTTCTCTCTGCTCAGATGGTATCTGCGCCCTTTTCCGGAAAAACTGCTTAACCCCAAGGTTTCCTTAAGAATCGGGGAGCAATCGCCCGGCCCGTGACTTCCCCTCGCCTCACAGAACACTTGACAAAAGCGGCGGGAGATGATAAAAAGAAAAGTCAAAATAATAATTTTCCTGGGTAGTTGTGCCCGACGAGCTTACGCCTTTGGTTGACCTCCGCTCCTTCGACCACTACATCGACTCCTGCATTTCCCTAGCCCACCACAGCCTTTCCGGTTATGCCTCCCTGGCTCAGATCGAGGCCTGTGAGGCGGAGATCAACCGCTACCCCCGACTGGACCGCCTGGGGCCGCCCCGCCACCTGGTGGTGTTGGAAGACGGCGACGCCCAGGCGCTGCGGGTAGAGCGTGCCCGGGAGGCCCTGGCCCGGGGCCGTGTGCTTCTGGAGCACACCGCCGCGGGCGAAGGCACCCGCCTCATGCTGGGCCCCAAGTATCTCCTCAATCTGGGCCGGAATCTGTCCCTCGCCGCCCTGGCCCATGACCTCAGCCAGGAGTACGGGCGTGAGGTGACCCCCGCAGCTCTGGCCCGGGAACTGGACGTCCTGCCCCAGGAGCTGCTGCCCATTTCTCTCGGCAACCGCCACATGCTGCAGTTGGCCTTCGATCTGGCCAACCTGGTTCGGGGCCTGGGCGCCGACCCCCGGGAAGTGCTGCCGCGCCAGCATATCCTGGTCATCGTCAGCGAAGAACTGGCGGCCCGCATCGAGCGGGAGTTCCGGCAGTGGCATTTCTTCGGCTTTGACCGCCGGCGCGTCTTTTTCATGGTGCAGCAGAGCTTCCACGGCCTGAGCTATCGGGCGGGGAGATTTATGTACGACCAGGCCGCCCCCCGCCGGCTGCACAATCACGGCCAGATGGTGATGCAGGAGACCATGGACCGGCAGCTCTTCACCTGGACCGGCCCCCGCGCCGAAGACCGTCGCTATCTGTCCCGTCAGGAGGCGGCGGACTGGCTTGCGGGGTTCGACGACAAGATTTCTTACAATATTGAGGACCTGGATTATCTCACCGGGTCCCTGGACCTGCCGGCCCTGGGGCTGGCCCTGGAACTGGGGGAGCAGGGCTACCACATGGTGATGGAGGTGGTGGCCAACAACCCCGAATCCCCCCAGAAAGGGGGAATGCTGGCCTGGGACGCGGAGTTGGGACGGGAAGTGATGATTGAAAGCTTCCAGTTGGGGGGCCTGCCCAAGCGGGAGATTCAATTCCTCAACCGCAACTTCAACCACTATCCCCAGCCCCTCCAAAGCTGGCGGCGGGTGGGGGAAGCGGGACTGCCCATGCCGGTGGCGGTGAAGGAAGGATTCCTCTATTTCCAGCCCGTTCAGGGAGATATCAACTTTTTGGTCAACACCGCCTTTTTCCGGCGACAGGAGCTGAAACCCATCCGTAATCTGAAAAATCAGAAAAATCTGCCTCTGGCCATCAACTGCCTGGCGGCCCAGGACCGGCAGCCCGGCTTTTCCGAGTTCGCCCGCCGCCTGTGGGAGGGCCATCCATGAGTCCAACCAGAAAAATGCTCATCAACGCCGCCGATCCCGAGGAATTCCGGGTGGCCATCCTGGAAGAGGGGTTGATGGTGGAATTCGCCCTGGAGGCCGCCAGCCGGGCCCAGACCAAGGGCAACATTTACAAGGGGGTGGTGGCCAACATCGAGCCCAGCCTCCAGGCCGCCTTCGTCAACTACGGCGGCTCCCGCCACGGCTTCCTGCCCCTTTCCGAAGTCCACCCCGACTACCATCCGGAAAAGGGCAAGGAGAAGGGCCGGCCCCGCATCCAGCAGGCCCTGCGCAAGGGCCAGGAGGTGGTGGTGCAGGTGGTGAAGGAGGAATCCGCCACCAAGGGGGCCTATCTCACCACCTACGTCTCCCTGCCCGGCCGCTACCTGGTGCTGCTGGTGAAGCAGAGCCACCTGGGCATCTCCCGCAAGATCGAAAAGGAGGAGGACCGCCAGCGCCTCAAGGAGCTGGCCCAGAAATTGGGGGTCCCCCCGGAGATGGGCATCATCGTGCGCACCGTGGGCGCGGAGGGCATCAAGCGCAACCTGGCCAAGGACCTGAGCTATCTTCTCAAAACCTGGGAGGAAATCAACGTCGCGGCCAAACAGTCCGCCCCCCGCCTCCTCTACAAGGACCTGGATGTCATCACCCGCACGGTGCGGGATTACCTCTCCGACGAGGTCAAGTCCATCATCGTGGACGACAAGGAGGTGCACCAGCAGCTCCAGGGATTCCTGAAGGTGGTGGCCCCGGCCCAGGTGCGGGCCTTGAAGCACTACCAGGACCGCCTGCCCCTGTTCGTGCGCTATCAGATCGAGGACCAGATTGAGCGTCTCTACGCGGCGCGCATCCCCCTCAAATCCGGCGGCAGCATCGTGGTCAGCCCCACCGAGGCCCTGGTGGCCATCGACGTCAATTCGGGGCGCTGCCTGGGCCAGAAGGAACTGGAAGAGACGGCTTTCAAGACCAACCTGGAGGCCGCCGAAGAGATCGCCCGCCAGCTCCGCCTGCGGGACCTGGGGGGCCTGGTGGTTATCGACTTCATTGACATGAAGGACAAGAAGCACATCAAGGAGGTGGAGCAGAACCTGCGCCAGAGCCTGAAGCAGGACAAGGCCCGGGTGACGGTGGGGCACATCTCCCGCTTCGGCCTGCTGGAACTCTCCCGGCAGCGCCTCCGGCCCGCGGCCGAGGCCACCACCTTCATCCCCTGCCCCGCCTGCCAGGGCAAGGGCCGGGTCAAGGAAGTGACCACCCGGGGGCTGATGCTGCTGCGGCAGATCGCCCTGCAGGCCTCCCAGGCCCACTTGCAGGAGGTGCGGGGCGTCCTGCCCGAGGAGCTGGCCAACTTCCTCCTCAACCAGAAGCGCCAGGAAATCGTGGACCTGGAAAGCAAATTCCACATCAAAATAATGCTCACCGCCAAGGCCGGCCTGGGCCCCGAGGAGATCCAGATGGAGTACCTCCGCCTGGAAGCCCCGCCCGAGGCCCCCGCCGGTAAGAAATCTGAACCCAAGGAGTCCCGCCGTGCGAAGCAACCTGATGAAAGCAGGACTGGAAAAGTACCCCCACCGGTCTCTGCTCAAGGCCATGGGTCTGACGGATGAGGAAATTGACCGGCCCATCATCGGCGTGGCCAATTCTTACAACGAATTCATCCCCGGTCACATCCATCTGGACAAGATCACCCGGGCGGCCAAGGACGGGGTGCGTCTGGCCGGAGGCACCCCCCTGGAATTCGGGGTCATCGGCGTCTGCGACGGCCTGGCCATGCACCACGTGGGCATGAAATATTCCCTTCCCTCCCGGGAAATCATCGCCGACTCCATCGAAATCATGGCCACGGCCCACCCCGTGGACGGGCTGCTGCTGGTGGCCAACTGCGACAAGATCGTCCCGGGCATGCTTATGGCGGCGCTGCGTCTCAACATCCCCGCCATCCTGATCTCCGGCGGGCCTATGCTGGCGGGCCGCTTTCAGGGCCGGGCGGTGGACCTCATCAGCGTCTTTGAGGGCGTGGGCGCAGTGAAGGCCGGGCGGATGAGCGAAGCAGAGCTGAAGGATTTGGCGGAATGCGCCTGTCCGGGCTGCGGCTCCTGCGCCGGCATGTTCACGGCCAACTCCGTGAACTGCCTCTCCGAGGCCGTGGGGCTGGCCCTCCCCGGCAACGGCACCATCCCCGCAGTGGCCGCGGCCCGCTACCGCCTGGCCAAGGAGGCGGGCATGAAGCTCATGGAGATGGTGAGCCGAAACATCCTGCCCCGGCAGATCGCTAGCCTGGAGGCTTTTGAAAACGCCATGGCGGTGGACATGGCCTTGGGCTGCTCCACCAACACGGTGCTCCACGTGCCCGCCATCGCCCGGGAGGCGGGCCTCGAGCTGTCCCTGGACCTGTTCAACGAAGTGAGCCTCAAGACCCCGCACCTGTGCTCCCTGAGCCCCGGCGGCCCCCACCATCTGGAGGACCTGGACGCCGCGGGCGGGGTCCCCGGCGTCATGAAAGTCCTGCTGGAGGGCGGCCTGGTGGACGGCTCCCCCCTCACCGCCACCGGCCGCACGGTGGCCGAAAACCTGGCCGAAGCGCGGGTGGTGAATGAAGAGGTCATCCGCCCCCTGTCCCGGGCCTACCATGCCCAGGGCGGCATCGCCATCCTGCGGGGCAACCTGGCCCCCGACGGCGCGGTGGTCAAACAATCGGCGGTAGCCCCGGAAATGCTGGTGAACGAAGGCGTGGCCCGGGTCTTCGAGTCGGAAGAAACGGCCGGCGAAGCCATCCTGAGCGGAGCCATCAAGCCCGGCGACATCATCGTGGTGCGCTACGAAGGCCCCAAGGGCGGCCCTGGCATGCGGGAGATGCTCACCCCCACCTCCGCCATTGCCGGCATGGGGATGGACAAGGAGGTGGCCCTGATCACCGACGGCCGCTTCAGCGGCGGCACCCGGGGCGCGGCCATCGGGCATGTCTCCCCCGAAGCCGCGGAGGGCGGCCCCATCGCTTTGGTACAGGAAGGGGACCGCATCAAAATCGACATCCCCGGCAAAACCATCACCCTGCTGGTGGACGAAGCGGAACTGGCCCGCCGCCGGGAAAGCTGGCGCCCGCCCGAGCCCAAAATCCACCATGGCATCGCCGCCCGCTACAGCCGCCAGGTGAGCTCCGGCAGCCGGGGCGCGGTGGTGGAGTGAGGGAGGGTTTTAGGTTCTGGGTTCTGGGTTCTGGGGTGAGTGGAAAGTTTGTGTAGGACACCCGCCCCCGGTTGTTCCCGGTTAACCGTTAAAAAAAGGTGGCACTGCCTTTCCAGACTATGCCGGCGCGGGCTGTCCTTCGGCGAAGGTATATATCGACAGCAATTCTTCCGGCAAAGCGGTTTATGCCGAGGCTATTGACAGACGTTCCCGGTTTAGCGCGGACCCTGTCGACAACCGCCCCTTCCGAAGGGCGGGGGGAAGAAGGTTTGTCGATAAAAAGGTAAGGTATTTTATGTAGTTAATTTATTTATCGACAGATTGCCAGCTCTTTATTATCATCTTCACATATTTAAGAAACATATATTGAAAAAAGCCGAAGAGGTGGGCAGACCGACAACCGGGGTCCGCCGCTTCGCGCAACAAACCTCCAACCTCTGAACGGAAGGATGGCGTCATGCAGCTGACCATGGATCGGGAGACCTTGTTGAGGGGCGTGGGCCGAACCCTGGGGGTGGTGGACCGCCGGGGCGCCATGGCCATTCTGAGCCATTTTCTCCTCCAGGCCGAAGAGGGGCAGGTAACCATCGCCGCCACGGACCTGGAAGTGAGCTTCCGGGGCTCCTACCCCGCAGAAGTGGCGGAGCCCGGCGCCCTGACGCTGCCAGCGCACTATTTCCACAACCTCGTGAAGGAGCTGCCCGGCGAGACCCTGAGCCTGGCGGCCGGGGAGGGCGCCAAGCTGAAGCTTCAGGTGGGGGAGTCCCATTACCAGCTCATCGGTCTGCCCGCGGACCAGTTTCCCCCCATCCCCGAGGTCAGCGAAGAGACCCTGGTGACCCTGGAGAGCCGCCAGCTCAAGGAGATGATCGAGCGCACCATCTTTTCCGTGTCCGGCGACGAACTGCAGTACCACCTTTCCGGCATCTTCTGGGAGCGGCTGGAGCTGGAGGGGGTGCCTTTCCTGCGGCTGGTCTCCACCGACGGCCATCGCCTGACGCTGATGGAGCGGCCCCTGCCGGAAAGCGAGAGCTTCGACATCGGCGAGGGCATCCTCATCCCCCGGAAGGGCGTGGCCGAAATCTCCCGCCTGCTGGCCGAAGAAGAGCGGGTGGCCCTGGGTGTGACCAAGAAGAGCCTGGCCCTGCGGGCCGACCACAAGCACCTCTTCATCCGCCTGCTGGAGAAAAAATTCCCCGACTACAAACGCATCGTGCCGGACAGCTTCGTCTATCAGTTCGTCGTCAACCGGCAGGAGTTTTACAACACCCTGCGCCGCATCTCGCTCCTGTCCACGGAGCGCTTCCGGGGGGTGATCATGAACCTGTCCGCGGACAATCTGGAGGCCCACTTCAGCAACCCCGAGGTGGGGGAGGGGCGGGAGCTCATCACCCTCACCCTGACCCAGGGGGACCCGGCGGGGCTTCCCATCTCCGTGGGCTTCAACGCCCGCTACTTCCTGGAACCCCTGGCCGCAATGAGCGCGGACGAGGTGGTCCTGGAACTGAACGACCGGGACCGCCCCTGCCGCCTGCGGGAGCGGGAGGACGAACACTATTTCGCCATCATTATGCCCATGAGTTTGTAATGTAGCCGCAGGCTTCAGCCTGCGCTCCCACCGGCGGGACGCCGGTGCCACCGGGTTGGTTCTGGTTGGGAAGCGGGTTGTTCTATTGGGGTATATGGGTCAAGAAGGTGTAGGCTGCGCACGGTGCACCGGATTCTGCTAAATGGTCATAAGACCTCCGCAGATACCCCCCTTTTCTAAAGGGGGGGTAGGGGGGATTTGTTGGGAGTATCATTGCGTTCAACAGTCTGCTTTACTCTCCCGGATTTGTAATGCTCAGGAAAAACAGGCATGGATGAACCAAAGGCCTTCAAACGCTTTGCCGCCAGGGTGGGCTACACCGCCGAGGAAATGGAATTATTCAAGCAGGGCGGCGCCCGGCTGAGGCATCTTGAGCGGCTGGCCCAGGCCGCGCTCAAATATTCCCTGGTGGCCGAAGTGGTGGAGGCCCATCACTGCAATTCTGGGTATAAAATCGGGGATAAATTCGTCCTGGACGTGGACGGCAATTTCATTGCCAAACTGTGCCCCCGGCGGCTGTGCGTTTACGCCATGGGGCAATTCGTGGTGCCCGTGGCCCTGATCAACGAACGCTTGAGCGAAGGCCTGGACCCCAATGGCTTCCACTTCATGAAATTCGTCCAATGCCCCGACCTGGGAGTGAAATGCGCCGTCTACGGCCGGGTAAGGTTTGAAATGAAGGTGGTGCTGAGGGTTAAGGTACCCGGGGAATAAAGGGAGTTATAAGATGAGAGTGTTCATTAGCTGGTCAGGAGAAAGAAGTCGCAAGGTGGCAAAATATTTTTTTAAATGGATAAAAAAATTGCCTCTATCTATTGATCCCTGGATTTCAAAAAAGGCCATTGATCCCGGAACTCGTTGGGAAAAGGAATTGTCAGAGGCTTTGGATGGCACCAATTTCGGCATTTTATGCATTACCCCAGAAAACCAGCACGAGCCTTGGATTTGCTTTGAAGCTGGAGCCTTATCAAAAAGTCTCGAAAAATCGAGGGTTGTGCCTTACTTGATAGATATGAGCCCTGCAGATTTGGAACAACCACTAAAACAGTTTCAAGCCATTGAGGCTACAAGAGAAGATACATGGAGGCTCATTGAAAGTATTTATAACGTGAGTAAAGATAAAACCAGAACTATTGAAGACTTGAAAGAAGCATTTGATAAATGGTGGGATGATTTGGCAAATATAATTGACCATTTAAAAATGGTAGAAATGAAAGATGATGACAAAACAAAAGAGCTTACAATTAACGATATAAAGATTACAATTGATAAAATTCTTAATATAACAGAATCTATGTCAAGCAGGCTAATTAAAAGTGGAGAAAGAATTGTATTTGAATTAAATCCTTTCGCTGAAGCACTAATCTTAGAGGCGATAGATAAAAAATTATCATATTTATATGATAAACTTATCAATTACATTATACGCGATCCATCCTTTGATTCAAAGATTAATGAACTCGATTTTGACGTTGAACCTCCAGAAGAAATTACTCGTTTTTGGAAAGATACAGAGAAACGCACCAAAATTGTTAAAACAGAAGGCACATAGCACTTAATTTATTCTAATTATTTAAGATAATTATAAAAGGAGGACAACAACCGTGGCTGATCCCCAAAATTCCGCGGAGGCGCCGGTGAACGACTATGGCGCCGAGCAGATCCAGGTGCTCAAAGACCTGGAGGGGGTGCGGGAGCGGCCCTCCATGTACATCGGCAACATCGGCCCCGAGGGCTTGCACCACTTGGTCTACGAGGTGGTGGACAACTCGGTGGACGAGGCCATGGCCGGGCACTGCAACGAAATCAAGGTGAAGATCCGGGCCGACGCCAGCGTGGTCGTGGAGGACAACGGCCGGGGCATACCCGTGGACCTGCACCCCAGCGAGGGCCTGCCCGCGGTGGAAGTGGTCATGACCCGGCTGCACGCGGGCGGCAAGTTCGACTCGGGCGCGTACAAAGTCTCGGGCGGCCTTCACGGCGTGGGCGTCTCCGTGGTCAACGCGGTGAGCGAATACCTGGAGGTGGAGATCCGCCGGGAGGGCAAGGTTTGGCATCAGCGCTACGAGAGAGGCAAAACGGTTTCCAAGCTGGAAATGACCGGCAACACCAGCCGCCGGGGCACCAAGGTCACCTTCCGGCCCGACCCCTGGATTTTTCCAGAGATTTACTTCAATTACGATCTGCTGGCCCAGCGCCTGCGGGAGCTGGCCTTTCTGAACGCCAGCCTGCACATTTACCTGCAGGATGAGGACTCGGGGCGGAAAAAGGAGTTCTACTACGAAGGGGGCATCGTCTCCTTCGTGCAGTATTTAAGTCAGCACAAGACCGTGCTCCACCCCGACCCTATTTATCTCGCCGGTGAAAAGGGCGGCATCCAGATGGAGCTGGCCCTGCAGTACAACGACTCCTACAACGAGCAGATCTCCTCCTTCGCCAACAACATCAACACCCGGGAAGGCGGCAGCCACCTGTCCGGGTTCAAGTCCAGCCTCACCCGGGCCATCAACCAGTATCTGTCGGGGAGCGACCTGGCCAAGAATTTCAAGGGAAACCTCCAGGGCGAGGACGTGCGGGAAGGCCTGGTGGCCATCATCAGCGTGCGCCTGCCCCACCCCCAGTTCGAAGGCCAGACCAAGACCAAGCTGGGCAACAGCGAGGTCAAGGGTCTGGTGGAAAACCTGCTCTACGAGAACCTGCTCACCTATCTGGGGGAAAAACCCCAGGTGGCCAGAGCCATCATCAGCAAGCTGCTGGACGCGGCCCGGGCGCGGGAGGCGGCCCGGCGCGCCCGGGACCTGGTGCGCAAGAAGGGCGCCCTGGGCGACATGACGCTCCCCGGCAAGCTGGCGGACTGCCAGGAGCGGGACCCGGCCCGGCGGGAGATCTACCTGGTGGAGGGCGACTCCGCCGGCGGCTCGGCCAAACAGGCCCGGGACCGGCGCTTCCAGGCCATTTTGCCCCTTAAGGGCAAGATCATCAACGTGGAGAAGGCCCGTTTTGAGAAGATGTTGGAGAACGCGGAAATCCGCACCCTCATTTCCTCGCTGGGGTCGGACCTGTCCCAGGAAGAGGCCAACCTGGAGGACCTGCGCTACCATAAGGTCATCATCATGACGGACGCGGACGTGGACGGCTCCCACATCCGCACCCTGCTGCTCACCTTTTTCTACCGGCAGATGCGCTCCCTCATCGACGGCGGCCACCTTTACATCGCCCAGCCGCCCCTGTACCGCCTCACCCGGGGCAGCGACAAGATTTACCTCAAGGACGACGGGGAATTCAAGCAGTACCTGATCAAGCGGGGCGCGGACAAAAAGGGCCTGAAAGCCGGCGGCGTCCTGGTGGAGGGTGAGGCCCTGGTGGGCCTCGTCGAGCGGGTCATCGCCCTGCAGGAATCCATGAACCGCTTCGAGAAGCGGGGGCTGGCCCGGGAGATTTTGCATCTGCTGCTGAATCATCCCCTGGTGGACAAGTGGCACCTCCGGGAGGAAGAGCGGCTGGACGGCGTGGCGAAGAAGATGAACGCCACCGGACGCTGGCTGGCCCGCCGGGAGCCCGACGAGGAGCACCACGCCTGGGCCCTGGTGATTGTCCCCACGGACGGGCAAAGCGCGCCCCTCCGGGTGGACTGGGAGCTGTTGGGCGGCAGTGATTTCCAGTCCCTGGTGAAGCTGGACCAGGGGCTGGCGGACCTCAGGAAGCCGCCCCACCGGCTGCTGGAGAAAGGCCGGACCCGGGATTTCGCCAACCTGGAGGAGCTGCTGGCCCATATCCTGGAAGAAGGCCAGAAAGGCGTCACGGTGCAGCGCTTCAAAGGGTTGGGCGAAATGAACCCGGAGCAGCTCTGGGAGACCACCATGGACCCGGAGACCCGGACGCTGCTGCAGGTGAACGTCATGGACGCCAGCTCCGCGGACCAGATCTTCACCATCCTCATGGGCGACAAGGTGGAGCCGAGGCGGGAATTTATTCAAAACAACGTGCTGGATTTGAAGGAATTGGATATTTAGAGCTTATCCGTAAATAACTCCAATTTTTCGCCAGCAGATTATTGCTGCTGCCAAATGATGCAGGGCAACATAACTGGAATGGGTTTTCTCATAGCGAACCAGGATCTTGCGAAACCTGT
>VGSQ01000035.1 GCA_016874975.1 Deltaproteobacteria bacterium
TCTTGCTGAAGTTGCGGAGCACCGTAGGCTGGGGCCTGTTAGAACTCAGCCGGTTGATGCAAACTATGTTGATGACTCGGACCAGCCTCTGGGAGATGCTCTGTCCCAGAGAAAAGACGCCGCTGCTTCAAATGTTCCTGTTCAATGTGGCTGCCGCCTTCTAACTCTTGCAATAACCTTGCCGGACACTAATGGTCAGTCAGTTGAAAATGTAACAACGCCTTAAGTTAGCGCTTATGCCCATCAAGGGGGAGGGAGCCTTTGATGAAGGATATTCCATGTCCGGAGGCCTTTTGGATATGCACCTCCCTTTCTCTCAGGGCCGAAACATCAAGGATAGAAGGCAATATCCTGGTCAGAGATGCCTTGTGAGCAAAAATCGCGCCGGACAGCCCTGCCCTTCCCCCTACTTCTTCCCGCCCTTCTTCTTGGGTGCGGCCTTTTTCTCCTGTCGTTTCTGTTTCTGGGCCGCCAGTTCGATGACCTTGTCCCGCTTCACCTCCACCCGTTTGACCTCTTTGCGGAAGGCGTAGATGATGGGGCTGGCCACGAACACCGAGGAGTAGGTGCCCACCGTGACGCCCAGAATCATGGCCAGGGCGAAGTCCTGGAGGACCACCCCGCCGAAGAAATAGAGGGCCACCACCACCAGGATGACGGTGGTGCTGGTGACGATGGTGCGGGACAGCACCTCGTTGACGCTCAGGTTGATGATCTCGCCCATTTTGCCGCGACGCCGGGCCAGGTTCTCCCGGATGCGGTCGAAGACCACCACCGTGTCGGTGAGGGAGTAGCCGGCGATGGTGAGCAGGGCCGTGACCACCAGCAGGGTGATCTCCTTATCCAGGAGGTAGAAGACGCCCAGCACGAACAGGACGTCGTGGAAGGTGGCCGCCGTGGCCCCGATGCCGAAGATGAATTCGAAGCGGAAGGCGATATAGGCGATGATGCCGATTAAAGACAGGATGATGGCGATGACGGCCCATTTGCGCAGGTCTTGGCTGATGGAGGCGCCGATCTCCGAGGTGCCGGACACGGTGAATTGATTCCGGGGCATGGCCTGGTTGAGGATGCGGGTCAGGTGATCCGCCATCTGGCCCACGGACTCTTCCGACTTCTTGAGCTTCACCATGAGCCCGCCCTCCAGGGGCTGGATTTCGGCGTGCCCCCACCCCTCCTGGTTGAGGGCGGCGCGCACCCGGTCCACGGTGAAGGGTTGGGCGGTGTTGAGCTGCACCATGGCGCCGCCGCTGAACTCCACCCCCAGGTTGCCCTTGCCCATGAAGCCCAGTTGAATGAAGGCGAAGATGCCCAGGGCGCTGAGCAGGCCGGAGGCGATGAAGGCGTATTTGCGGGGGCCGATGAAGTCGATATTCGGCTTCTCGAAGAGATGGAAAAAACTGAGCTTCTTGAGCCAGCGTTTCAGGATGAGCCAGTCATAGACCACCCGGGTGCCGAACAGCGCGGTGAAGAGGTTGAGGGTGACGCCCAGGCTCAGGGTGACCGCAAAACCCTTGATGGGCCCGGTGCCGAACAGGAAGAGCACCAGCGCGGTGATCAGGGTGGTGACGTGGGAGTCGATGATGGTCCACAGGGCCTTGTCGTAGCCGCCGTCGATGCCCGCTTTGAGGGGTTTGCCGGCCGCGAATTCCTCCCGCATGCGTTCGTAGATGAGGACGTTGGAGTCCACCGCCATACCGATGCTGAGGATGATGCCGGCAATGCCGGGCAGCGTCAGGGTGGCGTTCAGGAGGGACAGGGCACCCAGCAGCATGATCACGTTGAGGATCATGGCATAGTTGGCCACCACCCCCGAGAGGCGGTAGTAGAAGATCATGAAGAAAATCACCAGGGCGGTGCCCAGGATGCCGGCGATGATGCCCTTGCGGATGGAGTCCTGCCCCAGGGTGGGCCCGACGGTGATGTTCTGGACGATCTTGACGGACGCCGGCAGCGCCCCGGCCCGGAGTACGATGGCCAGGTCGTGGGCCTCTTCCGAGGTGTAGGAGCCGGTGATCTGGGCCTTGCCGCCGCCGATGCGCTCCTGGATCACCGGGGCCGAGCGCACCACGTTGTCCAGGATGATGGCCAGGCGGCGCTTCACGTTTTCGCCGGTGATCTTGCCGAACTCATCGGCGCCCCGGCGGTTGAAATCAACGGAAACGTAAGGTTCGTTATAGTCGCCGATGCGCACCGAGGCGCCCTTGACCGCGTCGCCGCTCAGAAGCACTTTTTTCTTGATGAGCAGCGGCACCTTTTGGCGCCGGTTGGTCTCCCGGTCGATGCGGTCCTCAAAATAAATTTCGGTGTCCGGGGGCAGCTTGTCCGCCAGGGCCTGGTTCAGCTCCTCCCGGGTGTAGCCGGGCTTGAGCTTGCCGCTGGCGGTGGCCTGGTCGATGAGCTCCGAGAGGTTGAGGGAGGTCTGGTCGTCCACCAGCTTGAATTCCAACTGGGCCGTCTGCCCGATGAGGTCCAGGGCCCGCTGGGGGTCCTGGATGCCGGGCAGCTGCACCACGATCTGCTCGGTCCCCTGGCGCACGATGACGGGCTCGGTGACCCCGAACTGGTCGATGCGGTTGCGCATCACCTCCAGGCTCTGTTCCAGGGTTTTGTTCTTCAGGTCGGCAAGCTCATCGGGCTTGAGGCGCAACAGGAAGACCAGATTGCCGCCCTCCCGCTGGGGCGACGCGACGGTCTCCAGGTAGGGGAATTCATCCTTCAGGAATTTGAAGAAGGCGCTCTGCTCGGACTCCCCCACCAGGGTCACGGGCAGCTCATCGACCGCCACCTCGCCGATTTTGACGGGCAAACCCCGCTTTTCCGCCACTTCCCTCATTTCCGTGCCGGCCCGGGTCAGCGCGTTGGCGGTCACCTTTTTCAGGTCCACTTCCAGGACCAGATGCATACCGCCCTTGAGGTCCAGCCCCAGGCTCAGACCCCGGCTGACGTACTTCTCCCACCAAGCGGGGAGGCTGACCCCGGGCAGCGAGGGCAGGATGAAAACCACGGAAATGACGGTCAGAATGAAAAGCAAAAGAAACTTCAGGCGGACGGTGCGCAACATGCGGACGACTCCTCGGACCCGACAAAGACCGCGGCTGATGCCGGCCTTCTCTGCGGGGCAGTAAGTTCAATAAAATCCTCGCTCCCAAGCTCCGCTTGGGCACCCTTAGCGTCTATCATTCCCGACGCCGGTCTTCTCCACCGAGTCATGGCCGGCGAAATAGAAGATTTCCTCGGGCAGTTTCAGGCAGGTCAGGAGGTTGCCGTACACCGCGCCGGTGTCGATGCCGATCTTGTTGGGCATCACCAGGGGCCGCCGGAAAGGGGTGTGGCCGAAGATCACCCGGCGCCCGAAGTCCTCAAAGGAGGCGATGAATTCCCCCCGGATCCAGAAAAGGTCCTCCTCCGCCTGCTCGGCCAGCGGCACCCCCGGTCTCAGGCCCCCGTGGACGAAGATGTAGTCCGGCGGCTCGTAATAGTTCCTCAGCCCCCGGAAAAAGGCGAGGTGGTCCGGCGGCAACTCCAGGGCCGACCCCGGGTCCCCCCTTCGGCCGCCGTACTCCCGGATGGTGGACAGCCCCCCGTTGAAGAGGAACAGCTCCATCTCCCGGTCTGCCAGATAGTCCAGCAGCATGGCCTCATGGTTACCCTTCAGACAGATAATATGTTCAGGTGGATTGATTTTTTGCAAGCCCAAAATGTAATCCACCACCCCCCGGGAGTCGGGCCCCCGGTCGATGTAGTCTCCCATGAAGACCAGGCGGTCCCGGCTCAGGTCCGGCTGCACCACGTCCAGAAGCCGCTCCAGATGCCCCCGGCAGCCATGGATGTCGCCCACCGCATAGATGGTGTCGCTCATGGCGGGTTAGAGCCAGCGGAAGAGCTTTTCCCGGCGGTCCAGGCGGGTGAGGCCGGCCTGCCGGGCCAGCTCCTGGGCCTGGAGGAATTCCAGGGAGTTCAGGTGGCGGCCCAGGGACGGGTGCTCAAAGGCCCGGCCGCAGGGCCGATACTGGGCCATGACATTGACGTAGGTGTGCGGCGAAATCTCCCGGGCCAGAAACTCCATCACCTCTTTGGTCCCCGCCAGGCCGTCGGGGAGCACCAGGTGCCGCACCAACAGCCCCCGGCGGGCCACGCCGTGCTCGTCCAGCACCAGGTCACCCACCTGGCGGTGCATTTCGCGGACGGCCGCTTGCGCCACCTCGGGGTAGTCCGGCGCCTGGCAGAGCTGCGCCGCCACGGCCGGGTCCCAGAACTTGAAGTCCGGCATGTAGATGTCCACGATGCCGTCCAGCAGCTTCAAAGTTTCCACTGAATCGTAGCCGCCCGTGTTGTAGACCAGCGGCGCGTTCAGCCCCCACTCCATGGCCTGGGGCAGGGCCGCCAGGATCTGATAAACCTGATGGCTGGGGGTGACGAAATTGATGTTGTGACACCCCTGTTTTTGCAGATGCACCATGATGCCGGCCAGGTCCCGGGCGGTGATCTCCTCGCCCTGGCCGCCGTGGCTGATCTCCCAGTTCTGGCAAAAGATGCAGAACAGGTTGCAGTGCGTGAAGAAAATGGTGCCCGACCCCCGGCTGCCCACCAGGGGGTCCTCCTCGCCCCAGTGGGCGCTGTATGACGACACCACGGGCTGGTCGCCGGTGCGGCAGACGCCCAACTCCCCCGCGTGCCGGTCCACCAGGCAGCGGTGGGGGCAGAGGGTGCACTGGCTGAGGATGTCATAGGCGGCCTGGATACGTTCATGGAGGAGCCCAGAACCGAGAGCGCTCAAATAGGAAGGTTCAATTTTCATAGGGGTTGATTATTCTCAGTTTATTGGTTTGGCCTCGGAAGCTACTGATACAATAATATCCAAAACATCTGATATTTCTGGGTCGACAGCTTCAATGGGAACATATTCGGTTAAAATATGATAGTCTGTTTTCCTGATAAGGTTGGGAAGGCCAAGTTTTTGAAAAAATGTTTCAAATAGGCGATCCAGGAAATCATCACTACTTTTTGTATCTCTCCACCAACGGTCTGATAAATCTCGCAAAGCAGCTGGAGGGACTAAATCATTAATGCATTCTTCCATAATATTTCTTCTATTTTCTCGCTCCACATTTTCAAAAAGAGGGCCAAGACCCAAATCAAAGGCCGATGATTCAGCATAAGCTATCAAAGCTGTTGGGAAACAGATATAATTTTCGATTTCCCGTCTCCCCCACATATATTCTCTTAAACCAGCAGTATCTCTAATGGTCTGTTCCAGTCTATCAAAAATTGCAATTGCGACTAAATCATTCTTTGCTTCTCTCAATCCGCAAAAATGATTTCTAGCCTTCTGAGGTTGGTTTTGCACATAATGCACAAAAGGGCGCTCAAGAAATGCCATGGCCGGATGGTTTAGTTTTTTGGAAAAGGAATATAAAATTGCCAAATCCGTAGAACCTTCAAGATATAGTACCCAACCTGTTTGTTCAGCTTGGTAATATTGTTCATAGCCAATTTCTTTTAGAGATTTTAAGACCTGACTTCCCCTATCATCAATTCTGTGTGGTTTCCCCAAGAAAGCAATAACAACATCACGATCTGCAGCTTCGTTCAAAATTACCTCTGAATGGCTGGCTGCAATAATTTGACTATTTTGTTCTCGGGCTGCGTCTGTAAGAACCTGATATATCTGCCGTTGGCGCAATATCTCTAAATGAGCATCTGGTTCATCCAAAAGTAAGATTGATCCAGGATTTAAAGAGAGATGAGATAATAGTAATAAAGTCTGTTGTAATCCGCGTCCAGAAGCAGAAAGGTCTAACCGTACCCCTGTCTGATCACGGTAATTCATTGTAATTTCGCCTCGTTCTGGGCTATACTGAGGATCATCAAGCTTTACTCCAAAAAGATTATCGATCTTGTTACAAACTTTTGTCCATTTTTCATTACCATCTTCCCCTTGGATTATTTGATAACATAAATTGCGCAGGACTTCTGCTGTCCGACCTTCTCCAAGCCGGACATTTATTGCACCAATATCAAGACGAGTTTCATTAGCCGCCAAACCAGACATTGGAGGCAAGAATGCAATTCGGAGTCTTGTAGCTTCCTCAGGGACTTCCATTCGCTGGGGGTTAGAGCCTTCAGATATGCGCAAAGGACGGCAATAAAATGATTCCTCATTTGCGTAGTCAAATTCAAGTCCACATTTCCAATATTTATTGTAGGTTATTCCCTCTACTTCAATTTCTATCCTAATATTTCTCGTTTGTTGCCTCTTTTCGTCTTTTTGTACGTCGCGAACATGTAAATCTTGCCAAAGAATTTTCGCGTTAGGTACAGGGATAGTTATCAAATCACGTCGGTTAATTGTTACCCCCGGCCTTTCCCCCATTGCTTTCCTTTTTCCTCTTTTTTCATTCCACCGCTTGATTCCTATATCCCAAAGAGCAAGTGCTTGCAACGCAGTAGTTTTTCCAGAATTATTAGGTCCGATAAATACAACCGGGTTTCCTAACTCTATCTCAACATCATTAAATCTTTTAAATCTCCTAATTGTTACCTTGGTAATCATATGGTATTTCCTTGCCAAGAAGATTGAAATATTTTAGCAAGAAATACTGAAAAGAGGGCGAAGAATCTCAACCTACTACCCCCTCTCCACCTCCACCCGCCAGGGCTCCAGCAGTTTCCGGGGCAGGCCGGCGATGAAGCGGGAGGGAGAGTTGGCGGTATAGCCCAAGCTTCTATTATATCCTGCCGCCGGGAAAATGATAGCCAGATGACGTTTGGCCCTCGTCACGGCCACGTACATGAGGCGGCGCTCCTCCTCCGTGTCGTCCTCCCGCTCCTGCATGGTGAACACGGGAAAGCGCCCCTCCGCGGCCCAGATGATGAAGACCGCCTCCCATTCCAGGCCCTTGGCCGAATGCACCGTGGACAGGGTCAGGTAGTCGTGGGCCACGCCGGTAATGTCCGCCATGCTGGCCGGCGGGTCCAGGGTGAGGTCGTTGAGGAAGCTCCGCAGTTCCTTGTAGCGCGCGGTGATGGTCAGCAGGTGCTCCAGGTCCTTGGCGCGCTTGGGATAGTCGTCGAAGCGGCCCGCCATCAGGGGCTCGTAGTGCTCCAGGGCCCGGTTGAGCCGGGCCACCATGGTCTGGGAGGGGCCGGCCAGCTCCTCCAGCACCCCGGCCAGCTCTTTGAGGCCCGCCTGGCGTTGACCCTGCAACAAGCTCCGAGCCTCCTTCAGGGTGAAGCCGTCCCCCATCTGCCCGGTGAGCCTGGCGCAGGTCCGGCGGCCCACCCCGGGGATGAGCGACAGCAGGCGCGTCCAGCTCAACGTGTCCCGGGGGTTGGCCACCACCCGCAGATAGGACAGCAGGTCCTTGATGTGCGCGCTCTCCATGAACTTGAAGCCGCCGAACTTCATGAAGGGAATGGCCTGGCGCACCAGTTCGATCTCCAGGTCAAAGGAGTGGTACCCGGCTCGGAAGAGCACCGCCATCTGGCGGAGCGGCAGCCCCTGGCGCCGGAGCTCCTGCACCTGGGCCACCACCAGCCGGGACTGCTCGTTTTCGCTGGCCGGGCGGAAGAGCCGGGGTTTCAAGCCGTCCGGCCGGCGGCTGAAGAGGCACTTGGTGTATTGTTCCCGGGCCTCCACCATCATGGCGTTGGCCAGCTCCAGCACGGGCTGGGTGGAGCGGTAGTTCTCCTCCAGCTTGATGAGGCGGGCGCCGGGGAACAGGGCCGGGAAGTCCATGATGTTCCTGAAATTCGCCCCCCGGAAGGAATAGATGGACTGGCAGTCGTCGCCCACGGCCATGACGTTGTGGTGGGTGTAGGCCAGCAGGCGCACCAGCTCGGCCTGCAGGTGGTTGGTGTCCTGGTATTCATCCACCATGAGGTAGCGGTAGCGCTCCGAGAGCGCCCGGCGCACCTCCTCGTGCTCGGTGAGGAGCCGCGCCCCCTGGACCAGCAAGTCGTCGAAGTCCATGAGGTTGAGGCGGCGCTTTTCCTCGTCGTACGCCTTAGCGATGGCGTCCAGATGGCGAAGCTGGGGCAGGAACTGGGGGTAGTCCCGGAGCACGCCTTCCAGGGTCAGGCGCTTGTTCACCACGGCGCCCAGGATGTCGGCCACCGTGTCCTTGCGGGGAAAGGGGCCCTGCACGGTCTTGAGGCCCAACTGCTCTTTCAGCAGCGCCAGCAGGTGCCCCTGGTCGTCCCGGTCCATCACCGTGAAGCCGTCGCCATAGCCCAAAAGCCCCCCATAGCGCCGGAGCCAGAGATAGCACACGCTATGAAAAGTGCCGCCGGTGACTTGGGTGAGCGGCTGGTCCATGAGCTCCGCCGCCCGGCCCAGCATCTCCCGGGCGGCCTTGCGGGTGAAGGTGAGCAGCAAAATGGCCCCCGGATCCACGCCCTGGTCCACCAGATAGGCCAGGCGATAAACCAACGTCCGGGTCTTGCCGCTCCCCGCCCCGGCAATGACCAACACCGGCCCCTCGGTGGTAGTCACGGCCCGATACTGGGCCGGATTGAGCTCGGCCCGGTAGTCGATCTTCCGGTGGCCCGGTGCAGACGGCAAACGATGATCGTGCGGATTCGGCATGATCTTGGGAATGAGATTATCCTGGGGATGGTGGGGATTTTGGAGATTTTATCATGGCCTGAAAAAATGTAGAACAGCTGCCCCCGGCTGTTCCCTGAAAAGAGCAGGCAAGGGCGCCTGCTCTACATATAATTCCTGGTTCCCAAGCTCCCGCTAGAGAACGAGAAAAAAGAATGCCCTAACGCATATTGCAAGGGGTAAAGCGGCTCCCAGCATTATCAGTCATGCCTCTTAAATGCTGTCTGGCTTTCAAGCAGGTTATTTTACATTAAATAGTCGTTTAGCATGAGCTACAATATCGTTGGCAATTTGTGCACAAACATCTACAGGCACACCGCTACATTGGAGGTTTGCTGATGACCAATTACATCCATCCTGGTCATATTCTCTCAATTGTAGAACTGAGGTAAACCGACAATCATCACAATTGTCATAATTAGAAAGCTGCGAATTCATCCACTCCAATAATGCAACCATCGAAACATCATTTCTTTTCATAGAATCTTCATCCTTATTATTCATAGTTTCGTGATATTAGATATTATCTATTGTACATCAATTATATAATAGATCAAGAGCAGCAATACGCGAATATGTAACCATCTTCGAAGGCTCTACCGATTAAAAAGCCAGTGCTGGGTCCTCAGGGTGTCATAGGGGTTGATGTTCATTCGGCTCACGGAATGGTAAGGGATTTTACGATCTTGCCCTTCTCGTCCAAGAAATACAGTCCCGGCTCACCGTCCTTGCTCACGTTCAGCAAGGCGCGTAGCTTGCCCTTCTCGTCATACAGTTTCAGACTTGCACCATACTCGTCTACGGCCAGCCAAGCGGCTCCTTTGCTCTTCTCCCCAGACAGTCTCAGACTTGAACCATCCTTGTCTACGGCCAGCCAAGCGGCTCCTTTGCTCTTCTCCCCAGACAGGTTCAGGCTCGTACCATCCTTGTCTACGGCCAGCCAAGCGGCTCCTTTGTCCTTCTCCCCAGACAGTCTCAGAATTGAACCATCCTTGTCTGCGGCAAGCCAAGCGCTCCTCTTAAATCCAAGCTCGTCACACAAGTGAAGAGTCGCGCCGTCCTTATATGCATCCAGCTGAGCGCCAGTTATTAATCCCTCCCGGCCATACAGGTGCAACGTCGTATTGTCCTTGTGTCTGAGCAGCCAAGCGAACATCCGGCCCTTATCATCCAGCAGCATAAACTGATTAGCCCGAATATTCTGGTGAACTGCGGACGCCCAGACAAAGGCCAGAAGACCCGCCATCAGGACCGCGCCTCCCAAAAGCCAGAGATTGCGATGGTTCACCTTGCTCAGTTCGGCTTTAGTCTTTGCCAGTTCCATTTCCAGGTTTTCAAAGCGGTCTTCGATTTCCTCTGTCATGATTTCCTCCGAGGCTTAAGCGGGCGGAGCACGCCATGCTCTGCACCGGCGGGACGCCGGTGCCACCAGGGGATGGTAGGGTGCACACCGCGCACCATGATCTCAGCCCTGGGAAAGCTCTGGGCGCTCCTCTGATGTCTGATAAGCCGAGGCGGGACACCCGGGGGCGGGTGTCCTACACCAACATTCCATGATGGCAGCACCTCACGAGTCTGCCAAAACCCCGGTGGCACCGGCGTCCCGCCGGTGTGCGGTGCGCTGGCCCAACCTGCGGCACTGAGTTTAAGGAGATAATACTTGACAATTTCCAGGGTGGCCATTAAATTAAACTTGAGCGGTGAGACCTCTGCAGGTCCCTGGGGCACGGTCCTTCCATCGGTGGGACAAACCCCGGGACCATGGCCTGCAAGGCGCGCTCGTTTTCTTTTGTAGGGCAGATACAAGTCCTCATAGTGGTAGCACTCATACAGGGCCTTTTGTGTTTGCCGGAAGTCCCTCCATAAAACTAATGGCCTTTGTAGACATCTCCTCTTGGCCCTATCTCATAAACCGTTACCGTTTTCTTTGCCTCGTCCACCTCATAGAGGATACGCCAGCCCCCCACCTGGTATCTGTAGTTCCCCGGAAAACCCTTGAGCCTCTTGACGTTCGGGTTGCTCCTGGGGTCGGCCTCCAGGTGGACAAAGGATTTGTCAAGGCCGGCCTGGAGCTTGGGAGGGAGCCTGCCATAGACCTTTTGAGCCGTCTTGGTGAGCTTTACCTCATAAGGCATTTTTCTTGATATCCCTCCATCTCACCACTTCACCCCTGGCTATCTCCTCTTTGCCCTTGGCTATGGCCTGACGCTCCTCCTCAGAAGGCTCCACTTCCTCAGGTTCCTGGATGAACCTGGCATACTCCAGGACGGCCTCCAGGGAGTCCTCCGGCAAGCTATCCAGGACTTTATTAAGCTCCTCCCGGATGTTCATGGCTGTTCCTCCCCACGGTGTTGCAATGCTTGGCTTCAAGGCCTTTTCCTTCGGCGGGCGGAGCCCGCCCTACATTAGGCCCCACCATTGATCCCCGGCCAGGGAGCGCCCCTAATCGAACTTAACCTCCCCCGCGGGCGGCTCCAGGTCCGGGGGGAAGTCGCTGAAGGGGAAGGGCCGGTCGTTGTCGTTCAGGGTCAGGTAGCGCATCAGCCGGTAGGCGTAGGCCGTCAGCTGGTTGGCGAAGCGTCGCACCGGCTCGCTGGGGCTTTGGGTGATGAAGAGCAGGATGTACTGGAACAGGACGGTCAGGTTGATGAGAAAGTGGACCACGCCGAAGACGATGAGAAAGAGCACGGTGTACAGCAGCCGGACGGCGATGCGGGTCCGGGAGGGCGGGGCCGGGGTGGGGGCCGTTTCGGGCGAGTTTTCCATGTGAACATCCCTCCTGGGCAGGGGCCGGCGGCCGGCGGGGTGCGCCTGCTCCGGCGAATCAGAGATTCATGCAAGATATTTTACCATGAAACGTGGGGTGGGGGAGGAAAAGTAGGGTGTGCTCTGCCCACCATATTCCCGCTGATTATCAGAGCAGTTCCTCATGGTCCTTGGGCTCACCCATAAATTATGAAAAGTTAAGCATGGTTACGGTGCGCAGTGCGCACCCTACAAAAAACTTTTCGAAGCAGGGGAAAGGCAGGACACCTGCCCCCGGGTATCCACCCTCGCTGCGTGGGCGGCGTTGATACACCGGGCGAGGACACCGGCACCACCAAGCCTTGTCCTGGTTCGAAAGCATGCGCGCATGAATGAGATGCCCATGCTCGCCACCATGGCGGCGGCCTGCCGGTCCGAAAGAAAAGGGGCACGGTTCAAAACCGTGACCCCTTGAATTTGCTGGTAGGCGGTACTGGATTTGAACCAGTGACTTCCACCGTGTGAGGATGGCACTCTACCACTGAGTTAACCGCCCTGAGTGGTAATTTATGATAGAGGAAAATTTTCCTTTTGACAAGTTTTTTGTTCCCCCGCAAGATGAAGCCAGCGGCGGGCCCTTGGGGGTCCCGGAGCAGGGCAGAGGAGGACAAGCCATGAGACGGCTGGCTCTGTGTGTGTTGGCGGCAATGTTTCTGTTCGTCCTGCCGGCGGCGGCGGAGGAGGTGTCCCCGGAAGCGGCCACCAGCTTTATCAAGGCCAAGAATCTGGTGGCCCAGGGCAAGCTGGACGAAGCCATCAAGGAGTTGGACACCACCATCAGCCTGAACCCCAAGCTCTACCTGGCCTATTTCCTGCGGGGCATGCTCTACGAGGGGAAGAAGCGCTATGACGAGGCCATCGCCGATTACAGCAAGACCATCGAGCTCCACGCCTTTGTCGGCCCCTATATCCAGCGGGCGCGGTGCTACATGTACAAGGGCCAGGCGGCGCCGGCCCTGGCGGATTTCGCCAAAGCCGAGGCCATGAGCCCCAATAACGGGGACATCTATCTCAACCGGGCCGTCCTCTATTTTAGCCTGAAGCAGTACGACAAGGCCCAGCAGGACATCGACAAGGCCCGGAAAGCGGGGAAAAAGGTCCCCGAAGAGTTTGCCCAAAAGGTGAAGGAGGCCGCGGGGGGCGGCGGCACTTCCCCCGGGGGCACCTCCGGGGCCACGGAAAAGGAGGAGGGCGGTGTCGAAAAAGAGAGCAAGCCTCAGCCCCCGCCCCCAACCACCCCCGGCGCCACCACCACCCCGACGGCAGAGGGTCTGCCCCAACTCATCAAGCGGGTGCTGCCAGGGGTGGTGAAAATTTATGCCTATGACATTTCGGGCAACCTGGCCGACACCGGCAGCGGCTTTTTCATCAATAAGCAGGGTTGGCTGATCACCAACCACCATGTCCTGGAAAACAAGACCCACGCCAAAGCGAAGGTGGGGAAAAAGCTCTATCCCATCAAAGGGGTGATGGCGGTGAGTCGCAAAGAAAAATGGGATCTGGCCCTGGCGCAGGTGGACGCCCCCCCGGGGTCCTATAGCGTGTTGCCCCTGGCCCAAACCATCCCGGAGGTGGGGGAACGGATCGTGGTGGTGGGGGCGCCGCTGGGATTTGAGCAGAGCGTCAGCGAGGGCATCGTGGCCGCGGTGCGGGTGGTCTCCCAAGCCGACCTGCCCAAGATTCCGGTGCTGCAGGTCACCGCGCCCATCTCCCCGGGCTCCAGCGGCGGGCCGGTCCTGAACTTAAAGGGCGAAGTGGTGGGGGTGATCTCCTTCCTGTTCCCCCATGGCCAGAACGTCAACTTCGCCATCCCGGTGGAATACGTGCGGAAGCTGGAGGCCGCCTCGCCCCAACCCCTGGCCAAGGTCATGCTGGACCAGGAGACCATCCAGGCCCAGGCCTTCTATGAATATGGCAAGAAGCAGTATAACGCCGGCAACTACGAGGAGGCGTTGGCGGCCTTCAAGAAGGCGGTGCAACTGTACGACAAGTACGCCCGGGCCTACAACTACCTGGGGCTGACCTACCGCAAACTCAAGAAATACCGGGAGGCGGAGAAGGCCTACGTCACGGCCGTCAAACTCAATCCCCGCAGCGCCGTCTACGTCTATAATCTGGGGTTCCTTTATTACCTGGCCGAATCGTACAAGGATGCGCGCCAGGTCTTTGAGGTGGCCCTCAAATTGGCGCCCAAGGATGCCGACGTCAACCTGATGCTGGGCAAGACCTGCGTCCACCTGAAGGACCGGGTGGAGGCGGCCCGGCGGTACGAAGCGCTGAAACAACTGGACGCGGCCAAGGCCCAGGAATTGTATCGCCTCATCAACCGGTGACGCCCCACCGGATTCCCACCCCCTAAGGACATTGATGCAGGCGTCTGCCCTGCACAAACCTCCTCGAGACAACCCAACCGGGGCTTCGGCCCCACATTTTTGCCCACCCGGGGGCGGCCCGAATCCTCCATGTCGGTTTCATCTGGGAATCGGCCATCGATGGTGGTAGGATAACAGTATAAAACCAACCGGGTGCAAAAAAGGTGGAAGCCGGACAGCAATCCATGATCTGCACCGGGTGCGGCTGCCTCTGTGACGACCTCGATTTGACCGTGGCGGAAGGTCAACTCCTGGAAGTGGCCAATGTCTGCCTCTGGGGACTGAGCCGGTTCTTTCCCTGCAAGAGATCCCATCCCCGCAAAGAGCGCCGCCGCATCCTGAAACCCTTGGCAAGGCTGAACGGCCGGCCCCGGGAGGTATCGTATGAGACCGCCCTGGAACAGGCTGCCGAAATTCTCGGCGCCGCGCGGCGGCCCCTGCTCTATGGCCTGACCAACACCGGTTCCCGGGCCCAGGAGGCGGCCCTGCATCTGGCCCGCAAGCTCAGGGCCCGCCTGGAACCGGCCGACCTGGCCTTTACCGCTCCCTATTACCACAGCCTGAGAAAGCACGGCCTCTATTGGGCGCCCCTGGAAGTGATCCGGGATGAGGCCGACACGGTGCTGTTCTGGGGGGCCAACCCGCTTCACTCCTGTCCCCGCCACCCGGTGCGCTACAGCGTCTTTGCCCGGGGGCGGTTCACGGAAAGGGGCGTGGAAGACCGGCGGGTGGCGGCCGTGGACCTCTACCGGACGGAGGTGGCCAAATTCTGCCACCTGTTTGTCCAGGTGGAACCGGGGCGGGAATTGCAGCTCCTCTCCGGAATTAGAGAACATCTTGAGGGCGCTCCGGGGCCGGGGCCTGCGGTGAAGGGGACCCGAAAACTGGCGGGATTTCTCTCCCAGGGCGACTTCGGGGTCATCTTCTTCGGCCGGGGGGCCACGTATAACCAGGGGTTCGCCCTGCTCGACGAACTGGCGGGCCTGGCCGCCCGCTTGGGCGAGGAGCGGCCTTTCGTGCTTTTTCCCCTGTCCGCGGATTTCAATGCGGCCGGCCTGTATCAACTGCTATTCAACGAATTGGGGAGCCCGGAAGCGCCGGATTTCGGCCATGAGAGCGGCCTGCTCACGACCTACGCCACGGCGGATTGGGGGGAATTCGACGCCGTTCTGGTGGTGGGGGCGGACCCGTGGTGGTTTCTCCCGGAGGAGCAGGCCCTGGCTTTGCAGGCCCGGCGGGTGCCGGTGGTGTCCTTGAGTCCCTATGCCAACCGGACCACCGCCTCCGCCCGGGTGGTGTTTCCCACGGCCCTGGCCGGCCTGGAGGCCGCCGAAGTGGCGTACCGGATGGATGGGCTGCCCGTGGTCCTGAAACAGGTGCTCCCCGCAGCCTGGCCCACCGATCGGGAGATACTCCTGGACCTGGCGAAGGCGATTTAGGGATGTGACTCACGACCTGAAAAGTTGTTTTTTTGAGGTGGGGGCCGGGGGAGCCGGCGGCCCTGGCCCCCTCTCCCAGGGCAAACTTTCAGAACAGCACCCCATCGGCTGGTATGGCATGAAGATCAAAATCACCGGAGGGCGCCTGTACGATCCGGCCCAGGGCATCAACGGGGCGGAGCAGGATCTCTTCATTGCCGGGGACCGGATCGTCGAGAGTTTGCCCCAACCGGACCGGGTCATTGAGGCCCGGGGCCGGGTGGTGGCGCCGGCCGGCATTGAGCTGCGGGGTCAGGTGGCCACCTATGGCCTCAATTTTTTGCGCCTGTGGGGTCGCTTCCCCTCCCTGACGGAACTGGGGCGCCTCTATGCCGCGGCGGGCTACACCCATGTGCATGAACCCTTGCTGACGCTGTACACCGCCGGTTACGTCCACCGCCAGTTGGCCGCCCTCCCCCTGGTGGACACTTCCGCCTCCCTGGCGCTGAATTTGCGGGACCTGGATGACTCGCTGAAATCTCCCAACCATTTGGAGGAATTGGGGCAGGCCGTCAAAGCCCTGCAGGAAAAAACCCGGGCTCTGGACCTGCGGCTGCTGGAACCCTTTGTGCGCTACCGGCAACCTTTTTATTCCCACCGGACCCTGGACGCGGCCCAAACCCTGGAGACCCTGACCCGGCTGGCCCTGCGGTGCGAATTGCGCTTTAGCCTGGAAGCCGCGCCTGAAGTGCTGGAGGCGCCTTTGCCCGAACCCCGGGTCTTTCATCTGGCGGCCCTGGGCCGGGCCCTGACCAACCCGCGCCGCCTGGACCAGGCCCTGGCCCACCTGGACCGGGGAGGCACCGCGGACCTGGGGTTCCCCTGCCAGGCTGCGGGCGGGGCTGCGGAGAAACCAGTCAAGGTTGACCTGGGTTGGTATCACCCCCTGAACCTGACCCCCGACGCCGGGGCGGACGCCGGAGCTGCGGCCCTGCGCCTGGCCCGCCAATATCAGGGGCCGAACCTGGCCTTTTCCGTGGACGGACCGGTGCGACGCCCCGAAGCGGCCTTGTCCTCATGGTGGGCGCGGCTCCGGGACCGCAGGCCCGGGGCCGGGGCCGATGAGCCGCCGGACCGGGAATTTTCTCTATGGGACTGGGTCTGGGCCACCCGCACCCTGCCCGCCCGGCTCTTGGGCCTGGCCGACCGGGGGCATCTGGCGCCGGGGGCCCGGGCCGACGTGGCCCTGTTCGACCTGCCCCCGGACACGCCCCCGAGCCGTTGGGCCGACTGTATCGCCCGCTGCCGCACCCTGCTCAAAGCCGGGACCGTGGTCATCGAGGATTTCGCCCTGGTGCAGCCCGACGCCCCCAAGGCCACCTATTACCGGCGCACCGGTGCGGCGGCGGGCCCGCTGCTGGCGGAGATCTGCCAGTACCGCAGCTTCCGGCCGGAAAACCTCTGGGTGACCGATGAACTGGGGGGAGACTGGGTGGGGCTGGATTGATGGCGACGCCGGATGAGCTTCTGGAATTTCTGCCCGGCAGTGACTGCGGCCAATGCGGCCTGACCTGCGCGGAGTTCGCCGCCGCGCTCAGCCGGGGGGATTTGGCCCCGGAGGACTGCCCGGTGCTGCACGAGCCCGATTTCGCCGGCTTTATCGACGCCCTGCACGAACTGCTGGGGCCGCCGGCGGCTCCCGCCCCGGCCATGCACCTGGACCCGGACAGATGCAACGGCTGCGGCATCTGTGTGGCCATGTGCGAATATCATCTGGGCAACTGCGACGAAGCCCGCCTGGGCCGCGGCCCCCGCCCGGCCGACCGGGTGGTCTTCAAAGTTGTCAACGGCGCGGTGGTGGTGCTCCGCCAGGACCTGTGCACCCGCCTCATCCAGGCCGCGGAAAAGTGCAACAAGTGCGCCGACCATTGCCCCACCGGCGCCATTACGTTAACCTGAACTTTGCGTCCCGGCGTCTGGGCGAGCAAAATGAATCATGCTGAGACGCCGAGACCCAAAGGGATGCTTTTTCTCCCTCCCCCTTGATGGGGAGGGCTGGGGTGGGGGTGAATTTCTCGGATAATGGGCCGCCTCCCCCTCCCTCCCACCCCTTCCCACGAGGGGAGGGGGTGATAATGTAGGGTGCGCACCGCGCACCAAAGATAATGTAGGGTGCGCACCGCGCACCAAAGTTATCTCGCATGCCAGACAGGGACCTCCCGCTCCATGGATGAGAAACTGCGCCTGCACGATCTGGACCCCCTGTTCAAAGAGGAAGTGGCCCGGGAGCCGGGCTGCGGCCACCTGCTGCGCTGTTTTTCCTGCGGCGTCTGCACCGCCGCCTGCCCGGTGAGCGAGCTGGAGCCGGAGTTTTCCCCCAGCCTGATCATCCGGCAGATCATGTACGGCCTGCGCACCGAGCTCCTGTCCTCTGCGGCCCTGTGGCACTGCGCCCGCTGCGCCCGCTGCTCCTTCCAGTGCCCCCAGGATGTGCGCTTCCTGGACATCATCGAAGGCCTGCGCCGCCTGGCCGTCCGGGAAGGGATAATCAGCCCCGCCCGGGCCGCCCTGCTGCAACAAGGGGAAACCCTGATCCAGGACCTGCGCCGGCGGCTGATCAAGCGAATTTTGGCGGAGGCTGGAGAAGATGGTGACCCTCAGGAAATGCTGTCTCATTTGATGAAGGGGACGGACAAGCCTTAAGGATTCAGGCATGGTGTCATTCAGTTACCGTAGGGCGGGCTCCGCCCGCCAGTAAGAAATTTACAATGAGATGATGGGCAGAGCCCAACCTACATGACTTTTTAACTCATTCCCACGTTGAATTTGGTGATGAAAATAAGTGTAAACCTCAGCTTGGCGCATCATGACATCCCAAAGTAAAGCTTATGAATGAGATCTTTAAAAAATTGTTTGGAGGATTCTAATTATGAAAAACACTAAAGAACCGCCTATTCCTGTTACCCACGATGCTGTTGCAAGAGTCTTCAAAGACAATTATTCTGAGCTTGCTGCTACCCCAACATTTACCACAACACAATTTTATCCTTTGTTTAAGAAACAATATCCCGACCACGAGAGAATAATGGAAGAGCGGAAAAAATTTAATCCAAACCGTCATGGGCTTGAGCAGCACTTGAATGGGTTTATGTGGAATTACTCGCAAAAAGCCGACAATAGTCCTGCCATACAGTTTTTGGGAAAAATGACGTATCGTTTCCTATCTAACTAAAATGTATAAAAAAGGCTGTCTAACTCTGTTCTCAACTCGTTCCCAAGTTGCACTTGGGAACGATAATAAGTGCCAAGCTAAGCTTGGCGGATAAGTGCGTTCCCAAGCACAGCTTGGGAACGAGCCAAATTACCGGACTGGCATGGACTCGCTGACGGCTGCACCGTTAACCATCACCGACTTTATGGGACGGATGGACCAGGAAGCCCACCAGGCCCTGGTGCAGCCGCTGGGGCGCGTGGTGAGTGCCCGGGTGCTGGTGGTGGGGGGCGGGGTGGCGGGGCAGCAGGCGGCGTTGGACGCGGCGGCGTTGGGGTTGCCGGTGACGTTGGTGGAGGCCGGGCCTTCCATTGGGGGGGTCATGGCCCGGCTCGACAAGACCTTCCCCACCAACGACTGCGCCATGTGCATCCTGTCGCCCCGGATGCTGGAGATGGCCCGGGCGCCCGGCATCGACATCCTCACCCTGACCCGGGTGAGGCAGATCCAGGGGGAGCCGGGGGATTTGCAGGTGATGCTCAGCCGCCGGCCCCGCTATGTGGACGAGGCCCGGTGCACCGGCTGCGGCGAATGCGTCCGGGTCTGCCCGGTGGGGATGCCGGACCCCCACAACCTGGGCCTGAGCCTTACCCGCGCCATCCACCTGCCTTTTCCCCAGGCCATTCCCCAGGCGGCGGTCATCTCTGCCGAGGCCTGCCGGCTGTTCCGGGGCAAGCCCTGCGAAGCCTGCGTGCAGGTCTGCCCCACCGGGGCCATTGATTTGCAGCAGACCCCCCAAAACCGCCTGCTGCACGTGGGCGCCGTCATTGTGGCCACCGGCGCCTCGGCGGGCGAGGCGGAGGATTTCCCCGGGGCCGGGGCCGGAGACGTGGTCACCAGCCTGCAGTTCGAGCGCCTCTTGAGCGCCGGCGGGCCGCACCAGGGCCGGGTGCTGCGGCCCTCGGACCTGACCGAACCGTCCCGCCTGGCCTTCATTCAGTGCGCCGGCTCCCGGGACCTGCACCCGGGCGCGGCCTCGTACTGCTCCTCGGTGTGCTGCCTGGTCAGCCTCAAACAGGCCCTGGTGGCCCGGGAGTTGTGCGCCCCGGGGCTGGAGACCGCGATCTTTTACATGGACCTGCGGGCCCAGGGAAAGGGGCACGAGGCCTATCTCCGGCAGGCGGAGGAGCAAGGCGTGCGGCTCATCCGCTCCCGGGTGAACCGGGTGGAGCCCCGGCCCGGGGGCGGCGTCCGGGTGCGCTATGCGGACGCGGGGGGGCGGCCCCGGGAGGCCGCCTTCGACCTGGCGGTGCTGGCGGTGGGTCTGCGGCCTCCCCATGATCTGCAGCACTGGTCCAGGGTGCAGGGCCTGGCCCTGAACCGGCACGGCTTCATCCGGGCCTGGACCGGCAACCCGGCGGCCACCCGGCGGCCGGGGATCCTGACCTGCGGCGCCGCGCAGGAGCCCATGGACATCACCCAGTCCGTCACCACTGCGGGCGCGGCGGCCCAGGCTGCGGCCCAATTGCTGGCCGTCAGTTCCCGGACCTTTCCCCCGCGGCGGCCCCTCCCGGCCGCGGAACCGACGGCGGCGCCCCGGATCGGGGTCTTTCTGTGCCACTGCGGCACCAACATCGCCCGCGTCATTGATCTGCCCAGACTGGGCGACGGAATCCGCCAACTCCCCGGCGTGGCCCACGTGGAGGACGAGATGTTCGCCTGCGCGGTGGAGTCCACCCAACGCCTGGCCGAGACCATCCGCACCCTGGGCCTCAACCGGGTGGTGGTGGCCGCGTGTTCGCCCCGCACCCACGAGCCCCTCTTCCGGGAGGTGGCGGCTGGCGCCGGCCTGAACCCCGGCTACGTCACCATGGCCAATATCCGGGAGCAGTGCGCCTGGGTCCACCAGGAGGAACCGGAGGCGGCCCGGGAGAAGGCCTTGGGGTTGGTCGGCATGGCAGTGGAGCGGGCCCGGGTGTTGCCTCCCCTGGTTTCCCGGCCTGTGCCGGTCATCCCCCGGGCCCTGGTGCTGGGAGGCGGCGTGGCCGGCATGAGCGCCGCGGTGTGCCTGGCGGACCAGGGTTTTCACACCTACCTCATCGAGCGGGAGGACCGCTTGGGAGGGGTGGCCCGGCGGCTGCACTTCACCCTGGAGGGACTGGACCCGCCGACCTTCGTCCAGGAGTTGGAGGTCAGGGTTTACCGTCATCCCAACATCGAGGTGTTCACCTCCGCCGCGCTGGTCGGCTGCACAGGCTTTGCGGGCAATTTCCGCAGCACCGTCCGCCGGGAAGCAGGGGGCCGCGTTCAGGAGCGCCTCCTGGAGCACGGGGTGGTGCTGGTGGCTACGGGAGGCCGGGAATTCCAGCCCCAGGGCCTCTATTTATACGGCGAGGACCCCCGCGTCCTCACCCAGTTGGAGCTGGAGGAGCTGATCGCCGGCCAGGCCTCCCGGCTGGAGAAGGCCCGTCACTTGGTGATGATTCAATGCGTGGGCTCCCGGGAGCCGGAACACCCCTATTGCAGCCGGCTGTGCTGCAGCGAGGCCATCAAGAACAGTCTGGCCCTCAAGGAGCGTTACCCGTGTCTGGATCTCACCATCCTCTACCGGGATGTCCGGGCCTACGGGTTCCGGGAGGATTATTACCGGGAGGCCAAGGAGCGAGGGGTGCGGTTCCTGCCCTTCACTCCCGAGAGGCCGCCCAAGCTGACCGCAGCCAAGCGGCGCCCCCTGTCCGTGTGGGTGTGGGATGAACTGCTGCAAAGGGAACTGGCCCTGGCGGCGGACCTGGTCATCTTGAGCGCGGGCATCGAGCCGGCCCCGGACAATGCCCGCCTGGCCAGGCTCCTGGGCATTCCCCTGACCCAGGAGGGCTTCTTTCTGGAAGCCCACCAGAAGCTGCGCCCGGTGGAAACCCACACCTACGGCATTTTTCTCTGCGGCCTGGCCCACTATCCCAAGAGCCTGGGAGAAACGGTGGCCCAGGCCCAGGCCGCCGCCGGCCGCGCCGCGGCCATCCTCTTCCAGACGGAGTTGGCCGGCGGTGAAATCACGGCCCGCATCGACCAGGGCAGGTGCCGCCGCTGCCTGACCTGCCTGCAGCTCTGTCCCTTCGGCGCGGTTAGGGCCAAGGCCGACGGCCGCCTCGAAGTGGAGGAGGAGCTCTGCCGGGGCTGCGGGACCTGCACGGCGGAGTGCCCGGCGGAGGCCATCACCCTGAGCCGCTTTACCCATGAGGAACTGGAGGCCCAGATGCGGGCGGCCTTGTCTTAGCGGGAAGGAGAACCAGGCATGATCAGAGCAAGTTTTTGCGGCTTGTGCGACGATTGTCAGTTGGGCAATCCCGCCTTTCTGGAGACGGTCGTCCGCCTCCAGAAATATCTGTTCCAGTTTCGGGCCAACTGGTGGCTGCATTGTTTCCCCGTCGAGGAAGGTTTCAGCTTCGCGGAACTGAGCAAGGCCCTGGAATGGTTCCGGAATCATTCGGAATGCCCGGGATGCAAGAATGGCAAGGGCCATGAGGATTGCCCCATACGCCGCTGCGCCCTGGAGCGGGGGCTGGACCAGTGCCACCAATGTCCGGATCTCGCCCCCTGCCAAAAATTCGATTTTCTGCTCAGCGAGTTCCCTGACCTCAAGGCCAGACTGTACCGCCGACAATTGAAGGACCGGGCCCGGGAATTCCACCGCCTCCTGGAGGCGAAGAAGATGAAGGCATAATCGTCCGGCCGGCCGTCGCGTCGGCAGGTTATGGAAAAACACCGCTCTCTTTAGAGAAGCGGGATGAGCAGGCCTATTGCCCCACCGTTGGCGAAGCCCGACCCCATTATGGGGTTCTGGGGACAGGGGTCGCTGATTCCCGGCCCCCTCCCCCGAAAGGTTTTTTCAACGCCCTGTCAGGGGGCCGTCATATAGCGATCGGGAGAGACGTGCGGTTCATATGATTCCCCAAGTGAGAAAACAGGAAACCGCCGACAGTCTGGTGCTGACCCTCCGGATGTACGTGGAGCAGGTGCAGTTGCACCTGGATAAACAGGTCTGCATCAGATGCGACATCTGCTCTCTGGTCTGTCCCCGGCAGGCGGTGGCCGTCATTCCCGGCGAAACCGACCTGGACATCGACATCGACCCCCGGCGCTGCGTGCTTTGCGAGGTCTGCGCCCATTTCTGCCCCCTGGGGGCGATCACCCTGACCCTCAACGGGCAGACCAAGGCCATCCTCACCGAACACCAGGGGCTGGCCCCCTTCCTCCCCAAAATCCGCATGGACAAGGGCAAGTGCCCCGAGGCCTGCGCGCCGCTGCCGGAAGGGGAAATCCATTGGTGCCGCCAACAGTTGAAGCTCATCGCCAATGCCCTGGAGGAGTGCCCCAAACATTGTCACCGCTGTCTGGAGGCCTGTCCGCGCCAGGCCATCGTGCTGGATGAGGCGGGGCTGGGGACGCTGCCCCAGGTCGACCTCTGCCTCCGGTGCAGCCGGTGCCTGGAGGTCTGTCGATACGACTCCATCGAGGTCAATCCCCAGTTTGTGGGTGAGGTGATTATTGATGACCGCAAGTGCCCGCCGGATTGCCGTAAATGTATCGATCTCTGTCCCGTCCAGGCCATCGTCCGGGAGGGGGACCGGGTCTTCCTGCGGGTGGAGCGGTGCAGTTACTGCGGGGTGTGCCGGAACATCTGCGATGAGGACGCCGTCACCCTGATCCGCCGGGAGGTGGTGGCCCTGCCGGGAACGTTTTCCCAGGCCTGGGCAGCAGCGTTGACAAAATTGTTGGGGGACGAGCAGCCTCACGTAGCCGGACCCGGCAGGCCGCCGGATGAGACCCTGTAACAATGACCGAAGACATCCGCCTGGGAATTTATGTTTGCCATTGCGGTCTGAACATCGCCGCCGTCCTGGACCCTGAAGCCCTGGCGGCTCAAGGGGAGAACCTCCCCGGAGTGGTGGTCTGCCGCCATCATCTTTACACCTGCTCCGAGGCCGGCCAGCAGGAAATCAAGAAGGATATTGAGGAGCACGGTCTGAACCGGCTGCTGGTGGCGGCCTGTTCTCCCAAACTCCATGAGGCCACCTTTCGGCGGCTGTTGGCCGAATCCGGTCTGAATCCCTACCTCCTGGAAATGGTCAACATCCGGGAGCAATGCTCCTGGGTGCACCTCCAGGAACCCCAGGCCGCCCAGGTCAAGGCCCTGGAATTGATCAAAATGGGCCTGGCCAGGCTGAGGTTGGCCCAACCCCTGCCCGAGCGCCGGGTGCCGGTGACCCGCCAGGCCCTGGTGATAGGCGGCGGCCCCGCGGGTTTGCGGGCCGCCCTGGATATTGCCGACGCGGGCTTTCCCGTGGTCCTGGTGGAGCGTCAGTCCATCCTGGGGGGCATGGCCAACCGGCTGAACCGCACCTTTCCCCGGGGGGAAACCGCGCTGAGTCTGATCAACCCCATGATGGCGGTGGTCATGCTCCATCCCCGCATCCGGGTGCTGACCTCCGCCGAGGTCACGGAAGTCACGGGTCATCTGGGGAATTTTCAGGTGACGGTGCGCCGGGCTCCGGAAATGGTGAACGCCGACTGCGACCTGTGCGGCCAATGCGCCCAGGTCTGCCCGGTGGCCGCGCCTGCGGAGCTGGAAGAGGGCCTGAGTCTCCGCAAGGCCATTTATCTGCCCTCCCCCCGGGCTTTTCCGGCGCGCTACGCGGTGGACCTGGACCATTGCGACCGCTGCGGTCTGTGCCTTCAGGCCTGTCCCCGGCAGGCCGTCGATTTGGCGGCGGAGGAGACCCGGCAGACCATCCCCGCAGGGGCCCTGGTGGCGGCCACGGGCTTTCTCCCCTTTGCGCTCCAGGGGAGCCGCTATGAATCCTGGGCGGCGTGCGAAAACGTGATCACCACGGTGGCCCTGGAGAGGCTGCTGGACCCATATGGACCGACGGGTGGGAAGCTGCTGCTCTCCGGCGCGGAGACGCCCCCCCGGGACCTGGCCTTTGTCCTGTGCGTGGGCTCCCGGGAGGAAGAGGGGAACCGCTACTGCTCCCGGGTCTGCTGCCCCACGGCCCTGAAGCAGGCCCTGGAACTCCGGGCCCGGTTCCCGGAGGCGCGCCTCCGCCTTTATTACCGGGACGTGCGCACCATCAAGAAGGACTGGGAAGACCTGTATAACCGGGCCCGGGAAGCAGGCATCCACTTTATCCGGGGAGAGGTCACCGACGTCGCCGCCGGGCCGGACGGCAAACTGCTGTTGCAGGCCCGCAACGAACTTCTCGGCGTCGACACGGAGGACCGGCTCGATCTGGTGGTGTTGGCCGTGGGCATGACCCCGGGCAATGGGCAACCTTTGAAGGAAGTGCTGAAACTGCCGGTCAGTCATGACGGCTTTTTCCTGGAAGCCCACCCCAAGCTCCGGCCCCTGGAGACGGTGCTGGACGGCGTCTATCTGGCCGGGGCCTGCCAGGGTCCCAAAGACCTGGCCGAGACCCTGTCCCAGGCCGGCGGCGCGGCCGCCAAGGTTTTGGGCCTGTTCGCCCACGAAGTCATCACCCTGGACGCCGTCATCTGCGCCGTGGACCAGGAAAAATGCGTGGGCTGCGGCGCCTGCGCCCAGGAATGCTGCTTCCAGGCTGTGCAACTGGTGGGCCGGGGCAAGGAGCAAAAGGCCCGGATCATCGACGCGGCCTGCAAAGGCTGCGGAGTCTGCGCCGGCGCCTGCCCCAACGGGGCCGTCATCGCCCTGGGATTTACCGACGAGATGATTCTCCAGCAGATCGACGCGGCCCTGGCGGATGAGCCGGAAACCAAGATCCTGGCCTTCTGCTGCAACTGGTGCTCTTATGCCGGCGCGGATTTTGCCGGGGTTTCCCGGCTCCAGTACCCCGCCGCGGTGCGGATCATCCGCGTCATGTGCGCCGGCCGCGTCCACCCCAAGTTCATTCTCCACGCCTTTGCGCGCGGGGCCGGCCAGGTGCTGGTGTCAGGGTGCCATCCGCCGGGGGATTGCCATTATCTTTCCGGCAATCTCCGGGCCCAGGCCCGCATCGACAAACTGCGCCCCAAGCTGGCCCAAAAGGGCATCGATCCGGCCCGCCTGCGCCTGGAATGGATTTCGGCCACCGAGGGGAGGGCCTTTCAAAGGGTGCTGCTGGAAATGGCGTCGCCATTGACCAGGGAAAAATGAGGCGAACAGACGCGCCTGGGCCTCCGGCCCACCCGTAACACAGGAAAAGATTTTTTGGTGGGGAGGGGGTAAGGGGATGTGCCCCTTATCTCCCTCCCCCACCCCAAACTCTTAAGGACACCGGCCGATTAATGGGCGACTGACAAACGGAAACCTATGAAACTGCTGATTTGCACCTGTCCGGAGATTCGCTTCGATCTTGAGGAGTTGGTCCGGCAGCTAACGGACGCGGGTCGGCGGGCCCATCTTTGTCCCCCCCTGTGCACGCCCGCGGGGCTCAAACAGGCCGCCGCCCTGGCCCGGCCGGGGGAGCCCCCGCTCGTGGCGGCCTGCGGCTCCGCCCGGCATGCCGGCCTGTTCGGGCGCCTCGGGAAAGCAGCAAACGTCATCGATGTGCTGGGGTGCGCCGAGGCGGAAGAGGCGGCGGCGGCCATCCTCCTGGCCCTGGAAGCTCCGGCGCCCGCACCGGAAACGGGGCCGCACTCCCGGTCCGTCCTGGTGGTGGGCGGCGGCATCGGCGGCTGTCAGACGGCCCTGGACCTGGCCAACGCCGGTTGCCCGGTTTACCTGGTGGACGCCTCCCTGAGCCTGGGGGGCGCCATGGCCCAGCTCGACAAGACCTTCCCCACCCTGGATTGCTCCATCTGCATCCTGGGCCCCAAGCTGGTGGAGGTCGCCACCCATAGTCACATCGAGGTGCTGACGCACGCCCGCCTCGACCGGATTTCCGGCCGGGCCGGCAATTTCCGCGTCGATCTGACCCTGCAGCCCCGCTATGTGGACATGAGCAAGTGCGTCGGCTGCGGCGCCTGCACCGAAGTCTGTCCCGTCATTGTCCCCAGCCGCTGGAACCTGGGGCTCAAGCCCCGGAAATGCATCCGCATTATCTTCGCCCAATCCGTGCCCCTGCGGGCCACCATCGAAAAGCAGTACTGCATCGACTGCCGCATGTGCCTGGAGGCCTGCGAACGCCGGGCCATCAACCTGGAGGACGTTCCCCGCTCCCGGCAGGTGCAGGTGGGGGCCATCGTCCTGGCCACCGGGGCCCGACCTTTTGACCCCGCGTTGAAAAGCGAATACGGCTATGGGCGCATCCCGGCGGTGATCACCAATCTGGAGTACGAGCGGATTGTCTGCGCCACCGGTCCCACCCAGGGAGCGCTGCTGACCTGCCGGGGCCGGGCCGTCCAGAGCCTGGCCTTCATCCAGTGCGTGGGCTCCCGGGACCGCCGCTTCCTGCCCTATTGCTCGGGCTATTGCTGCACCGCCTCCATCAAGGAGGCCTTGCTGGCCCTGGAGCACCACGCCGAAGCCCAGGTGACCATCTTCTACAACGACATCCGCACTTCGGGCAAAGGGTTTGAGGAAATGTTCCGGCGGGCCCGCAAGGCCGGTGTCCGCTTCATCAAAGGGCTGCCGGGCCTGATTCGCGAGGACGCGGACGGCCGGGCGGTAATCTGTTATGAAGACCTGGCCGGCCGGGGCAGAAAGGAACTGACGGTGGACCTGGCGGTGCTGGCCGTGGGACTCGAGGCCCCTTCAGAAGGCCTCCCTTTTCAAAACCTGCCCCCGGAAAGGGACGCCTCCGGGTTTTACCGGCCCCGGCACCCCATCCTCCGCTCCCTGGAATCCACCACTCCGGGCGTCTTTCTGGCCGGGACCAGCCAGGGCCCCAAGGACATTTCCGAAACCGTCTGCCAGGCCAGCGGCGCCGCAGCCTGCGTCCTGAGCATGTTCGCGGCGCTGAGACAAAATTAATGAAATATCCCCGGCCCCATCGAGGCCGATCACATGCAGGAAAGATGTGGGACCGCCGCCCCCGGGTGGTCTGGGAAGCAGAGCAATGGTGCGTGAGACGCAGCCTACGGAAATCGTGGTCAGGTGTCAGGTGTCAGGTGTCAGGGTGAGGTTCCGGGTTTTGGAGGGACGCCAAGGATAGAAAAGATCCTGGTGGCACATCGCGACCTTGGGGCCGCCACCAAAACGGAAAATCGACCTGATCCCTGTTGGCCAACGAATTCATGAAGTTCAGGTGGCAAGCACTTTTCTTCCCCCTCACCCTAACCCTCTCCCCCATCGGGGGAGAGGGGATAAAGCTACAGTCGTTTCAAACCCCCTCTCCCCC
>VGSQ01000036.1 GCA_016874975.1 Deltaproteobacteria bacterium
TCTGTTTGTTCCCGAAGCGTGGTTTAGCGAAGCTTACCGGCTCCGTCGCAGCAAATGTGACTTTCCGGCCGAATTGGCCTTCAGAACCAAGCCGCAGTTGGCGGCGGAGATGTTGCAGAACGTTGTTAAAGATGGCCTGCTTCCCTTCAAGTATGTCGTTGCCGACACAGTTTACGGCAACAGTGAGGATTTTTTATACATAGCGTCATAATTAGATGGACATAATTAAAAACCGTCGAAACCGTAGGTCGGGAAAGTGCAGCGCATCCCGCCGTGGGCGACTTCATCTTATGGTGTCAAACTGGGCAGCACCAGTTGCAAAAGACGGCCAGCATGTCCAATTATTTATGACGCTATGTATAGAAGCGGTGGAGCAATGTCCTGGCGTTGGCATTTGAAAATAAAGTTGGGGAAAAAAAACACCACATATTACTCTATCGCAGGTTAGAATCCTCATCCAGGCGGCGCTCCCTCTCCGAGAATACGACATAAACTCGAGGAATTATTGCTCCTATCTCTCCCATCGGCATAAAAAAATTATCAGATATGTCGTTGTATGGTTAAGCTTTCCCGATGATGGGTGGGAGAGGAACGGGGAAATTGAGGGGGCTGCGGGACTTGCCGGTCAGCCTCCCAGGGGTTCGGGTCTCATCCGGGAGGCAGGAAAACCTGTGGTGGGGCGGGGCCCGGGAGGAGTACAAGAGGACAAGCGTCGGGCCGCAGGACCAGGAAACCGATTTTGATTGATATTGTTACTAGTTCCATGTTATAAATTAATATTCAACAGGTCTTTTGACCACCGCTATTATTTGCTCTGATGTAGTAAATGCTTCTACCGAAACAGAAGCAGGAAGAGAAATGCCGGTACCCATCTTAACCGATCTGGTCATTATCTTCGGCCTCTCCATCGTGGTCCTCTTCACGTGCCATCAGCTTCGGGTGCCGGTGACGGTGGGGTTTATCCTCACCGGCATTCTGGCCGGGCCTCATCTGCTGGGCTTGGTCAAGGCCGTCCACGAAGTGGAGATTTTGGCGGAGATCGGCGTCATTCTATTGCTCTTCACCATCGGGGTGGAATTTTCCTTCGCCAACCTGCTCCAGATCAGGCAATCGGTGCTGATAGCCGGACCCATCCAGGTGGGGGCGACCTGCGCGGCCGGTTTGTTTCTGGCCCTGCAGTTCGGCAAAACCATGGGCGAGGCCGTTTTCATCGGCTTTCTGGTGTCCCTGAGCAGCACCGCCATCGTCCTCAAACTCCTGCAGGAGCGGGCCGAGGTTGACACCCCCCACGGCCGCACCAGCCTGGGCGTTCTGATTTTTCAGGACATCATCATCGTGCCCATGATGCTACTGGTCCCTTTGCTGGCCGGGGCGTCGGAAAATATCGGCGCGTCTCTGCTCATCCTGTTGGCCAAGGGGATGGTGATCGTGGGTCTGGTCATCGTCTGCGCCAAGTGGGTGGTGCCTCACGTGCTTTACCAGATCGCCCGCACCGGCAACCGGGAGCTTTTTCTCCTGTCCATCGTGCTGATCTGCATCGCGGTGGCCTGGCTGACGGCCCAGGCCGGCCTCTCCCTGGCCCTGGGCGCTTTTCTGGCGGGTCTGATCGTCTCCGAAACCGAATACAGCCATCAGGCCCTGGGCAATATCCTGCCGTTTCGGGATGTCTTTGCCAGTTTCTTTTTCATCTCCATCGGCATGCTGCTGGACGTGGATTTCCTCCTGAAGAATCCGGGGATCATCGCCCTGCTCACCCTGGGAGTGTTGCTGCTCAAGGCATTGCTGGCCGGCACGGCCGCCTTGTTTCTGAAATTCCCGCTGCGCACCGCCGTCCTGGTCGGCCTGGCCCTGTGCCAGGTGGGGGAGTTCTCCTTTATCCTCTCCAAGGCGGGGCAGAGCCAGGGGTTGTTTACCGGTGACAGCTATCAACTGTTCCTGGATGTCACCATCATCACCATGGTGGCCACTCCCCTGATGATGGCCGTGGCGCCCCGAGCCGCGGATTTTTTGCTGCGCTGGCCGCTGCCCCAAAGGTTGAAGCTGGGCGCTCATCTGTCCGAAGAAATCAGCAGATCCATCCCCGGGGACCACCTGATCATCATCGGTTTCGGCGTGAACGGTCGCAATCTGGCCCGGGCCGCCAAGACCGGGGGCATCCCCTATGTCATCATCGAGATGAATCCGGAAACGGTGAGGCGGGAAAGGACCGGCGGCGAACCGATATTTTATGGAGACGCCACCCAGGAAGAAATTCTGAGGCACGCCAATATCGTGGAGGCCCGGATTGTCGTGGTGGTCATCAACGACCCGGCGGCGACGCGGCGCATCACCAACCTGACCCATCACCTCAATCCGAAAGCCCACATCATCGTCAGGACGCGGTACGTCAATGAACTGCAGCCCCTGTTTGAACTGGGCGCGGACGATGTGGTCCCCGAGGAGTTTGAAACCTCGGTGGAAATCTTCACCCTGGTCTTGAAAAAGTATCTGGTGGCCCGGGAAGAGATCGACCGACTCACTTCCGAAGTCAGGGCCAATTGCTATATGATGTTTCGCGGCCTGTACAAGGAGCTGGAAGCTTTCGCCCAACTGGGCCAGCATCTGCATGATGTGGAGATCAGCACCTTTCGTCTGGGTGAAGGCGCGCCGGTGGCGGGAAAATCCCTGGCCCAGGTGGAACTCAGGAAAAAATACGGGGTCACCGTCCTGGCAATCCGTCGCGATTCCGAGGTCTATCACAACCCTGACCCCGATCTGGAGCTGCATCCCCAGGATCTTTTAATCACCATGGGGAAGCCCATCGATTTGAGCAAGGCCGCCGGTCTTTTTCAAGGACCGGAGGAAGCGAGGAGCTTATGAGCATTCCCGTCATCTCGGCGACCTTAGCCGCCATCAAAGGACTCAAGCGGATTTGTCCGCAGTGTCGGCAGGAACAACTGGTGCCCCGGGGAAAAAAGCAGGCAACGGTTCCCTGCCGGTTCTGCGGGGCCTTGATCCCTCCTTCCGGGCATCCTCAGAAGTGATGAGGAAAAACCGGGGGCAGGGGCAGGGGGGTGCGGCCCCCGGCCTCCTGTCCCACCGCAATCCCTGCACGGCAGACAAGGCTTCGGCCAACGACCCGGCGGAGGATGGATGAACTGGTATCAACTTGACATCGAACGGGTGTTCGCGGAGATGGAGACCTCGGAGCACGGTTTGGACGGGGCCGAGGTCAAAAATCGCCGGCGGAAATTCGGCCCCAATAAGCTGGTGGATGAGGAGAAGGTCAGCAAATTGAAAATCCTCCTCCACCAGTTCAAGAGTCCCCTGATTTATATCCTGCTCATTGCCGCGGGGGTGACCGCCTTTCTCCAGGAATACAAGGACACGGGGGTGATTGCGGCCATTTTGCTGCTGAACGCCCTGGTGGGCTTTATCCAGGAATACAAAGCGGAACAGAACGTCCGGGCCCTGAAGAAGATGGTGGTGGCCAAAGCCCGGGTGTTGCGGGACGGCAAGGAGCTGGAGGTCAACAGCGAGGAGTTGGTGCCCGGGGATATCGTCTTTCTGGCCTCCGGCGTCCGGGTGCCGGCGGACATCCGGCTGATCCGGACCGTTGAGGTCAAGGCCGACGAGTCCATGCTCACCGGGGAATCAGTTCCGGCCGAGAAAATTGCGGCAGTCATCCCGGAGGACAATCTTACCCCCGGCGACCAGCGGAATATGGCCTTTATGGGCTCGGCGGTGGTGAGCGGCCGGGCCAAAGGGGTGGTGGTGGCCACGGGGGGCAGGACGGTCCTGGGCCGGATCGCCCGCGACGTGCAGGAACTGCAGGTGACGAGGGCCCCCCTCCAGAAAAAGATCGACCGGTTTGCCCATACCATCGGCATCATCGTCCTGGCCTCATCGTCGTTGCTCTTCCTCATCGGCATCCTGCTGGGCGCGAGCGTCCAGGACATGTTCATGACCGCGGTGGCGGCGGCGGTGGCCACCATCCCCGAGGGTCTCCCCATCGTGGTGACCATCACCCTGGCCATCGGCGTGGCCCGCATGGCCAAGCGCAAAGCCATCATCCGCAAACTGCCGGCGGTGGAGACCCTGGGCAGCACCACCGTCATCTGCTCCGACAAGACGGGCACCCTCACCAAGAACGAAATGACCGTGCAGCGGGTCTTTGACGGCGCCGACATCTATGAAATCACCGGCAGCGGGTATGATCCCCAGGGCGTCATTCTGGAGAAAGGACGCCCCATCAACCCCGCCGCCGAACCGGACCTGCTCAAGTTGTTCCGCATCGGCCTGTTGTGCAACGAATCCTCCGTCCGCCTGGAAGACGGGCATTACAAGGTGGACGGCGACCCCACGGAGGGCGCGCTCATCATCTCCGCCTGGAAGGCGGGCCTGAATCCCGAGGAGGAAAAGGAGCGCTATCCCCAACTCTTCATCATTCCCTTCGAATCCGAGCGCGGTTACATGGCCACGCTGCACCGGCACGGCGACCGCCAGTGGGTCTTCGTCAAGGGGGCGCCGGAAAAACTGCTGGACATCTGCAGCTCCTGTCGGTTGGATGGCTGGGCGGAGGTCCCCCGGGTGGCCGACCACTTCGCCCGGGAGGGCCTGCGGGTCTTGGGCATGGCTTACAAGGAAGTCCCGGTCCGGCAGACGGAGATCACCATGGCCGACCTGGAGACCGGGCTAATCTTCGCCGGACTCCAGGGGATGATCGACCCGCCCCGGCCCGAAGCCATGGACGCGGTGGCCGGCTGTAAAAAGGCGGGCATCCGGGTGGTGATGATCACCGGCGACCATGCCGTCACCGCCGAGGCCATCGCCAAGAAACTGGGCATCACCGAAGAAGAAGAGGTGGTGGAGGACCTGGCCGCCAAGCCCCTGGAGGCCATGGTCGACGAAGAACTTTTTTCCCTCACCAAAGAATTGGCCAATGTCCTGGCCCGGCAAACGGGCATTTCCGGACCCGAGTCCACCACCCTGACCGGCAGGCACATCCAGGCCATGGGGGACATGGAGCTCTTCGCCTTCGTGAAAGAGGTCCTGGCGGCGCTGGTCAGGCGCGCCGGTCCCGAGGGCGCGGTGCGCAAGGTGCTGACCGGCAAGGAACTGGAGACCTTGAGCGACGCCGCCCTGTTTCACCTGGTGCAGAAAGTCTCGGTTTACGCCCGGGTGGCCCCGCACCACAAGCTCCGCATCACCCAGCAATTGCTCAATCATGGGGAGATTGTGGCCATGACCGGGGACGGGGTGAACGACGCGCCGGCTCTGAAGGCCGCCCACATCGGCGTGGCCATGGGGAAAAGCGGCACCGATGTGGCCAAGGAGGCCTCGGACATGGTCATCGCCGACGACAATTTCGCCAGCATCTACCGCGCGGTGGGGCTGGGACGGATCGTTTTCGACAATATCCGCAAGGTCACGTTCTTCCTGATCCCCACCGGCATCGCCGCCATCGTCTCCATCCTGGCCACGGTGATGCTGGGTCTGCCGCTGCCCTATCTGCCGGCCCAACTGCTGTGGATCAACCTGGTGACCAACGGCTTGCAGGACGTGGCCCTGGCCTTCGAACCGGGGGAGAAGGGTGTGCTGCAACGCCCGCCGCACCATCCCCGGGAAGGCATCATGAACCGTCTGCTGATCGAGCGCACCATTTATGTGGCCCTGATCATCTCCGCCGGGATCGTTTATGAATTCTACCATGCCCTGAGTCAGGGCATGTCTCTGGAAAAGGCCCGCACCATCGCGGTCACCACCATGGTCTTTTTCCAGTTTTTCCAGGCCTACAACAGCCGTTCGGAGCTGCAATCCCTCTTTTCCATGAACCCGTTGGGCAACCCGTTCCTCTTTTTCGGCACCCTGGCGGCGTTCCTGGCGCACCTGGCCGCCATCTACCTGCCGGCCATGCAGTGGGTTTTCCGGATGGAGCCCATCGGGGCCACGGAATGGCTCAGAATCGGGCTCATGTCTCTGACCGTGATTCTGGCGGTGGAGATCGACAAGTGGCTGAGACGGAGGCACATCCTGGCTTATGCCTGAAGAGCGACATCCGTCGGGCGGTGAATCTCCCACCGACCAGAGCGCGATCCTCGTCGCCGCCATCCGGGTCAGGCGTCGAGGGCGTCCGTTGCTTCTCTTGCTGGATTATGACGGCACCCTGGTGGACATCGCGCCGCACCCGGAGTTGGCCCGGCCCACTGTCGAACTGCGGGAATTGCTGGGACGGCTGGCGGCCCGGGCGGACCTGAAGGTGGTGGTGGTGTCGGGTCGCCCCGTCAATGACCTGCAGGAACTGCTTCCCGTCCCGGGTCTGGACTTTTTGGGGTCTCACGGCGGGGAGGCCTTGCTTGACGGTCGCCTCCAGTCTCTGCCGTTGGCCGCGGACGACGTCCGGCGACTGGCCCGCTGGCAAAAACGGCTGACCGTCCGGCTGCAGGACTTCCAGGGATGGTGGATCGAGAAAAAGCCCCAGGGCTTCGCGCTGCACTATCGGCAGGTGCCGGCCGAGCGCACCCGTGATTTCCTGAAGATCGTCAGAGGTTGGCAGAACCAGGTGCGACAGGAAGGACGCTTTCAACTCCTGGCAGGGAGAAAAGTGCTGGAAATCCTGCCGCTGGCCGCGAGCAAGGGTGCGGCCATCCGGGAAATATTAATACTGCCTGGATTTGTTGGTTTTTTTCCGGTATATTTAGGTGATGACGAGACCGACGAAAGCGCCTTCCAGATTCTGCAAAGCTGTGGGCTGACCATCAAAGTGGGCCGCCCCGGCGCGGAGACGGCGGCCGCGGGTTTCCTTCCGGACCCCCAAGCAGTCCGTCATTTTTTGACCAGACTCGCCTTTCCCCGGGAGAAGCGCTGATGAGCAATATTTTGGATAGGACGGCGGAAAACCCCTTCTGGTTCCATGAATGCTTCCTGATGGCCATGCCCCTGGGCAAGAAAGTGGTGAACCTGAGGGAATTGCTGGAGGCTTTGCTGGAGGTGGACGAATCAGTGCTGTTCTATCACCTGATTCAGTCCCGCCTGGCTCTGGGCCAACCCGGCGTGGAATATCCCAACGACTTCGCCCTGTGGGCCGCCAACGCCCTGCAGGACACCAAGCTGGCCGAAAAGCTCAGCTCTTTCGACCCCTTTGAATATCATAACCTGGGGCTGGTGCGCCAGGCGGTGGTGGACATCCTGGAGGAGTACCTCTGGGACCTGCCCACCGTGCCCTGGGCCCGCTCCGGCTTTGAGTTTCACTTCTGCCAGGCCTCGGTGGTGGTGATGCATTCCCTGATTTCCGCCAACACCCTGAAGGATTTCTGCGCCGCCCTGAACCGCGTCGGCCTGGATTCCATCTATTACCACTTCTTCGAAGCCCGCTGGCGCCTGGGGGAGTTGAAAGGCGACGATTTCTCCTTCTGGATTGAGACCAACTTCGGCCTGCCCGAACTGGTCACGGCCATCCGGGACCTGGACGTCTATTTTTACAGCCTCAAAGAAGTGCGGGAAACCCTCTTGGGTTTGATCCACCAGCACCTGGGAGAACTCTGTGATTACTCTGAATGACTATGCCCCCATCGTCGGAGATGAAGTGGTGGGCCAGCTCTGCCGCCTGGCCGAACGCTTGCAGGGACGGCGTTTTGTCCATATCAACTCCACCGCCGTGGGCGGGGGGGTGGCGGAAATCCTCTCCCGGGCGGTGCCGCTGCTGAACCAGTTGGGTCTGGAGACCACCTGGGAAGTCATCATGGGCGACCCCGCTTTCTTTGAGGTCACCAAGGCCTTCCACAACGGCCTGCAGGGCTTCAAGGTCCATCTGACCCATGCCATGCTGGAGCATTACCGTCAGGTCAACCGGGAGAACGCCCGGCGCTTCAACTGGGAGGCGGACGTGGTGCTGGTGCACGACCCCCAGCCGGCCACTCTGATCGAAGAAATGCGTCCCCAATCTCGACGTTGGGTCTGGCGCTGCCACGTGGACGCCTCCCGTCCCCACCTGCCGGTGTGGCGGTTTTTGCGGGGAATCGTGAAACACTACGACGCCTCGGTCTTTTCCATGTCCCAGTTCGCTCAGAATCTGCCGCATCCCCAGTACCTCATCCGGCCCTCCATCGACCCTTTGAGTGAAAAAAACCGGAGCCTGACGGAGGAAGAAATCAAGGCGGTGCTGCAACGTCTGGGGATCGAAAGAGACAAGCCCATCATTTTGCAGGTCTCGCGCTTCGATTCCTTTAAAGACCCGGTGGGGGTGATTCAGGCCTTCCGGCTGGTGCGGCGCCATACCCCCTGCAAACTGTTGCTGGCCGGAGGCGAAGCCACGGACGACCCGGAAGGGCCGCAGATCCTGGCCCAGGTCCATGAGGCCGCCCAGGGCGAACCGGACATCCAGGTGCTGCTGCTGCCTTCGGATGCGCACCATGAGGTCAACGCCCTGCAGCGGGCCGCGGACATTATCGTGCAAAAGTCCACCCGTGAGGGCTTCGGCCTCACCGTCACCGAAGCCATGTGGAAGGGGAGGCCGGTCATCGGCGGCGCGGTGGGCGGCATCGTCCTGCAACTCCGGGATTACCACACCGGCTTTGCGGTGCACTCCCCGGAAGGCTGCGCCTTTCGCATCCGCTACCTGCTGCACCGCCCGGAAATGGCCCGCCGCATGGGCCTGACGGCGCGGGAGTACGTCCGCACCCAGTTCCTGATCACCAGGCACATCCGCGATTATCTGACCCTGATGATTTTGCAGGACAACCCGAACAGCCGCCTCATCCAGCTCTGAATAGTCGCGCCTGAGCCTGCGGCTCTCTCAGAATGCTCATGGCCCCTACGGGGCCGACCCCGAGGATGAAAAGCCTGGCGTAGGGGCGGGTTGCAAACCCGCCCCGGCAGAACAATGTCGGCGGCCGCAGGCCGCCCTATGAGAGGAATTTTCACGCTAACTCGTCATGAGCGGCGCTCTCAACTCAGTTCCGTAGGGTGCGTCTCACGCACCATTGCCGGCGCTGGCGGCGGGCAGGGACGCCCGCCCCATCGGCCTTTTCATGTGTCACGGGTGGGCCGCAGGCCCGTGCGCCGCTGCTTGTAAGGTTAGGGGGGGCTTGATGTTTTGGGATCAGGAAAGATTAAAAAAACTGATCATCGAGAGGCTGAGCGACTTTCAGATCATTTTGGTGTCCAACCGGGAGCCCTACATGCATGTCTACCGGGGCGGGGAGGTGGAAACCATCATGCCCGCCAGCGGCATGGCCATCGCCCTGGACTCCCTGATGCAGACGGCTGGCGGCACCTGGGTGGCCGCGGGCAGCGGCGAAGCCGACCGGGAGGCCGTCAGCAGCGGGGACGCGCTCCTGGTGCCGCCCCAGGACCCCAGATACAAGCTGCGCCGCCTGTGGCTGACCAGGCAGGAAGAAATTGATTATTATTACGGCTTTGCCAATTCCGCCTTGTGGCCTCTGTGCCACGTGGCCTATACCCGGCCGCGCTTCGACTCCGGCCAGTGGGAGACCTATAAATCCGTCAACCGCAAGTTCGCGGAAGTCATCCTTTCCGAAGTGAACGATCCCCGGCGCACCATCATCTTCATCCAGGATTACCATTTCGCCCTGTTGCCCCGGATGCTCAAGGAAGACTGCCCGGACCTGGTGGTGTCCCAGTTCTGGCACATTCCCTGGCCCAACTACGAAATCTTCCGCATCTGCCCCTGGGGGGCGGAAATCCTGGAGGGCCTCCTGGGCAACGACTTGTTGGGCTTCCATCTGCAATATCACTGCAACAACTTCTTCGACACCGTGGACCGCACCCTGGAGTCCCGGGTGGACCTGGAGAGATTCTCCGTCTTCCGCCAGGAAAGAGAAACCTGGGTGCGACCTTTTCCCATCAGCATCGACTTTGACCGCTTCGAGGCGTGGGCCAAAGCGCCCCAAACCGAGTTGCGATTGCAGGACCTCCGACACCGCCTCAACCTGGGCGGCCTCAAGGTGGGCCTGGGAGTGGACCGTCTGGACTACACCAAGGGGATTCCGGAGCGCCTGGAAGCCGTGGACATCTTTTTCCGCAAATATCCCCAGTACCGGGAGCGCTTCACCTTCATTCAACTGGGGCCCCTGTCCCGTCTCCATATCCAGAGCTACAAGGAGCTCAACGCCCTGGTTGACTCCTGGGAGGAAGAAATCAATTCCCAGTACGCCCAGGGCCGCTGGAAGCCGGTGCTCGTCTTTAAGGGGCACTATTCCCAGGAGGAGGTGGTGGCCTTCTACCGCCTGGCGGACGTCATCGTGGTTAATTCCTTGCATGACGGCATGAATCTGGTGGCGAAAGAATACGTGGCCAGCCGGTGGGACCTCAACGGGGCTCTCCTCCTCAGTCCCTTCACCGGGGCCGCCCGGGAATTGACCGGGGCATACACCGTCAATCCCTATAACCCCGAAGAAATTGCCGACACCATTTTCCAGGCCCTGGAAGACCCGGTCGAGCTCAAGGCGGCGCGTCTGGCCGCCATGCGCGCCCGGGTCCAGGAACACAACATTTTTCATTGGTCCGCACAGTTTCTCCTGGCCCTGACGCAGCTTCCCGTGACGAACTTACAGACCTGACCCGATCCTGTTCACTTCGGCAGGAGACAATTGGAGGACGGAGTTTACCTTGACGCACTTAAATTTTCTGGAAATTGCTTTAGGGGGTTCCTGACATGCAGGCGGCGTCTCCATCGTCCGTCACCACGGTGGCCTACTTTTCCATGGAAGTGGGCCTGTCTCCGGAAGTCTTCACCTACAGCGGCGGCCTGGGCGTTCTGGCCGGCGACACCCTGCGCTCCGCCGCGGATCTGGGGGTGCCCCTGGTGGGGGTGACCCTGATTTACCGGAAAGGGTATATCCGCCAGCATCTGGACGACCAGGGCAACCAGAGCGAAAGTCCCGCCTCCTGGAACCCGGAAGACCTCCTGGAGCCCATGGAACCGGTGGTCACGGTGAGCCTGGAGGGAAGACCGGTGCAGGTGCGGGCCTGGCGTTATCCGGTGCGCGGGCACTCCGGCCACACGGTGCCGGTCTTTTTTCTGGACACGGCCCTGCCGGAAAACAGTGAGTGGGATCGCACCCTTACCGACCATCTCTATGGCGGCGATGATTATTACCGCCTCTGTCAGGAGGTGGTGCTGGGGATGGGCGGGGTGGCCATGTTGTCCGCGCTGGGGTTCCGGGACCGGATGGTGTACCACCTGAATGAGGGCCATTCAGCCCTGCTGGCCCTGTCGCTGCTGGAGTCCCGACTTCAGGCCGGGGGCGCCTCAGCCGTCAGCGAGGCCGATGTGGAGGCCGTGCGCCGGCAGTGCGTCTTTACCACCCACACCCCGGTGCCTGCGGGCCACGATAAGTTTTCCTGGGAGCTGGTGGAAAAGGTGCTGGGCCGCGCACGGGCCGATCTCCTGAAGGCCTCCCATTGTTGCGTCAACGGCGGTCTCAACATGACCCACCTGGCTCTCCGGTTCGCCGGCTTTATCAACGGCGTGGCCATGCGGCACGGGGAGATCTCTACGGGCATGTTTCCCGGCTACCCCATCGACGCCGTCACCAACGGGGTGCACGCCGCCACCTGGACCTCCCGGCCCTGCGCCGATTTGTTCGACCGGCGTATCCCTGAATGGAGGAAGGACAACTTTTATCTGCGGTACGCGGTGGGCATCTCTCTGCCTGAAATCACCGAGGCCCACGCCCAGGCCAAGCGGGCCCTGCTGGACGAGGTGGAGCGGCGCCGCGGGGTCAGCTTGCCCGAGTCGGTCCTGACCATCGGCTTTGCCCGCCGGGCTACCACCTACAAGCGGCCGGACCTGCTGTTTTCCGATCTGGAGCGCCTCCGGGGCATGGCCCGGCAGGGGGGCCCCCTTCAGGTGATCTACGGCGGCAAGGCCCATCCCCGGGATGAGGGCGGCAAAGAGATGATCCGGAGGGTCTTTCAGGGCGCCGCCGCTTTGGGCGACGCCGTGCGGGTGGTGTACCTGGAAAACTATGACATGGCCCTGGGGAAAATCCTCTGCGCCGGGGTCGATCTGTGGCTCAATACGCCTCTGCGCCCCCAGGAGGCCTCGGGCACCAGCGGCATGAAGGCGGCCCTCAACGGCGTCCCCAGCTTCAGCGTCCTGGACGGCTGGTGGGTTGAGGGTCACGTGGAACATGTGACCGGCTGGGCCATCGGCGATGACTCCGCCGGTCCCGAAGAGTACTCCCAGGACGCCGCCTCGATGTATGATAAACTGGAACGGGTGATCCTGCCCCTCTATTACGGCAGGCCCGAGGCCTACGCCAGGGTCAGGCGCTACGCCATCGCTCTGAACGGCTCGTTTTTCAACACCCAGCGCATGGTTTCCCAATATGTCACCAATGCCTATTTTCCTGCCAGGGAATAGGGGTGCAGGTTCATCCGCCTGGGCGGCGACACCCGGCGCAAACCCTGCACCATCCATCCGAGACCTTGCTCAAGTATAGGGGAGGGGGTATGCTTCCGCTGATCCGGTCCGGTGTCTTATTGGCCGTATTCCTGGCGACGCTCACGAGTCTTCGTCCGTCCGGCGCCCAAGCGGCGTCCGGGGATGGCCTCTCCAAGGGCCAACTGGTTTATGTGCCGGTTTATTCCCACGTTTATTATGGAGATCGGGAGAGAATGATCCTCTTGACGGCCATCCTGAGCATCCGCAATACCGACGTCCGTCATGCCATCACCGTCGTCAAAGCCGATTATTATGATTCTGAGGGCAAACTGATCAGAAGGTATCTGTCCCAGCCCGTGACCCTCAAGCCCATGGCCTCCACCCGGTTCGTCGTCAAGGAGTCGGACACCTGCGGCGGTTCCGGGGCCAATTTCCTGGTGGAGTGGCAGGCGGAAACCGAGGTCGATGAACCCATCATGGAAGGAGTGATGATCGGCGCGGCCGTTCAACAAGGGATATCTTTCACCTCCCGAGGAAAAGCCATCCGGAAGCACTAGTGGTTCCACCAATAAAATCGCCGGGTTGCGGTGAATAATATTGCCGGCCAACCCGGTTCCCGGGCTGCTGCCGGGGGGACTCCCTGGCCCGCCAGGCTCTGCTTGGCCATAACTGACTGGGATTATAACGAGTTCGCTATCCAGGGGCGGGAGTCAAACCCGCCCCTGTCATTTTCCCGCGTTTCAGGAAACCGTTCCGCTCCCGACCACCGCCCGCCGCATATTTACCATAATCAGGATGCGAGCCCCGGGTTTAAAGCTTCGTGCGCTTGAAAACAAATTCAGGCAGGTTCCGGATGAGCATCATGATCCAGCGCCACAGGGGTTTTATATACACCACGTCGCGGCCTTTTTTGTACGCCCGGAAGATGTGGCCGGCCGCCTCCTCGGGGGAGGCGGTGAGAGGCCCCGGCAGCTTCAGGTGCTCCGTCATCTTGGTGGCCATGAATCCCGGCAGCACGGTCATGACCCGCACCTGGTGGGGACAGAGGCGGTGGCGCAGGCCGCTCAGGTAGGTGGTCAGCGCCCCCTTGGCGGCGCCGTAGATGTAGTTGCTCTGGCGGCCCCGCTCCCCGGCCACGGAGCTCAGGGCGATGATGAAGCCGTGGTTGCGCCGGGCGAAGTCCGCGGCGACGATCTCCAGGATGCTCACCGCGCCCGTAAAATTGACGTCGATGATTTTCTTGGCCTCGCCAAAATTCTGCTGGGCCTCCTGCTGGTCGCCCAGGTAGCCGAAGGCCAGCGCGACCCCGTCGGGCTTGGGGTCCAGGCCGGCGTAAAAGGCGGCGTGGGAGGCGTAGTCGGTGGCGTCGAAGACCAGGGGCCGGACCTCCACCTGGTGGCGCAGGGCCAGGTCCCGGGCGCGCTTCTCCAGCAGCTCCCGGTCCCGGGAGGCCAGATAGAGGTGGGCCCGCTCCTCCTGGGCGAAGCGGGCGGCCAGGGCGTGGGCCGTATCGGAATTGGCGCCGAGAACCAGCAGGTACATGATCACACTCCCAACCGGCGGGACTGCCGGGAATTAAATTTGGCCGCCATACCGTACCGCTCCCGGAGTTGCATGAATTCCTCCCAGGCGGGGTACATGCGCCGGAAGACTTCGGCCGTGAGGCGCATGTCCTTGGCCAGGTAGAGGCGGCCGCCGTGGTCCAGGACGATGCGGTCCAGCTCGTCCAGCAGGGGAAAGAGGCGGTCCGTGATCTTGAAGTCCAGGGCCAGGGTGTAGCCTTCCCGGGGGAAGGAGAGGAGGTTGGCGTTGGCGGGCCCCATGAGTTTGAGGACCCCCAGGAACGACCCCAGGCCGCTGTCCGCCGCCCGGGTGAGCACGGCCCGGACCCCCGCAAAGCTGGACTCCCGGGGCAGCACGAATTGGTACTGGGTGAAGCCCCGCCGGCCGTAGAGGCGGTTCCATTGGCGGATCCGGTCCAGGGGGAAGAAAAATTCCTCCAGGGGGGTGAGGCGCCCCTCTACCCGGTCCGGCGGCCGTCGGTAGTAGAGGGCGTTGAACAGGGAGATGGAGGCCCGGTTCAGGGTGAAGGCGGGGAGATTGAAGGGAATGGTGAGGGTGCGGGGCGGCGTCGGCGTCAGCGGCCCCGGCTCGGCGTGCTCCCCCAACATGAGCAGGGAGCGCCCCAGTTCCTCCCCCCGGGCCAGGCAGTCGATCCAGGCCACGGAATAGGTGGCCTCCCGGTGGGCCTCGCTCTCTCGGAAGGCCTCCTCCAGGTTGGGGCAGCGGATCACCGTCTCCCGCATGGAGGCGCTGTGGATGGGCGCCAGACGCAGGGCGACGTTCAGGATGACGCCGGTGAGCCCCATGCCCCCGCAGGTGGCCCGGAAAAGTTCCGGTTCCTCCGTGGCGTCGGTGCGCACCACCCGCCCGTCGGGCAGGAGCAGGTCCAGGGAGACCACCCATTCGCTGATGCAGCCGTGGCAATGGTGGTTCTTGCCGTGCACGTCCGCGGCCACGGCCCCGCCCACGGTGACCTGTTTGGTGCCCGGGGCCACCCCCAAAAACCAGCCCCGGGGGAGGAAGACCTGGATGAGCTCCTCCAGGGTGACGCCGCTCTCGCAGGTGACCACCCCGACGGCCTCGTCAAAATCCAGAATTTTGTTGAAGCGACGGGAAAAGAGCACCCTCTCGGCCAGGGCGCTGTCGCCGTAGCTGCGGCCCATGCCGTGTATGATAAAGTCCTCCGGCTCCTGGAGGAGGCGCTTAAGTTGCCCCAGGGTCTCAAAGGAGTGCGTCCGGGCCTCCACCTCGGGGTAGCGGCCCCAACCGGTGAGCTTCATGCCTCAGGACCCTCCCGGAAGACGCAGCGGCAAAAGGCCGTGCCCGCCATAGAGGAGCAGGAAGAAGGTCAGCAGCCACAGGAAGATAACGGCCTGCAGGAAGCGGTCGCTGATGAGCACCCGGGTGGGGGAGCCGGTCTGCTCCAGGACCAGGGTGATCTGCAGGTAGCGCAGCAGTCCCAGGATGACCCAGAAGCCGGTAAGATAAAGCTGGTCGGTGCCGTGCCGGCGGATGGTCTCCGGGGAGACGGTGTAGAGCAGATACGACACGATGATCACCGCGGCCATGACCGCCATGGTGGTGGAGACGAATTCCAGGTTGTAGCCGTCCAGGGAGCGGCGGGCGCTCTTGCCCTGGGCGGCCAGCAGGAGGTCGTCCCGCCGTTTGGCCAGGGCCAGAAAGAGGGCCAGCAGGAAGGTCATGGTGACGATCCAGTGGCTGATGGGCACTCCCGAGGCGGCGCCGCCGGCGAAGACGCGCAGGACAAACCCCAGGGAGATGGCCGTCACGTCCACCAGGGCCAGGTGTTTGAGGAACAGGGAGTAGGCCGCGTTGAGGGCCAGATAGGCCCCCAGCACGGCCAGGAACCCCCAGGGCAGGAGGGCCAGGGAGATGAAGCCGGCGCTCCCCAGGAGAACGATGAGAAAGACCACCGCCTCCCCCGCGCCCAGGGCGCCGCTGGCCAGGGGGCGGCGCCGCTTCACCGGGTGACGCCGGTCCTCCTCCCGGTCCATGAGGTCGTTGAGGACATAGACGCCGCTGGCCGCCAGGCAGAAGGCCACGAAGGCATAGAGGGTCAGCGCCAGGGCGGCCCCGTCCCAGAGCCGGTGCCCGAAAAACACGGGCAGCCAGACGAACCCGTTTTTAAAATACTGGCTGGGACGGGCCAGCCGGACAAAATCCTTCCATCTGGACATGATCGGGCGCCGGAGAGAGGGGAGCGATGCATCTTCGGGCCAGGGAACCGCGGCCGGCAGGCCTGTTCTCCCCTGGCCGCACCCCCCGGGGGACGGTCTCATTATACGCACTTCACCGCCAATGCCAAGAATTGCCTGGGGCAACGGGGGAAAATTTTCCCGCACCCCTCAGTCTCCCACCATTTTGCCGTCGCACCACGTTCTGGGTGAAATACAACGAATCCTTCCGCTAGCCTCTGCACAATACTTGTGGGGGCGGGTTTCAAACCCGCCCCCGCCAACGACCTTGGTATCAGACACCGGCCTAGGCCGAAGCCTGCGCCTGCACAGGCTGGAAAGCCTGTGCCACCTCTTGTTTGGCACCTGTATAAAACAAGGGGGAAGGCAGGATCGCCCGATCCTCCTTCCCCCCTGGATCCCATAAGCTCCAACTTAAGGAACCGGTAGCCTTGCTAACTGCAACTTACTGACGAAATGAGAAAAATCCCCCCTTACCCCCCTTTAGAAAAGGGGTGAATAGGCGGCTGATCCATGAAAGTCCCCCTTTGAAAAAGGGGGATTTAGGGGGATTTTAAGTAACTGCCTCATATTACAGAGAAAAACAGTTCTTCTTCAGTTAGAGCCAATGCCTCTGGAGGCGTGGCGGTGTGGCGGCCGGCCTACTTCTCTTCCTCCAATGTGCCCTTGGTCTTGGTGCCGCACATGGGGCAGAGGATGTCGATCTCCTTCTCCTCGCCGATGAACTTTTCCCTGAGGGTTTCAGGCCCCAGGAAGCTCACATCGCCGCAGGCGCACGCCGGGCACTCGGCCCGCACCCTATATTTCCGTTTGGACATGGCCCCTCCTTGGCTGAAATTCATTAATTTTTTTCCGGGCGGGCTTCCCTCAGCCCCCGGCAATAGTTGTTCTCCAGATAGTAAATCTTTTGGAGCCTGCTGACAAGGCGCGCCCGAGTGGCCGGCTCACCGGCGACTTGGCGGGGCATTCGCCAAGCGGGAGCTTGGGAACCATGTTGGAACCCAAAACCCAAAACCTAAAACCCGGTGCCTGACGCCTGCTCAATCCCACCGCTGCAAGGGCGCGCCGCTGGGTTCCGCCTGTTTTTGGAAGCCCGGGGGGATTTCAAAGAGGCGGTCGGCCACCTTTCCTTCCTTGATGGCCCGGTATTCCACGGTCAGCCCCCGCTCGGCCCACACCATTTTAATGGGCAGGCCCAGCTTTTCGGACACCCAATAGGTCTGTCTGGTGGCGCCTCCGGCCCGGCTCCGGACCATCACTTCCAATTTTTCCGCTTGGTAGCCGTTCACCGTTTCCACGCCCACCTTGCGCTTGCTCAGGGCGTCCGGCGGCACCTGGAGGAAATGTCCGGGGAGCTTGCTCATGAGCGGCATTTCCATGTAGAGCTTTTTGTCCGCCAGCAGCACCCAGATGACCTTCTTGTCGGGGCGTACGATGGTGACGGTGTGCCCCTCTTCGTCCAGGAATTCGTGGCGCTTCTTGCCGTTCTTGACGGAGAGCTTGGCGGGGATGGTCTTCTCTCCTTCCTGGATCCACAACTCGGCGGTGAACTCCGCCGCCCCGGCCCCCGGCGCCAGGGTGAGGAACAGGAGGAGAGGCGGCAGGGCCCTCACGGTTTTGCGGAAAATGCTTGGTCTGTCGCTCATGACCGCCTCCATCGACCCGGCCTTGGGGGGTGGTGCATGGCCGCGCGAGCCGATTCCCGATCAGGCCTCCCCGGGGCAGATGATCCCGTCCCCGGTGAGCAGGGCAAAATTCTGTCCGGCGCAGGCCCGGCAGGTGGGGCGGCCCTCATGGGTCACCGCCTTGGGGGCCATGACGCTTTCACCGCAGGCGGCGCAGATGACGGAGTCGTAGATCCGGGCGAAAGGCGGCAGGGTGATGGTCAGCTCCGCCACCAGGAGCTGCTCCTCCAAGGGGACCTCCAATTCCCGCCGGGCCACGGCCGCCCACAGGTGCTGAAAGCGGTGGATGTCCTCGTGGGTGCCGGCGCGCTGCACCACCACCTTCTCAAAAAGGGGGCCGACCGCGGGGTACCGGGCAAAAAGCTGTTCCCGGTAGTCCGGGCGCACGGTCAGGCGCACCGCGGCCCCGTCGTCCCGCCGGGCTATGGTCACCGCGGTCTTGCCCAGGTCTTTAAAAATGAGGGCGTTGTTGCCGAAGGTGCAGCCCGTCACCACCTGGATGCCGTCGGTGAAGCAGTTGTTGGTCTCCACCAGGGCCACCACCTCCTCCATGCCGTGGTGGTGGTGGTCCAGCCGCTTCATGGCGTATTGGCCGGCCTTGACCCCCAGCAGCAGCATGGGGCAGAGGTGGCCGTGGAAACCTTCGGCCTGGCGCAGGAGCCCGGCCAGGTCGCCGCTGCGGATCATGGCGGCCATGGCCCCCCGGGCCTCGGCGAATTCATGCATGGGGCGTCCTCCTGGAAAACCGGGAATGGGAAGAGAAAGGCGGAGAACCGTTTAAATGGCGCTCTCTTTTCCGCCGCCATCCCCCTCAGCCTTATGAGCTCCGCTCGTTCCCAGGCTCTCTCTTGGCGAGAGAAACAACGGAATTTTACTGCGAGCCGAGAGCCTTCACTTCATCCGGCATGACAAAAACCCTTTTATTACAGAGGTTCTTGCAAAATTGATGGCCTCGTAAAAAGTCCATTCACCCCCTCACCCCAGCCCTCTCCCCCAAGGGGGAGAGGGGGATAATGAGGCAGATCAATCAGTTATCAATGGCAGCGAGAGCCACCTTTTGCGGATGGTACGGCCTTTTTGACTTTTTACGATTCCATCAAAATTCTCTCTTTGTCCTGCGAAAGGGCGGCGGTTTTGAAAACGCTCTGCATGATTCCGACCTTTTTAATGGTGCGCAGTGCGCACCCTACCTGGCGGCCGGAACATCGGAGGATCTGTAGGGTGCGCACCGCGCACCATGATATTCCGGTGACCATAACGCTGCGGCGGAAGTTTTGCAAGAAGCTCTACAAAAAGCTGCTTGTCTAAGGCATTTTCATGGGGAGACTCATTTTCTGATAACCCGGCGGCAATTCAAACAGAGCGTCGTCCTGTCCGCCCTCCTTGATGTCCAGGTATTCCATGGTGAAGGAGCCGTCCCCAGTCGTCATCCGGAGCGGCGCATTCAGCTTTTTGGAAAGCCAGATGAAGGTCTTGACCTCCTTGCCGGACATGGTCATGCTGATTTCGTACTTATCCACGTCGTAGCCCTGGAGGGTCTCGGCGCCCAGCAGTTTCCAGCGGCTGCGGTCCTGGGGAGCGGTTAGCAGGCTCCCCATCTCCTCCGGCTTGAAGGGCATTTCCAGGTAGGTTTTCTGCAAGGGGAAGAGGAGCCACACCAGCTGCTTGTCAGGCCTGAGGATGGTGACGGCGGCCCCGCCCTCGATCTCCATCTGCTGGCGGACTTTGTCCGCCTTGACGAAGGCCTGGCCCCGCAGCTCCCGGCCCTGCATCTTGTGGATGACCCGGGCGCTGAACTCCGCCGCGACCGCCGGCACGGCCAGGCACAGGGCCAGCATCAACGCCAGGGAAGCAACCTTGCTCCTTTTGCTCGAAAACGGAATGGACATGGTGCATTCCCTCCCATGGGTTTCGGCTGCTTTATTCTTTTATACGAATTTCAAGCGGTTGTCGATATTTTCCTGGCCGCGGGCGGCCGGGTGTGAGTTTGCACAGGCGGGATGAGCCATAACGGGAAAGCGCCGCGCCCCCCGCCGTTCGCCTAATCAGACCTTAAGAGATTCTTTTAATAAAATCATATCGTTCTGCCTAAATCCGCCTTCTCCGAAGCAGGAGCTTCGGGGGCAAGTGCGTTCCCAAGCAGGAGCTTGGGAACGAGGTTTTTCCTCCACGCTCATTACCTTCCCTGCCACTTATGGGTAAAGATAAGCCCGCCGAAAGAGAAAGGGATGAGGAGCTTTTCAGCCTGCCGACGGCGGGATGCGCTGCGCTTTCCCGCCCTACAGTCCATCCAGGCCTTCATGCCTACCCAGAACCCAGAACCTGGCACCTGGCACCTGGCACCTGGCACCTGACACCTGGCACCTGGCACCTGACACCTGACCCCTGCCTTTCAGGCCCGCTCCACCCGCACCGGCGCGCCTTCGGGGACCTGGGTGAGGCCGCCCACCTCGCCGGTGAGGCGCCCCACCAGGTTGACCGCGCTGGCCGGCCGGATTTCGCCCGGGCGGCTCCCCGGGGTGGGGCCGAAAAAGATGCAGAAGGCCTGGCCCGGCGGCCAGTAGCCCAGGTCGCCCACCTCCACCACGGTGCGGGCGGTGTCGTCCAGGTCCCGGGCCACCGGGGGGACGGGGAAATAAATTTCCTCTCCCCAGAGGGCAGCCCTGCCTCTGAAGGGCAGGGCCTCAGCCAGGGCCCGGCCGGTGGGGGAGTCGTCCAGATAACCTTCCACCCGGACGTCGCCGGCAATGAGACGGATGTCAGTCGGCATGGGGTTTCTCCTCCATCATCTCCAGCACCATCCCGGCCAGCAGGGGCACCATGATTTCGTGATGTCCCGTCAGGGCAAACCCCTGGCCCTCGTTGGCCGCGGGGCGATGCACCACATTGGTGAGGGGGCGGTAATGCTGGATGAAATCCAGGTTGACGGTGGCGAAGCCTTCCACCCTGTGCCCCAGGTTGCGGGCCAGGGTCAGGGCCTTGAGGAAGACCTCGGGCAGGACCACGGCGGAGCCCAGGTTAATATACATCCCCTGGGAGAGGCGGGCCACCTGGGCCGCAAAGAGGCGGAAGTCCAGGTGCGTGGCGGCCCCCAGGGCCCGGGGGTCCAGCGTGGGGTGGAGGTGGATGATGTCCGTGCCCACGGCCACGTGCACGGTTACCGGGACTCCATATTGACGGGCCGCGGCCAGCAGGCTCAGGTGCTTGTAGGGAAAGTCGCTCTCCAGAATGGCCCGGCCCACGGCTTCTCCCAGCCCCAGGCCCTCCCCGGCCCCGGCGGCGATGACGCCGTTGAGAAAATCGGCCGTCTCCCGGGCCATGCCATACCGGCCGCAGCCCAACCCCTGGGGCACGTCCTCGGAGGTGCCGCCCGCCATGGCGATCTCCGCGTCGTGGATGATGCCCGCGCCGTTCAGGGCCAGCCCCGTCAGGAGGCCCCGGACCACCAGGTCGATGAGGAGGGGGGAGAGCCCCACCTTCAGGGGATGGGCCCCCATGCCCAGGAGGACCGCCCGGCCCCGGCGCCGGGCCTCCGCCCAGAGACGGGCCACCTCCCGGAGGGAGTTGCCGGCCAGGATGCGGGGCAGACGCTCCACGAAATCGTGAAAGGAGCCGCCCGGCTTGAGAGGCCGGCCGAAATCGTGGTGGTGCACCAGAGAGGGGCGGTCCTTAAGGCTGATGGTGATGAGACCTTCCAGAGAGAGGGGCTCGATCTTGCTCATGGATTTTGCTCTCCGGCAACTTTCTCCGGGAACAGGAGGTAGTCCACCAGGTCGCAGAGCACGTGCCCCACCGTGATGTGCACCTCCTGAATGCGGGGGGTGCTGCGAGAGGGGACCACCACGGCCACGTCGGCCAGGGCGGCCACGGGGCCGCCGTCGCCGCCGCTCAGGGCCATGGTCTTGAGGCCCAGCTCCCGGGCGGCCTGCAAGGCCGTCACCACGTTGGCGGAGGAGCCGCTGGTGGAGATGCCCAGCGCCACGTCCCCGGCCCGGCCCAGGGCCCGCACCTGCTTGGCGAAGACCTCCCGGAAGTCATAATCGTTGGCGATGCTGGTGAGGATGGAGGTGTCGGTGGTGAGAGCGATGGCGGCCAGGGGCGGGCGCTCCACCCGGAAGCGGTTGACGAACTCCGCGGCCAGGTGCTGGGCGTCCGCGGCGCTGCCGCCGTTGCCGAACAGCAGGATCTTACCCCCGTCCTTCAGGGTTTGGGCCAGGAGCCGAGCCGCCACCAGCACCGCCTCCCCCTGGGCCGCCAGGAACTCCTGCTTGACGCGGATGGAGTCGGCAAAGGCCTGCTCCAGGCGTGAATTTATACGCATCTGCTCTTCCTGTCTTGAAATGCTCATGGCCCCAACGGGGCCACCCCCGAGCATGAAAAACCTTTTGTAGGAGCGGGTTTCAAACCCGCCCCTACAGAACCGGGATTTTCACGTTAAACCTGCTCCGAGCCCGTTCAATCCATAAGCTTGAGGTAGCGCACCGGGCTGATGGAAAGCGCCTCCAGGAGATGCAGCAGGATTTTGGCCAATTCCCGGGCCTCCGGGTTTCCGACGGCTTGGCGGGCCAGATCTGGAAAGCGCTGTTCCGCCAGGTCGAAGATAAAATTCTGGGCCTCGGTGAAGTCCAGAGTCATGGGGATGCCGCTGACGGTGGACAGAAAATGGCTCAGATGCAAGGCGGCCTCCAGATTGAAGGCGGCGGCCAGGTGCTCCAGATGCCGGCGGAGCATCCGGCCCAGGTGGTCCGCCCCCTCCCTGGAGTCGAACTGCAACCGCAGGAGCCCGGCTTCCTGCACCAGTTCCCGGAGATCCCCGGATTCGGCCAGCCGGGTGGGGTGGGGCGCCAACTCCCGCAGAATCTCCACCAGACGACGGTTCAGGGTGATCTCCGCCATGACCCGGTACAGGCGGGGCAGGGGCAGACGCTCCCGGGCCATGGCCTTGAGCAGGGGAGCAACCTCAACGAAATGGTGCGAAATGGCGGCCACCGCATCCTCGTGATTGGGCAGCAGCAGATCCCGGAAGAGTTGTTCCTTTTCTTCCAGGAAGATGTCGTGCACCGTGTAATAGCGCTCCCCCAGCCGCCGGGCCATGAGGGGAATTAGGTCCTCAGGGGTTTCCTCCAGGACCCGGAAAAGTTCCTGTTTCAAGGCGGAAAATTCCTGGGGGTCGGGGTCCTGCTGAACCTGGGTGCGATAGAGATAACTGCCCAAAAAAACCGTATAAAAGGACAGATGTTGAATATTCCGGGTGATGCCGGAGGTGACTCGCAGACGGCCGGAGGCCAGCACCAGGGAGGCCTGGCTGGCCACCTCATGGTCCAGGGGTTCCACCCGATAGTGATAGATGCGGGTGGGACACTGGCGCTCCCGGTCTTTCAGCCAACTGATGGCCCATTGGTTGACCACTTTGGGGAAGTCCACCACCGCGGGTCTGATGCGGCGTTCATAAATGCGGCGGCCGGTGCCTTCCTCAGGTTGGTTGCTGACGGCTTGCTCCAGGATGCGCAGGAAGGGTTCTTCCAACGGTTCCCGGGAGAAGTTCTCCCCCAGTTGCAAGGCCCGGGCGGCGTATTTCATGACCTGCAGCGTCTCCAGGCCGGCCAGGTCGGCGAAGAACCAGCCGCAACTGGTGAACATGAGCAGGGCGTGGCGCTGCATCTCCAGGAGCCGGAGGGCCGGCAGCCAATCGGCGGGGTCCAGGCCCGGGGACCCCTGCCGGGAGAAGAATTCCTCCAGCACCTCGGGGCGCCGCTCCAGGATGACGTCGATATAGGCGTTGCGGGCGGCCCAGGGGTCCCGGAAATAGCGTTCCCCTTCGGCCTCAAAGATGGCGGCCAGGCGTTCATCCAGGAAATCAAAAGCCTCCCGCAAGGGGGCGCGCCAGCGCTGGTTCCAGGTGGGGGGACCGCCGGTGCTGCAACCGCAGTCCTCCATCCAGCGTCCCACCCCATGGGGGCAGCTCCAGGAACTGCCCCGGCCGTCCGCTCCCAGGTCCAACTCCACCCGCATCCGCGGCGGCGCCCCTTCCAGGAAGGCGGCGTAATTGGTGAGGGTGAAGCCCCGTTCGGGCAACACCTGCACCAGGGCGTGGGCCAGGGCCAGTTCTCCAAACTTTTTGTGGTGGCCGTAATTTTCCCCGTCCGTGGCCACGTGCAACAACTGCGGCCGCGGGAGCTCGGGGTTAAAGCCTGCCGCCAGGCGATCCACCAGGCGGTAGCTGTCCTGGAGCAGGTCGCCGAAGCTGAGGTCCGAGGCGACGTTGCCGTTATAGAAAAAGACGTCGAGATATTTGGGCCGGATGACCTCGCCGGCGGGGCCGGGCAGGAAGCAGCGGTAGGCCTGGGTGGTGTCCAGGGTGTGGCCCTGGACGGGCTCCCAGGCGCCGCCGCTGAGAGGGCGCACCCGCTTGGCCTGGTAGGGCGAGAGGATGACGTATCTGAGGCCGTGGGCCACCAGGTCCGCCAGGGTGGGGTAATCCACCCCGGTTTCGGGGAGCCACAGGGCCTCGGCCGGGCGACCGAAGCGATGCTGGAAATCTTTCAGACCCCAAATGATCTCCGTTTCCCGGTTGCGGGGCGAGGCCAGGGGCAGAATGGCGTGATTGTAAGCCTGGGCGATGGCGTTGCCGCGCCCCCGGCGCTCCAGGCTGCGCCGGTCGGCCTCCAGGATGCGCCGGTAGGTCTCCGGGGCTTTGCGCTCCAACCAGGAGGCCAAGGTGGGGCCGAAGTTGAAACTGATGAGCTCGTAGTTGTTGGTGATTTCCAGGATGCGCCGCCGGCCGTCGTAAATGCGGGCCCAGCCGTTGGGGCGGTAGCACTCGGCGGTGATGCGGGCGTTCCAATCATGATACGGGTGGGCGCCGGGCTCCTCTTCGATCTCTTCAATCCAGGGGTTCTCCCGGGGCGGCTGGTAAAAGTGGCCGTGAATGACCACGATGCCCTGCGCGGTGGGGGAAGGCGGTAAGTCCATGCTGGTCTCCCGGAAGGATGGGCGCCGGGTCGCCGGAGTCGGCGCCGGCGCCGGGCGGAAACTATATTAATCCGGAAGGCATCCTGCTGTCAACGACAGGGGACCGTCAAGCCCCCCTTTTCCGTTGAGGTCGCAGCCAATAAGGTCTTGACAGGAAAAATCTGTCGGGTAAAATTAAAAGGTTCAAATTCTGTGGTGACGTGTGGAGGTCATTTTGTTCGCCATCATCCAGACCGGCGGCAAACAGTACCGGGTATCCCCCGGCGACATTCTCAGGGTGGAGCGCCTCCCCGGAGAGCGGGGGGACGAAGTGATCCTGGACCAGGTGCTCATGGTGCATCTGGGGGAAGACCTCAGGATCGGCCGGCCCCTGGTGGAAGGCGCCCAGGTGGTGGGGGAAATCCTCAACCAGGGCAAGGCCAAGAAGATTATCGTCTTCAAGAAGAAGCGCCGCAAGAATTATCGGCGCAAACAGGGCCATCGCCAACTGTACACCGCCCTCAAGATAGAGGAAATCAGCGTTTAAACCAGGGTGCGGCGCCGGCGCGCCTCCACCCTTTCAGGAGTAAGACCATGGCACACAAAAAGGCAGGCGGGAGCTCCCGCAACGGCCGGGACAGCGCCGGCAAGCGCCGGGGCGTGAAACGCTACGCCGGGCAGGTGGTCAAGGCCGGCAGCATCCTGGTGCGCCAGGTGGGCACCCGCATCCACCCCGGGGCCAACGTGGGTCTGGGCCGGGACTTCACCCTGTTCGCCAAGATCGACGGCGTGGTGGCGTTTGAAAACTTCGGCCAGGACCGCAAACGGGTCAGCGTTTATCCCCCTTCTTGAAAGCCTTTCCCGATGAGGCGGACATCATCGTCCGGGGTGGGGCCGGCGGCCGTGGCGCGGTAAGCTTCCGGCGGGCCCGGTTCCAGCCCCGGGGCCGCCCCGACGGCGGCGACGGCGGGGCCGGCGGCGACGTCATCCTGGAGGCCTCGTCCCACCTCACCACCTGTTCTTCCTTCCGACACCGACGCCTCTTTGCCGCCGAGGCCGGCCAACCCGGCGAAAGCCGGGACTGCCACGGCCGGCAGGGCGCTCCCCTCATCGTCGCCGTGCCGCTGGGCACCCTGGTGTACGACCGGGCCGGCGGCCGGCTGCTGGGCGAACTGCTCCACCCCGGAGACCGCCTCACCGTGGCCCGGGGCGGCCGGGGCGGCAAGGGCAACGCCCACTTCACCTCCTCCCGCCTGCGCTCTCCCCGCTTCGCCCAACCCGGCGAAAAAGGAGAGGAGCGGCGCCTCCACCTGGAGTTGCGCCTCCTGGCCGATGTGGGCCTGGTGGGCCCGCCCAACGTGGGCAAGTCCACCCTGCTCACCGCGCTCACCGCTTCCAAGGCCCGGGTGGCGGATTTTCCCTTCACCACCCTGGGGCCCCAGTTGGGGGTGCTCACCGACGACGTCCACGAACCCCTGGTGCTGGCCGAGGTGCCCGGCCTCATCCCCGGGGCCCACGCCGGCAAGGGCCTGGGCCACCGCTTCCTGCGGCACCTGAAGCGCACCCGCCTCCTTCTCCAGGTGGTGGACGCGGGAGAGCTGGACCCGGCCGCGCCCCTGGCCGCGCTGACGGGCGTGGAAACGGAAATGGCGGCCGCGGACCCCAGCCTTCTGGAAAAACCCCGCCTCATCGCCCTCAACAAGGCGGACCTGCTGCCCCCGGACTTTCCCCGGGAAGCAGTGCGTGAGACCTTTCGCCAGGCCGGGCGGCAGGCGCGGTTCATCTCCGCCCTCACCGGCGAGGGCCTGGCGGAGCTGAGAGAAGCCCTCCTTCAGGAAACGGCCCGCCAAAGGGCTGAAAACGAGAACCCCGACGTCCTCCTGTAACAGCATTCCACCTGGAACAATTTGCGGTGGGGAAGGGGGCTCAGGGCCCGCCTTTCCTGGCCCCCCCATAAAGGGGGCCGGGAGGGGGGTGTGGGGCATTGGCGCTAACTTAAGCAAGCAGTGGGTATGCCAAGGGTAACCTGTTGAACAGTCAAGATAAATCTCCCCTTACCCCCCTTTGCCAAAGGGGGGAATGAGCAGTCGGTGACCCGAAGTCCCCCTTTGGAAAAGGGGGATTTAGGGGCAATACTGTTCACTTAATAATCTTAATAGCCGATTGGAGGTCGATTTTGGGCATTGGTTTTGAGCCGCGACGGCGCAAGGGGAAATTGCTCATCTTGCGTTTGACTCCCCGGGGGTTGCGCCGGTTGCGGCTGGATACCGCTCGCTCCTCCAGAATCTCCTCCAAGACACGATCATGGAACGCCGCCCTCTCCCCTGGGGGGAATAGCGGTAAAGCTGGGCAATTTGCGGCGGATAACTCGCACGGCGTGGACGAAAGAGAGCCGGTCCGGGTCCTCATCCGCCTTGAGGGCCGCTTCATGCATCAGGCCAC
>VGSQ01000037.1 GCA_016874975.1 Deltaproteobacteria bacterium
TCCTTATCCCCCTCTCCCCCGATGGGGGAGAGGGCTGGGGTGAGGGGGAAAACTTTTCATGCTTTGTGAGTGGGCCTCAGGCCCATGAGGAACTGTCTTGAAAGTTTGTTGTGGGGGAGGGGGCTAAGGGGCACAACCCCTGACCCCCTCCCCCAATCCCATATCGCTTGTTTAGGGGCCTGGTGCGCCGACCTCTGCCCCCTGCCCCGAACCCCACCGCCCACCCCATAATGGGAAGGGGCTTCGCCAACGGGTGAGGAATGGACCGCCTCGTCCCACTTCTTTGTTCATGCGGGGTCTGTCAACAGTCTCAGCGCGATTGCGTTTTCCCATGCCGTTGCATCATGTCCGCCGTTACCATCCGTCCGGGGGCGCGTCGGCCTCGCCGCCCCCGCCCAGGACCGCGTAAAGCTGCACCTGGTTGGACAGCCGGGCCAGGTGGACGGCGATCAGGCCCTGCTGGGCGTTGTAGAGGGAACGCTGCGCGTCCAGCACGTTCAGGTAGATGTCGATCCCCTTCTCATAGCGGGCCTGGGAGAGCTGGTAGGTCCGGGCGGTGGCCTCCAGCAGCGATTGTTGGGCCTTGAGCTTATCCCCCAGGGCGCCCCGTTGGGCCAGGGCGTCGGCCACCTCCCGGAAGGCCGCCTGGATGGCCTTCTCGTATCTGGTCACGGCGATCTCCCGGTCCACCTTGGAAACCGTGAGCGCCGACCAGGTGCGGGCGTCGAAAATGGGCAGCACGATCTGGGGGGCGTAATTCCAGACGTAGGAGCCGGGTTTGAACAGCCCCGACAGGTCGCCGCTGGCGGTGCCGATGGCGGTGGTCAGGGAAATGCGGGGGAAGAAGGCCGCCCGGGCCGCGCCGATATTGGCATTGGCGGCCTTGAGCTGGTGCTCCGCCTGGAGGATATCGGGGCGCTTAAGGAGCACTTCCGAGGACGCGCCGGGCGCCAGGTCCGGCAGGGGTTTGAGGCTGCTCAGCTCCTGGGGCAGCCAGGCGGCAGGCACCACGGAGCCGGCCAGCAGATTCAGGGCATTTTCGTCCTGGGCCACCAGTTCGGTATACTTGGCCACGTCCACTCGGGCCGCCTCCACCCGCGTCTGCACCTGGCGGAGATCCAGCTCGGGGGCCAGCCCCACCTCAAAGCGCCTTTGAATCACCTTATAGGCGGCCTGCTGATTTTCCAGGGTGGATTGGGCCAGCTTGAGATTCTCCCGGTCCGCGGCCAGGGTCAGGCAGGCGTGGGCCACTTCGGAGATCAGCAGGATCTGGGCGCTGCGCCGGGCCTCGGCCGTGCCCAGGTATTCCTCCAGGGCCGCCTGGGCCAGGCTGCGGATGCGGCCGAAAAAATCGATCTCCCAGGCGCTGACGCCCAGATTGACCCCGTACTCCTCCACGGTCACCAGACCCGGCGCGCCGGAAACCCTGACCCGCTGCCTCTTGGCGATGCTGCTGGTTTCCGCCCTCGGAAAAAGCTCGGCCCGCTGAACTCGGTAAAGCGCCCGGGCCCTTTCCACCTTCAAGGCGGCGAACCTGAGATCGCGGTTGTTTTTTAAGGCTGCCTCGATGATCTGCTGCAGGCGGCCGTCGGTGAAGAACTGCCGCCAGGGCGCCTCCGCAGTGACCGGAGCTCCCGCCGCGGGGGGCTCTTTATAGGCCGGACCGGTGGGCCAGGTCTGGGGCGCCGGCGCCGCGGGCCGGGTGTATTCCGGGGCCATGGTGCAGCCGGTGAAGAGCAGGGCCGTCACCGCCACCCGGGCAAACAGCCTCCTGGTCATGTTACTCCGCCTCCGAAGGATTGAGGGGTTCAACCTCGGGTTCCTTCGTCCGGTCGCTTTTCTTCCGGCCGAACAGTTGCACCACCCCCACATAAAAGAGGGGAATGAAGAAAATCGCCAGGAAGGTGGCGGTCACCATGCCGCCCAGGACGCCGGTGCCGATGGCCGTCTGCGCCCCGGCGCCGGCCCCGGTGGCCAGGGTCAGGGGCAGGACCCCGAAACCGAAGGCCAGGGAGGTCATGACGATGGGGCGAAGGCGCAATTTAGACCCTTCCAGAGCGGCTTCGACCACCCCCCTGCCTTCCTCTATTTTGGCTTGGGCGAACTGCACGATCAGAATGGCGTTCTTGGTGGTGAGCCCCAAAACGGTGAGGAGCCCGATCTGGAAGTAGACGTCGTTGGGCAGCCCCCTGAGCGAGGAAGCCACCACGCCGCCGATGACCCCCAGCGGCAGGGCCAGCATGATGGAAATGGGCACGGTCCAGCTCTCGTAGAGGGCCGCCAGGCAGAGAAAAATCACGATAATGGAGAAGGTGTAGAGCAGTCCGGTCTGGGCCCTGGCCATGCGCTCCTGATAGGAGATGCCGCTCCAGTCGTAACCGACGCCCTTGGGCAGTTTCGAGATGATCTCTTCCATGGCCCGCATCGCCTCACCGGAGCTTCTCCCGGGCGCCGGTTCCCCCCAGAGATTCCGGGACGGGAAGCTGTTGAAGCGCTCCAGGAGCGGCGAGCCCTGGAACCAGCGGCCCGAAGCGAAGGAGGAAAAGGGCGTCATCGTCCCCGCGGCATTGCGGACATAGAGGCGCTCCAGGTCCTGGGGCAGCATGCGATAGGGCGCGTCGGCCTGGACGTAGACCCGCTTGACCCGCCCGCCCTGGATGAAATCGTTCACATAGGCGCCGCCGAAGGCCGCGGAGATGGTGTGGTGGATGGCGTTGATGGGCACCCCCAGGGCCCCCGCCTTGTCCCAATCCACTTCGATGCGGTATTGGGTCACATCTTCCAGACCGCTGGGGCGGACCCGCACCAGCCGCGGGTCCTGGGACGCCATGACCAGCAACTGGTTGCGGGCGGCCATCAAGGCGGCGTGCCCCAGGCCGCTGCGGTCCTGCAACTGAAAATCAAAGCCGCCCGCCCGTCCCAGCTCCAGCACGGCCGGCGGCGGAAAGGCGTACACCTTGGCGTTGCGGAGCTGGGAGAACTTGGCCATGGCGCGTTTCACCAGGGCGTTTACCTTTAAATCCCCGCCGGGGCGCAGTTCCCAGTCCCTGAGCTTGACGAACCCCAGTCCCACGTTCTGCCCGGCTCCGGAAAAACCCCGGCCGGCCACCGTGAACAGGGAGGCCACCGCAGCCTTCTCATCCTTTAGAAAATGGTGGCGGACCTGATCCAGGACCTGCTGGGTCTGCTCCATGGTCGAACCCGCAGGCAGCATCGTCTGGATGTACATGACGCCCTGGTCTTCATCGGGGAGATAGGCGGTGGGCATGCGCTGGAACAGGAATGCCAGGGCCGCCACGATGAGCAGGTAAACTGCCAGGTAGCGGAGCTTCCCGGCGAGGATTTTTCCGACCAGGGTCTGGTACCGATCCCGGGCTCGCAGAAAGGCCCGGTTGAACCATCGGAAGAACGGGCGGAAGAGAAAAAAGCCGGTCTCCGCAGTCTGATGCCCCCTGGCCACCGGCTTCAAGAGGCCGGCGCAGAGCACCGGCGTCAGGATGAGAGCCACCACCACCGACAGCAGCATGGCGGCGATGAGGGTCACGGAGAACTGGCGGTAGATGACGCCGGTGGAGCCGCCGAAGAAGGCCATGGGACCGAACACCGCGGCCAGCACCAGGCCGATGCCGATCAGGGCGCTGGTGATCTCCCCCATGGACTTGCGGGTCGCCTCCTTGGGCGGGAGCCCCTCCTCGCTCATGACCCGCTCCACGTTTTCCACCACCACGATGGCGTCGTCCACCAGCAGGCCGATGGCCAGCACCATGGCGAACATGGTCAACATGTTGATGGAAAACCCGAACATCCCCAGGACCGCAAAAGTTCCCAGAATCACCACGGGCACCGCCAGGGTGGGAATGAGGGTGGCCCGGAGGTTTCCCAGGAACAGGTACATCACCAGGAAGACCAGCACAATGGCCTCAAACAGGGTCTTGACCACCTCGTTGATGGCCACCCGCACGAAAGGGGTGGTGTCATAGGGGTAGATGACCTTCAGGCCGGGGGGGAAATACCGGGACAGTTCGGCCATTTTGGCTTTGACTGCATCCGCGGTTTGCAGGGCGTTGGCCCCCGCGGCCTGTCGCACCGCCATCGCCGCGCCGGGCTGGCCGTTGTACAGCACCTTGGTCCCGTAGCGCTCAGTGCCCAGTTCCGTCCGTCCCACGTCGCGCACGCGCACGGCGGAGCCGTCCGCATTGATGCGCAGCGGGATGTCGGCGAACTCCTCCGGGGTCTTGAGCAGGTTCTGGACGATGATGGAAGCGTTCAACCGCTGGCCGGCGACCGCCGGGATGCCGCCGAACTGCCCGGCGGACACCTCCACGTTGTAGGCCCGGAGCTTGTGGATGACATCTTCTACGGTCAGGCGGTAGTCGGCCAGTCTGTCCGGATTGAGCCAGACCCGCATGGCATATTGGGAACTGAAGACCTCCACTTCTCCCACCCCCGGCACCCGGGCCAGCACCTGCTCGATATTGGCCTGGGCGTAGTCCGCCAGGTCATGTTCATCCATACTGCCGTCTTCCGAGGTCAGGCCCACGATGAGGAGCCAGTTCCGGGTGGATTTGCTGACTTTGACGCCGGTTTGCTGCACCACTTCGGGCAGACTGGCCATGGCGAGCTGCAACTTGTTCTGCACCTGGGCCCAGGCCAGGTCCGGGTCGGTCCCCGGGGCGAAGGTGAGTTCGATTCTGCCGACCCCCGAGGCGTCGCTGCTGGCGGACATGTACAACAGCTTGTCGAATCCGGTCATCTTCTGTTCGATGATCTGGACCACGCTGTTTTCCACGGTTTCCGCGGAAGCCCCGGGATAGAAGGCGTCAATGGCGATGGACGGCGGGGCGATGGGAGGATACTGGGAGATGGGCAGATGGTAGATGGCCAGGCCGCCCCCGAGCATCATGATGACCGCGATGACCCAGGCAAAGACCGGACGGTCCAGGAAGAAGTTGGATAACATCCCGGTCCTCCCTCAGCGCGCCGCCGCGGGCGGGCTCTTGGTCTTGCCGGCTTCCCCGGCGGCCTTGGGGCCCTCCCAGGGCACGGTTTTCACCGCGGCGCCGGGCCGCACGTTCAGCATGCCCTCCACGATCACCCGGTCCCCCGGCGACAACCCGGAGGAGACCAGCCACTGGTCGTCCAGGGCGCGGTTCAGGGTCAGCCGCCGCTGCTGGACCTTGCCGGCCTCATCCACGATGAGGGCGTAGGGCTCGCCTTTGGGGGTGCGGCTCACCCCTTGCTGCGGTATCAGGATGGCCTTCTCGGCGATGCCCTCCTGCACCACGGCCCGCACAAACATGCCCGGCAGCAGCAGGTGCTGCGGGTTGGGGACCACGATGCGCAGGGTGAAGGAGCCGGTGGTGGGGTCCACGGTGATGTCGCGGAATTGCAGCGTGCCCTCCTGGGGGTAGACGGAGCCGTCCTCCAGGAGGAGGCGGACCTTGCGGGCGTTGGCGTCGTCGGCGCTGAGGCGCCCGGCTTCCAGGTGGCGTTTCAGCCGCAGGAGCTCCGCGGACGACTGGGTCACGTCCACGTAGAGCGGATCAAGCTGCTGGATGGTGGCCAGGGCCAGGGCCTGATACGCGGTCACCAGGGCCCCGTCGGTGACGCTGGACTTGCCGATGCGCCCGGAAATGGGGGCGGTCACCCGGGTGTAGCCCAGATTGATGCGGGCCGCTTCCACCGCGCTTTTCCAGTAGGCGATCTCGGCCTGGACCTGCTGCACGGCCGCAGCCGCGTCATCGTAATCCTGCCGGCTCACCGCCTTGTCCGTCAGCAATTCCTTGTAGCGCTCGGCCTTCAGGCGGATGGAGGGGAGGTTGGCCTGGGCCTTGCCCAGAGAGGCCCGGGCGGAGTCCAGGGCCACCTGAAAGGGCGCGGGGTCGATCTGGTAGAGCAGTTGCCCGGACTTGACGTCGGAGCCCTCGCGGAACAGGCGCTTCTTGATGATGCCGTTGACCTGGGGGCGGATTTCCGCCACCAGATAAGCCGAGGTCCGGCCCGGCAACTCGGTGCTCAGCTCCACCTGCCGGGGTTCGATGGTCACCACGGCCACTTCCGGAACCGGGGCCGGCCCGGCCTGCGGACCGGCGCCGCTCCCGCAGCCGCCCAGAACAAGGGTCAGCGCCGTCAAGGCCCACAGCCAGGCAAGCGGTGCGGCGCGGTGCTGCTTCAGGTGCATGGGAACGTTCTCCCTAAGAGGAAATGGCCACAGGCGGGAGGCGCTGCGCCTTCCCGCCTTGCAGCCCTGCGGTCCGTCATATAAAAGAAACCGGCGGGGCGGGCCTGCGCGCCCGCCGCACCCAGGCCGCGGGGGACGGCCGCCCTGCCGCGATATACCCTCACGGTTGCATCAAGCCTTTGAAAAAAATGTCCAAAATGGCGTCCGGATCCTCCGGGAAGAAATGGCGCCGGGGGTCGTCCAGCCAGAGCAGCAGCGAGGTGTCGATGACGCTGTCCAGCGCCGCAGCCAGGAAATAGGGGTCGGCGATCTTCCGGAACCGCCGGTTGTCCATGCCTCGGGCGAAGACCCCGGCAAGTTGCTCCAAAATGCGGTAGTAGCGCCGGCGCACCTCATCATCCAGCCCCGCCTTGAGATTGAAGCTGATCCCCCGGCTTTCGGCCAGGAACAGCCGCACAAAGGGCAGGTTCTGGCGCACCCGGTCCCCCCGGAAGCGGATGTAGCGACGCAACTGCTCCAGCTCATCCTCGGACTGGGCCAGGGTGCGCCGGCAGGCCTCCTCAAAATCCTCGCAGCGCTCCAGCAGGATGGTCTTGTAGAGGTCTTCTTTGTTCTGAAAGAATTTGTAAAGGGTGCCGAGGGCAAATTCGGCCTTCTCGGCGATCTCCTGCATGGAGACGTTGTGGTACCCCTTCTGGGAGAAGAGCTCCAGCGCGGCCGCCAGCATCTCCTGGCGCTGCCGCAATTTCTCCCGTTCCCGCCGGGGGAGCTTCCGGTCCGCCATCCTTTGCCCTCCGACTATGAACACATTATTCATTATATGAACCTGGCGTCACTTTATAGAACCGAGCCCCATGCTGTCAAGACAATTCTCCCGGCGAAGCAGCTGACGGCCGATTCGGAGGATTTTTGCCGCGGCGCGCTTGACTGTTCCGCAAAAATCAGGAATTTTGAAGCCACCGCCACCTGGTGAGGAAAAGAAAGGGATATTGCGACCATTATGGCTGGGAATGCCTGGTTCTGGGTGTTGGTGGGCTTTTTAGGGGGCTGGCTGGCCTGCTGCCTGGTGACGTGGCTGGTGGTGCGGCGCCGTCTGTTCCGGAGTCTGGCCTCGGAGGAGGACCCGGAAGCCCACCTGACACAGGTCTTGGGGACGCTGCGCCCCCGGGACCGGCAGGCCCTGGAATTGATCCGCGCCCGCCGACGCCACTATCTCGTCAAGCTGAAGCCCGACACCCGCCTCAGCCTGAACGAAATCAGCGACCTGGCCCAGACCCTGGTGCGGGAGGTGGCCCGCGTCTACCACCCCGAGGAAGAACGCCCGGAGCTCAAGGCCTCACTCCATGATCTGGTGGGATTATACCGGCGGGTGGGCGACCGGTTGGCGGCCTGGCTGGAAAAGGCCCCTCTCAGGCCCTTCCGGGAGCTGGAACTGAAGACGGTGCTGCGTTACCACGAGCTCTACCTCCAGGTTACCGGCCACCCCTGGTATCGGTTCATGAGACGACACCACCTGGACCGGGCGGCGCGCTGGGGCTGGGGCGCCGCCAACCTGGCCAATCCCTGGTATTGGGGCTGGCGGGCCGCCTACGCCGGCGGCCGGGAAGCCATGTCCCGCCTCTTCCTGGCCAAGGTGGCGGCCCTGGTGGGCGAAGAGGCCATGCTCCTCTACGGGCGGCGGCGGATGGAAAAGGATTGAACCGGGGGCCGGGGAAGGATAATCCTCCCGTCGCTGCAGGGGGGGCCTCCCGCCGGCCTCCCGGCAAAGGGGAACCCGTTTTTTTTCTTGAATTTCTCAGTTTTCTTGGGTAAGGTATTTCTATACTTGATTTCTTATAGAACTGCTGATGCCCCGAGGAAAAAACAAGCAGGTCCGTCAGGGGGACTTTTATCTTATCAATGACGTCTCCCGGCTGGTAAACCTTTCCCAAAAGCGTATCCGGGAATACGAGAAGGAGGGGTTCATCAAGCCCATCCGGGAGCGAAACACCAACAATCGTCTCTACTCCTCCTTTGACGTCACCCAGATTCAACAGATCAACATGTTGATCCATGAACGGGGTTTTACCCTGGCCTGTCTGCGCAACCTCATGGTCCTGGCCCCGTGTTGGAATATTTTTGACTGCCCCAATAAAGAAGAGTGCCCTGCCTACCAACTTCCCTGGCGCCCGTGCTACGAGGTGCGCCTGTATCGGGAAACCCTCTGCAACGGCCCTTGTGAGCGGTGCGCCGTCTATCTGAACCGCGAAGTCAAGCGGGAAAAAATTCTACAGCAGTATCCCAAGCACAGCCGGGATCCGGAGTAAGGGCCTTGGCAGGCGGGGGCCCAGCCGGAGACCGGCCGGTGGCGGCAGTGGCCCTGGAGGGGCCGCCGGGCCCGTGGTTGGAGACCGTCCTGGAGGGGGTCTGCACCCACCTGGCCTCCCAGGGGGTCAGGGTGGCGGTCTGCCGGCGCCTCCCCCAGGGCCGTGTGGGGGATGAGGCCAAGGACACCGGCCGCTATCGTGCGGCCGGGGCCCGGGTGACGGCTCTGGCGGCGCCGGGTCTGCTGCAAGTCACCTGGGAGGCCGCGGATGAGACTGAGGCGGTTGCCCTGTTGGCCAAGATGCGCCCCGACCTCGACCTGGTCCTGGTGGAGGGGTTCCCGGCGGCTTCCCTCCCCTGGATCGGGGTGGTCCCTTCGGACTGCCCGGACTGGCGCGGCAACACGGCCGGTTGCCTCGCCCTCATGGCGGAAAAGACCGTGGCCACGGCGCCGGCGCCGGTCTTCGGTCCCGGGCAGGTGGAGGCCATGGCCCGATTCATCCTGCGCCGGTTGGGAATCAGATGAGCGGCGCCGCCAAGGTCTCCCAGGTTGAGGGGGAGCCGGGAGCTCCCCCAACCCGGCGGCTCCTCACCGGGGCCATCCTGGCGGGAGGACGCAGCCGGCGGCTGGGGCGGGACAAGGCCACCTTCCTCTTGGCCGGCAAGCCCCTGGCCCTGTGGGTGGCGGAAGTCCTCCGACCTCTGGTCTCCCAACTCTGGCTAATCACCACCACTCCGGAGGTGCACCTGCCCCTGGGCCTTCCCCTCCTCACGGACCTGGTTCCGGCCCAGGGGCCCCTGGGGGGGCTGGAAACGGCCCTCTTTTATGCCGCCACCCCCTTGGTGCTGGCCGCGCCGGTGGACACCCCGCTTCTTGCCCCGGCCCTGCTGACCGCCCTGGCCGGCCGGGCGCCCCGCCTGTCCCGCCCGGCGCTGGTGTGCGGCTCCGACCGGGACCTGCAACCCTTTCCGGGTCTCTATGCGGTGCGCCTGCTGCCCCGGCTCCGGGCTTTTCTGCGGGAGGACCGGCGCCTCCGGGTCTTTGTGAGGCAAATCCGACCGCAGTTCCTCCCCCCGGAGGAGGTCCGGCGGCTGGACCCCCAGGGACTGAGTTTCCTCAACTGCAATACCCCCGAGGCCCTGGCTCAGGTCCGGGCTCACCTGGGGGGGCGCTGAGAGGCGGCGGGCCGGTTGTCAATGGGCTGGGGATCAGATGCCAGGTGCCAGGGGTCAGGGTGAGGTTTTGGGTTCGGGTTTTGGATGGACGCCAAGACCAGGAAAGGCGTCGGTGGCACCGGCGTCCCGCCGTTTCCGCGGGCGCCTGACGATAATTCCTGCCACCGGGTTGACAGGGAGCCCGCCTTGGCGTAAATATTAGTTTCAGCTGGTCCCATCGTCTAGAGGCCTAGGATACTGCCCTCTCACGGCAGAGACACGGGTTCGATTCCCGTTGGGACTACCAGCCAACCTGCCGAAATCAATGGCAATAAAACCATAATTCCAAGTTAATCAACCGTCTCCAAACCGTCCCTGCTCAGGCTCGTCCTGGACAGGGATTTTTGTTTCCTCCCTGGCTGGTCGCTTTTGGCGGGCCTGGCATCCTCCCGGGTGGCCCTTCCCACAACAAACTTTACCGCCGACAAGCCCGTTCTGTGGGCCGACCTTCCCGTGCAAAAACCTTACCGGACACTGCCGGAATCAGTTAATATCGCAGGAAGAGGGGCAGGCGGCGGCGGCCCGCAGGGGCGGCGCCGGGGGAGGTGGACCGTGGCCGAAAGCAAAACCGCGGAAGGAAAATACCTGGCCTGCTGCGAGGTGTGCGGCCGGTGGCGGGAAGTCCCCTGCACGCCCCAGTGGGCGGACCGTTTTTTTTTCTACTGGCAGGCCGAATTCACCTGCTGCGGCCGGCGTCAGGCGGCGCTGTTCGCCGCGGAAAAAGAGGACGACGATATACACTGATACAAAGTCCGGTCAGAGGACCGGGATGGGCAGCGGCAGGCTTCTGTCTCAACACGGCCTGCCGCGGTCAGCCGTCGGCTGTCAGGCCGAAGCAGAGGCTCATGAGCCTGGGGCTCACCCGCAAAGCATGAAAAGTTCCCTCCCTCACCCCGGCCCTCTCCCCCGCCGGGGTGTTTGGACGGGGGAGAGGGGGATGAAAGGCAGCGGGCCGGTTGTCAATGGCCTGGGGGTCAGGGGTCAGGGGTCAGGTGTCAGGTTTTGGGTTTTGAGTTCCGGGTTTTGGATGGACGCCAAGAGGGGGAAAGACGGTGGTGGCACCGGCGTCCCGCCGGTGGTTTTTTTCGCGCCTCAGGAAAAGCCGGGCGGCGCGGGCGTCCCAGCCCGCCGCCGGTCCCGGCTGGGGGACCAGGTGCCGGGTGTCAGGTGCCGGGGTGAGGTGTTGGGTTTTGAGCAGGGCTGGGGGATACCCGGGGGTTCAATATGGCACCTGAGCGTGAAGACCTGGACAACTGAAAATGGCTTCCTCCGACCTCCGGCCGTGTTTCGGCTGAAGGGGGGAGGGGGTTTGCTTTCCTGGCCTGCGTGGCTGAGTTGTAAGGGGGACTTCAGCCCACGCTACCGGGAGCGGAAGCTTTCCCCGGCGCGCTCCGCCCTGCCGTCTCTCTCCAGAGACGCCAAATGCTTGGCCAGCATCTGAGCTTCCATGTGGTCGTAGATGAAGGCCGGCTCCCGGCTCCGGCCGTAGATGAGGCGCCGCTTTACCAGCTCCGCTAGGGTGTGGGGCGTCTCCAGCACCTTAAGGAGCCGGGCCTCCCGGTCCCGGATGACCTGCCGAAACTCCGCCAGGGCAATCCCGGCTTCCGCCGCGGTAAAAATCCCCTGGTCGTGGGAGGTGAGGAAGATTCGGGCCGGGAAATCCGCCAGTCTTTCCAGGGTCTCGGCAAAGTCGGCCAGGTCCGAAGCCGCGTCCCCGTACCAGGGGCCGAAGGGCGTGAGGTCCACGTCCGCCAGGAAGAGCAGGTCCTGGCCGGGGAAAAAGAAGCAACTGTGTCCCGGCGTGTGCCCCGGGGCGGGGATGATCTCCAGGACCACGTCGCCGTTGACCAGGCGCTCCCCGGGGTGGTAGGGGACGAGGGGCGCCCGCACCGGGAAATGGAAGTCCCGGGCCAGGGTCTCAGCCAGATAGGCCTGGAAGGAGGGGTCCGCCACCCCGGCCAGACGATAGACCGCGGTGAGGGAGGTGAAGGCCTCCAGCTCCACCCGGGGCACATAAAAGACCGCCTCCGGAAAGAGGTGGTGGTACTTCAGGTGGTCTTCATGGAAATGGCTGCATAAAACCCTGGTGACCCGGCGCTCCCGGGCCAGGCGGCGCAAATATTCTTTGTGGGAGCCGGGATCCACCACCCAGGTCTCCGCCCCCGTGATGACCAGGGAATGGCAGTAGGGATAGCGCCCCGCCTTGTTGCCGGGGATGAAGGCGATGGGCCCGAAAGCCACGGGAGCCTCGGGGGCAGGACGGCGGATGAGGGAGGTCATGGGGAACTGCCTGATAAAGTTTGTTATGGGGGAGGGGGCCAGGGGGCAGGAACCCTCTGGCTGCCACTCTGGTTCCCAAGTTCCTGCTTGGCAACCGGGTTGTCCGCAAAGCTCTGCTTTGCTCCTCTGCTCCGGTGTATCTTCAGCGAGAACTTGCAAGGTGCCAAGCGGAGCTTGGCGTGCAAGTGCGTTCCCAAGCGGGAGCTTGGGAACGAGAACGCTGATGCCAGCCGCCGCTCCCCCGGTCCTCCCCCCACCAGCCCTGTTCATCCGCTCCCGTCATTCTTCCTGAACAATATACAGCACTTCGTAGCGCCCCGCCAACTCCTTACGGGCCTCCTCCACCCCTTCGGGGGAGAGGTTCTTCACCCGCAGATAAACGTCCCGGAACCCCTCCCGGGTGGTGGCGTAAGAGGTGAGTAGGCTGACGAAGCGGGCGCCCCGGGCCCGGAGCAGGTCCACCACCTCCTTGATGAGTCCCGGCTGGTCCTTGAGGCGCAGGGCGAACTGCACGCCCCCCTGCTGGATGCCGGTGATGTGCATGAAGGCCCGAAAGACGTCGGACTGGGTGATGATGCCCAAGAGCTTGCCTTGCTCGTCCACCACCGGCAGGCCGGAGATGGTGTGCTCCAGCATGAGCTGGGCCACGTGCTCCACCGTGTCTTCAGGCCGCACGGTGAGGGGATTGCGAGTCATGATGTCCTTGACGTGGAGCTCGGCCAACAGGTAGTAGAGTTCGTGCACGTCCAGGGTGGTGGCCTTGGAGGGGGAAGCCTCTTTCAGGTCCCGGTCGGTGATGATGCCCACCAGCTCGCCGTTGTGCAGCACCGGCAGCCGCCGGAAGCGGTGCTGCTTCATCAGGTGAATGGCCTTCATCATGGACGTGTCGTCGCTGATGGTCACGGGGTCTGCGGTCATCCAGTCTTTTACCAGCATGGCTGCCTCCGGGTTGGTGCAAAGGAATGGTCCCGCCGCCGGGGGGCGGGGGGCCGCTAGTTGCCGCTCAGATGCGGGGTTCGGCGCCCTGCAGCAAGCGCTCCAGGTTTTCCCGGTGCCGCACCAGGATGAGGCCGGAGAGGACGCCGGCCAGCAGGAGAAAGGCCTTGGAGTCGCTGAACAACCCCACGGCCACGGGCAGAAGCCAGGCGCACATGAGGGCCGCCGCCGAGAACACGCGGGTCTGGGCCAGGGCCGCCAGGTAGACCACCACCAGGTTCAGGGCCGCCCAGGGGGCCAGCGCCGCCACCACCCCGAAGGCGGTGGCCACTCCCTTGCCCCCTTGAAATTTGAAATAGACGGGGTAGATGTGCCCCAGCACCGCCGCCGCCGCCACCGCGGACACCGCGGCCTCCCGCCAGGGGCCCAGGGGGGCCAGCCAATGCCAGGCCAGCAGCGCCGGGAGGGCGCCTTTCAGGGCGTCCCCGGCCAGGGTGAGGGCCCCCGCCCGAGGGCCCAGGAGGCGGAAGAGGTTGGCCGCGCCCGGGTTGCCGCTCCCGGCGGTGCGGGGGTCGGGCCCGTGGAAGAGCCGGGCCACCACCAGTCCCGCGGGCACGGAGCCCAACAGATAGGCCGCCAGGGCCAGGGCCGGAAAGGTCAGCATGGGTTCCTCTTTCGGTTAAGGAAAGTTCTGGCGGGGGAGGGGGACCTTTGCCTGCCTTTCGCCCAAACCATTGTCCGGAATTTTAAAGAAAAACGGGGAAAAAGCCGATAGAAAAATTACGGTGAGGTCCTGGGTCAGCAACAAGGAACGGCAGACGCTCTTTATGAAGGTTGATCCGAAACTCCACGTGGTCCAGGGCCAGGGCGCCGCCGGCCGCAAGCGCCGCGTCCTTCGTCAGTCTTCCACCCCAACCCTCCCCCCGACCCAAGTTTTCCTCATTTCCCGGGAAAACCAGGAGGCCTGGCAGCTCACCCCCCAATCCCTGGCCGAGGCGGAACAGGTCCTGAGACAGGTGCAGCGCGACCTGGCCCATGACCCCGGCGACACCCTGGAGCTGGTCCACCTCCTGGCCCCGGGCTGCCTCCTGCGCCTGCGCTGATCGGACGCCGCTCCGGAGAAAACTTCTCGGGGGCGGCAAAACGCGCCCCCCTCCCCCCGGCAAACCCGCCTCATGGTCGTTCAGAGCGAATCATCATGACCCAAAGGTCACAAGAAAAAATGAAAACAAATGGAACCGCCGTGCCCAGCAAAGACGCCGGCGCGAAGGGCTAAAAATCCGCGGCCAGCTTCCGGGCCTGGGCGATGGCCTCCTGCCGCCGGGCCTGGGCCGCTTCGGGGCCCTGCTCCAGGGTGGGTTCCACCACGGCCCAGCGGATGTCGGTGAAGCCGATGAATCTCAGGATAAAATCCAGATAGGGTTTCTGGAAATCAATCTGGGCCGCGGGGGCGCCGGGGGGATAGGCCCCGCCCCGGGCCAGGGCCACGAAGACGGGCTTGCCGGTGACCAGGCCGAAATAGCCCGACTCCGGGGTGTAGCCGAAGGTGTAGGTGGGCTGCACCAGGATGTCCAGATACTGTTTGAGGCGGTAGGGGATGCCGAAATTCCACATGGGGGAGGCCAGCACGTACTTATCTGCGGCCTTGAACTGGGCGATGAGGGCCTCCACCTGCCGCCAGGCCGCGGCCTCTTCGGGCGGATGGGGCCGGCCGTGCAGGATGTTGTATTTGGCGTTCACCAGGAGGCCGTCGAAGGGGGGCAGTTCCAGAGCGAACAGGTCCAGGGTGTCGATCGTGTCCTGGGGATGGAGCTGCCCATAGGCCTCCAGGAAGGCGTCGGCCACGGCCAGGGAGTGGGAGCGGCCATGCCGGGGAGACGCTTGCAGATAGAGCAGAGTGGTCATGGGGGCCTCGCCATGAATTGATTTACCATTACTAATGCTACTGCGTTCAGTAGTCCAAAAGTCCTTTCATTTTCCCCCCTTTGCTAAAGGGGGGTCAGGGGGGATTTGTCAGTATGTGTTGAGGGTTAATCAATAATTGCACGTAGTAGGACTAATAATCACCGCGACGCTTCTTCGCCACCGGTCGCCGGGGGCTCTGGTCAAATTACGGGCAGCCGGGACCGGCGGGCGGAGGATTGCGGCCGCACCTCTCCCCTCCTTTGTCCTGCACCACAAAGCCGTTTTCCCGGATGGGTTTTCGGAGTACAATAGGTCCATGCAGGGCATCCTCTTGCTCCGGTTCGGGGTCATTCTGGTGCTGCTCCTGGGTCTGGGGGCCGCCTTACCGGCCGCGGCCGGAGCCGCCCCGGACGTGGGTCTGGTCACCCAGGTGGCGGGCGAGGCGGTTTTCGTCAATCCGGAGGAGGGCGGCAAGGGGGGCAAAGTTCAGGCTTTCATGAAGATCCGTCGGGGGGACCGGCTGACCTTGTCCGCCGGAGCCAGCGTCACCCTGGTCTATTTCGCCAACAGTCGGAAGGAATTCTGGCAGGGACCGGTGGAGGTGACGGTAGAGGAAGGGCAGGGCGCCGGCCGGGGGAAGGATGGGGCGCCGGTACACCCCCAGGTCAGCACCCTTCCCACCTGAGCATACACCAAGGTCGCGCCTGAGCCTGCGGCCCTCTCCAAAAGGATGAAAAAGGGCTTCGGGGGAGGGCCGGGGGAGCAGGCGTCCCTTTCCGCCGCCAACCGTTGGCAATGGTGCTGCGGAACAACTCTCAAGACAGTCCCCCATGGGCCGCCAGCCCACCCGTAACACATGAAAATCCTTGCCGATCTTGCCGGCTTTGCGTGAATATAGTTTCTCTCAAAGGCGCAAAGGGCGCAAAGAGAAGCTGACTGACTTTTCAGAGCAGGCACTCATGAGCCTGGGGCTCACTCGCAAAGTATGAAAAGTTCGGTGGGGTGGGCCTCTCTATTCAACACAACCAATTGATAATAATGGATAAACCTCATCCTGCAAAAAACTTTTCGAAGCAGGTGGACGCCATGGTTCGGATTCGCCTCCTGGTATTGATGCTGATGATTGCGGTTGCCGTTCCCCCGGTGGGATCGGCGGGGGCGGGCCCGGAAGGGCGCCCCTGGGAAACCTTGAACCGGGAAGGCGTCGCCGCTTATCAGGCCGGCGACCAGGCTCGGGCCCTCACGCTCTGGCAGCAGGGGCTGGAACTGGCCCGCCAGGCCGGCGACCAAGCGGCCATGGCCAAGCTCCTGCACAATCTGGGGGCCCTCAAGACCGACCAGAAGCGCATCGAGGAGGCCCTGGCCCTTTACCAGGAGGCTCTGACCCTGGTGCGGCAGAGCCGGGACCGGGAGGGTGAATTCATGACCCTCTTCAACCTGGGGCGCCTCATGGATCAATCTCAGCGTTTCCCGGAGGCCCTGGATTATTATAAACAGGCCTTAACCGTCGCCCGGGAGCTTAAGAATAAGGAGGGGGAGGCCCGGGCCCTCACCAACCTGGGCACGGTGTGCGACACCCTGGGCAAGGGGGACAAGGCCCTCACCTGCTATCAGGAGGCCCTGAAGATTTACCAGGAGATGGGCAACACCCTGGGAGAACAGAAGATTCACAGCAATCTGGGCCTGATCCTCACCAGCCACGGAAAGTATGCCGAGGCCCGGGAGGCCTTTGAAAAAGCCCTGAAAATCGCCCGGGAGCGCCGGGATGCTTGGGGCCAGGCCTCCGTCCTCCTCAATCTGGGGGAGGTCCTGGAGCACCTGCGCCGCTATGACGAGGCCCGGACCGGCTACGAGCAGGCCCTGGCCACGGCCCGACAGTTGCGGGACCTGGACCTCACGGGCCGGATTCTCATCAATCTGGGAAATCAGGACCTTAACGAGGGACGCTTCCAGGAAGCCCTGGCCCGCTTTCAGGAGGCGTTGCGCCTCAAAAAGGAGTTGGGGGATCGTCTGGGGGAGGCCCTGGCGCTGCTGAACCTGGGGCAGGCGTACGACGCCCAGGGCCGCGCCGAAGCGGCCGGACAGGCCTATCAGACAATGCTGACCATCTATCGGGAGCTCAAGACCCCCGGACTGCTGGCCAACGCGCTGATGCATCTGGGCAACGTCGCCGGCAACCAGGGCCGCTACGAACAGGCGCTGGCCTATTACACCCAGGCCCTGGCCCAGCTGCGGGAACTGAAAAACCGCCGGGAAGAGGCCAAACTGCTCATCAACCTGGGCAGCATGCATTACTTTCTGAACCTGAACGACCTGGCGGTGAAACTGCACCAGGAGGCCCTGGCCCTGGGGCGGGAACTGGACGACCGCTCGGTGCAGGCCCGGGCCCTGCTCAGCCTGGGGGCGGCCCTGCGCAATCTGGGGCGCTACGCCGAGGCCCAAACCGCTTTTGAGCAATCCCTGGAGCTCTCCCGAGCGGTTTCGGACCGGCAGGCGGAAGAGCAGGCCCTCCTCAACCTGGCGGCCCTGTTCCATCTTCTGGAGCGGCGCCGGGAGGCCCTGGCCCTCTACCGGCAGGCCCTGGCCTTGGCCGGTGAGAAGAAGCAACCGGGGGGCCAGGCGGTGATCCTCATCGACCTCACCCTCCTGTATCGGGAGCTGGAGCAGTATGACCAGGCCCTGATTACGGGCCGGGAGGCCCTGGCCCAGGCCCGGCAGAAGGGGGATCCCCGGGTGCTGGCCGGCGCCCTCCAGGTCCTGGCCTCGGTGGAGGGACTCACCGGCCGCCACGCCGACGCCATCCGCCACTATGAAGAGGCCCTCGCCTTCGTGGAGACCCTGCGGGCCGGCATCGCCGAGAAGGAGAGCCGGGCCGCCTTCATGACGGGGAAATTTTTTGTCTACGACCAGTTCATCGACCTGCTGGTTCACCTCCACCAGCAGGATCCAAAGAAAGGTTACGATCGCAAGGCCCTGGAGATCTTCGAGCGCAAACAGGGGCGCCTTTTCCTGGAAGAAGTGGGCAAGAGCGGGGCCCGCAGCTTCGCCGGCCTGCCCCCGGAATTGCGGCAGCGGGAGCTGGAGCTGGAGGCTCAGGCGGAAAAGCTGAACGCCTTGCTCGCCGCCGCCCACACCGAAACCGGCGGCCAGCCCGAAGTCCAAACCCCGTCGGCGGTGGGCGAGCGTCTGCATCAGCTCCAGGTCGCGCGGGAGCGTCTGGAGCAGGAGCTCAAGACCCGGCACCCGGACTATTACGCCCTCAGGCACCCCCGGCCCGCCACCCTGAAAGAAATTCAGGAGCAGGTCCTGGCGGACGGGGAAACTTTGCTTATTTACGGGGTTATGGCCCGGAGCACCGCCCTCTGGGTGGTGGGCCGAAAGGACTTCGCCCTCTTCCGGCTGGAGGTGAGCGAAAAGGAGTTGCGGGAGAAGGTCAAAGCTTTTCGGCAGGGGCTGGAGGCGGTGCTGGCCGCCATCGAGGCCGGCAAATCCGAGTCCGCGGTGCGCCGGACCGCCCAGGAGTCCCTGACCGGTCTGCAACAGCAGGGCCGTGAGCTGTACCACCTCCTGGCGCCGCCGGGGGCCAGGCCGCTGCTCGCCCGGACCAAGACCTTATATGTGGCGCCCACCGGCCCCCTCCACTTCCTCCCCTTCGAGGCCCTGACCCTGCCGCCGGACGCCGCCGGCGGGGGCTCCCGCTACCTGGTGGAGGAGTTCCCGGTGGCCTACCTCTCCTCCGCCTCTCTTCTGAAAATCCTCAGAGACGCCGCCGGCCGGAGGAAAACCCGGGCCCCGCATCCTCTCCTGGCCTTTGCCCACCCCGTTTATCGCACCGAAACCGACCCGCCGGAGGAGGCCGGGAGCCTTCGGGGCCTGCGCACCCGGGCCTACCGGGACCTCCTGGGGGGCAGCATCCCCGAACTGCCGGAGACCGCCGAGGAAGTCCGGGCCATCAAGTCGGCCCTTAAGGCCCCGGACCGCACCCAGCCCCTGCAACTGCGCGAGGCCGCTTCCCGCAGCCGGGTCCTGGAGTTTCAGCAGGAGGGCCGTCTGATCCGCTACCGCTACCTGGTCTTCTCCTGCCACGGGGTGGTGCCGCCGGAGACGGACCCGGTGCTCCAACCCGCCCTGGTGCTCTCACATCCCGACCCCGCCACCGGGGGGGAGGGCTTCCTCACCCTGGCCGACGTCTTCGGCCTCTCCCTCAGAGCCGACCTGGTGGTGCTCTCCGCCTGCAACACCGGCCGGGGCCGGGAGCTGGCCGGGGAAGGCGTGGTGGGTCTGACCCGGGCCTTCATGTTCGCCGGCTCCCAGGCCGCCGCGGTGACCTTGTGGGCCGTGGAGTCGGCCTCGGCCAAGGCCATGAGCACCGGCCTCTTCCACTTCCTCCGCCAGGGCAGATCCCGGGCCGCCGCCCTGCAGGCCGCCAAACTGCAGCTCCTCCGGAACCCGGAGGACCCCCTCTACCAGCACCCCTTTTTCTGGGCTCCCCTGGTGGTCTTCGGGGAGGGAAGATGACCGGCGAGGGAGGGGATTATCCCGGTTTTTGCCTTGAAGCGGCGCCGATCGTCCGAAAAACCCGCTGAGATTAATGACTCGTCAGGGTGGGTTGGAGGACCTTTAGGTAATTGAGGTTTTTCAAGGTGAAAGTTCGGTGGCGCAGGCTTGCCAGCCTGGGCCGGGTGGCCTCCCTCCAGTGCGGGAGAACTTGGCCGGCAAGAAAGGGGTTGGTAATTCTTGAATGATATGCTATCTTTTATAGGTTTTTGCTATTTAACCCCCTTGGGGCGCAGGGGACGAAGGGGAGAGCATGTTGGAGTTGCTGACGGGACAACCGGGGGAGCGGCGTCTGCTCCTGGGCAACGAGGCCATCGTCCGGGGGGCGTTGGAGGCCGGAGTGGCTCTGGTCACCACCTATCCCGGCACGCCGGCCTCGGAGATCGGCGACCGCTGTTACGTCATTTCCCGGCACCGCGATCTGGCCTTTGAATATTCCGTCAACGAGAAGGCGGCCCTGGAGGTGGCCGCCGGGGCGGCGGCGGCGGGTTGGCGGACCATGTGCTCCATGAAGCACGTGGGCCTGAATGTCGCCGCGGATGCCCTCATGACCCTGGCCTATGTGGGCGTCAAGGGCGGCATGGTGATCGTCAACGCGGACGACCCCTCCATGTTTTCCAGCCAGAATGAACAGGACAACCGCTTCTACGCCCGCCTGGCCGGCATCCCCCTGCTGGAGCCCGCCAATCCCCAGGAGGCCAAGGAGATGGTGGCCGCGGGCTTTGCTTTGTCCGAGGACTTGGGCCTGCCGGTGATGGTGCGCACCACCACCCGCCTGAGCCATACCCGGGGTGCGGTGACCCTGGGCGAATTGGCTCCCCGGCCGGGCCCGGGCCGATTCCTCAAAGACCCGTTTCACCTGGTGATGGTGCCGGCGGTGGCCCGGGGGGCCCACGTCCGACTCCTGGCCAAGCAGGCCCAGGCTCAGGCCCGGGCCGAAGCCTCTCCCTTCAACGTCATCTCCGGCTCGGGGCCCTGGGGCGTCGTGGTGAACGGCGTACCTGCGGCTTACGTGGCCGACGCCCTGCTCACGCTGGGACTGGAGGGGCAGGTCACCCTCCTCAGACTGGGCTTCTCCCACCCCCTGCCGGAGAAGCTCCTGGTCGATTTTTTGCGGGGTGTCCAACAGGTGCTGGTGGTGGAGGAACTGGAGCCCTTCCTGGAAGACGGCATCAAGGCCATCGCCCAGGCCCACGGGTTGACCCTGCCCATCCGGGGCAAGGGGGAGGGGCTCTTCTCCCGGCTCTACGAGTTCCATCCGGCCCTGGTGCGCCAGGTGGTGGCCGCGGCTTTCGACGTGCCGACCCCCGCCGCCCCGGTCGTGGCCCCGCCTCCGGAGCAGGCGCTGCCCGAGAGGCCTCCCAACTTGTGTCCGGGATGCCCCCACCGGGCCATGTACTACGCCATCAAGATTGCCCTCAGGGACCTGGGTGTAGAAGCCATTTTCCCCACGGACATCGGCTGTTATACCCTGGGTCTGCTGCCGCCCCTGTCCATGGCGGATTATCTCATCTGCATGGGCTCCAGCATCACCACGGCCTGCGGCATTTCCCGGGCCACGGGCCGGAAAGTGGTGGCCTTTATCGGCGACTCCACCTTCTTCCATGCGGGCCTGACGGGCCTGGCCAATGCGGTGCACAACCGCCACGACCTGCTCCTCGTCATCCTGGACAACGGCACCACGGCCATGACCGGGCAGCAGCCCCACCCCGGGGTGACCCTGACGCCGCCGGATTATCCCGGCAAGCCCATCGCCATCGACGGCGTGGTGCGGGCCTTGGGGGTGGAGCGCCTCTGGGTGGTGAACCCCTATAAATACAAGGAATCGCTGGCCGCCACCAAAGAGGCCCTCCAGGCGGCGGGGGTGCGGGTCCTCATCTCCCAGGCGCCCTGCCGCCTTTACGCGGAGCGCCTGCAGGGCAGGAAGAGCCGGGCCCGCTTCCAGGTGAAGGGCGTTTGCGCCGAATGCCACCACTGTCTGGAGTATTTCGGCTGCCCGGCCATGTATCTCAAGGAAAACGGCGCCGCCCAGATGGCCATCGACCCGGACCTGTGCTCGGGCTGCGCTTTCTGCGGCCAGTTCTGCGATGCCATCCGGCCGGTGAAGACAGGGTAGAGGAACCAGGATGAATCTCCGCATCTTTCTTACCGGCGTGGGCGGTCAGGGGACGCTCCTGGCCAGCCGCCTCCTGGGGGAGGCCGCCCTGGAGGCGGGGTACTCCCCCCTGGTGAGCGAAACCCACGGCATGGCCCAGCGGGGCGGCGTGGTCATCTCCACCGTGGTCCTGGGGGACTGGCAGAGCCCCATCATCTCGCCGGGCGAGGCCGACGTGCTGCTGGGCTTTGAGATGCTGGAGGCCTACCGGGCCCTGGACCGCTGCCACGCCGGCAGCCTGGCCATCGTCAACACCGCGGTGATTATCCCCTACACCGTCTCCACGGGCCAGGGGCGCTACCCGGACCCGGAACGCCTGCTGAGCCTCATGGCCGGACAGGTGGGCCGCCTCCTGGCTTTCGACGCCGGGGCCCTGGCCCGCCAGGCCGGCTCGCAGTTGGCCGTCAACATGGTGCTCCTGGGGGCCCTGGTCGCGGCCGACTCCCTGCCCTTCTCCGGCGAGGACCTGCGCCAGGTGGTGCAGCAGCACACCAAGCCCCGCTTCCTGGAGGCCAACCTGGCGGCCTTCCGGATGGGCTGGGACGCGGCCCGGAATCCGGGCAACTGGAGGCGGGGAGGGGCGTAACGACTCTGGCTGCGGGCGCAAACCATTAAACAATTGCGCCTGCGGCTGGGGCGCACCCGCAAAGGATGAACAGGTGATCTTGGCGACCTTGGCGTCTTTGCGAGAGTAATTTTTCTCGCCAAGGCGCAAAGACGCAAAGATGAAACGAGGAACTTTTCGGGACAGCCGCTTAATCCTTGGCAACGCCTGCACAATCCGGTAAAGTATAAAATGCCGCGAGGAATGACCAGCAAGCGGGTGAGTCGGCCCCGGCCTTACCGGGCTCTGGCCCACACCGCGGACTTGGGCTGGCGCATCCGAGGCGCCAGTCTGGCGGATATTTTTGTCAACGCCGCCCGGGCCCTCACCGCCACTCTCACCGACCGGCGGCGGCTGCGGCGCCGGGAGGTGCGCGAGGTGGCGGTGGAGGCCCCCGACCGGGAGGCCCTCCTGGTTGCCTGGCTCAACCGGCTGCTTTACCTTTATGATGTGGACGGCTTTCTGGGGCGGGATTTTGAGATCGTCCACCTCACCCCGGAGACCCTGACCGCCCGGGCGGCGGGCGAAATCTTCGACCCGGCCCGCCACCTCGCCAAAACCGGCGTCAAGGCGGCTACCTACCACCACCTGGAAATCAGCCCCCGGCCCGACGGCTGGCGGGCCACGGTGATTTTGGATCTGTGAGGATTATGTTGGGGGAGGGAGCCAGGGGTCACAGACCCCTGCCCCCTCCCCCAAACCCCCACCCCCAACCCCCTATGGGGATATGGGGATGTATCTCCACCATCTCCCACCCACTTCCGCGGGTTGGGAGGGGGGTGTGGGGGGAGGGCAGGGAGGTCACCTCCCCGGCCCTCCCCCCACAAGAGCATCGCTATGGCCGCCAAAGTCAAGCTCCGCCAGGTGGACGAGTACCGCTGGGAGATTCCCCGGGAGGGGAAGATGCGCACCCGGGGGCTCATCTATGCCTCCCGGGAGATGCTCCCCAAGATCGAGGAGGACCAGAGCCTGGCCCAGGTGGCCAACGTGGCCACGCTGCCGGGCATCGAAGGCGCCTCCCTGGCCATGCCCGACATCCACTGGGGCTACGGCTTCCCCATCGGCGGGGTGGCGGCCTTCAACCTGGACGAGGGCATTGTCTCGCCGGGCGGGGTGGGCTACGACATCAACTGCGGCGTCAGGCTGCTGCGCACCAATCTGGAACGGCAGGCCGTGGCTCCCAAAATCGACGAACTGGTCAACGCCCTGTTCACCAACATCCCTTCGGGGCTGGGCTCCCGGCGCAAGGATTTCAAGCTCACCGCCCCCACCCTGAAGCAGGTGCTGCGGCTGGGGACCGCCTGGGCCGTCAAGCAGGGTTTCGGCCGGCCCGAAGACCTGGACCACATCGAGGCCCGGGGCCAGATCGAGGGCGCCGACCCCGACGAGGTCTCCCCGTTCGCCCTGGACCGGGGCAAGGACCAGTTGGGCACCCTGGGGTCGGGCAACCACTTTGTGGAAGTGGGCTACGTGGCCGAACTCTTTGACGAGGCCCTGGCCCGGGCGATGGGATTGTTCAAAGGGCAGATCACCGCCATCGTGCACACCGGCTCCCGGGGGCTGGGGCACCAGGTGTGCGACGACTATATCAAGGTGATGCTCAAGGCCGCGGCCAAATACGGCATCGAGCTCCCGGACCGGCAGTTGTGCTGCGCCCCCATCCGCTCCCCCGAGGGCGAACGCTACCTGGCGGCCATGGCCGCGGCGGCCAATTTCGCCTTTGCCAACCGGCAGCTCATCACCCACTGGGTGCGGGAGTCCTTCGAGCGGGCCCTCAAGCTGGGGCCCCGGGACCTGGGCCTGGAGCTGGTGTACGACGTGGCCCACAACATCGCCAAGATCGAGACGCACACCGTGGACGGCAAGACCAAAAAGCTGTGCGTGCACCGCAAGGGCGCGACCCGGGCCTATCCCGCCGGCCATCCGGAGGTCCCCGAGGCCTACCGCCAGACGGGGCAGCCGGTGCTCATCCCCGGCGACATGGGGCGCTATTCCTTCGTGCTGGTGGGCACCGAGCAGGCGCTCCGGGAAACCTTCGGCAGCACCTGCCACGGCGCCGGCCGGGAGATGTCCCGCCAGGCGGCGCTCAAGGCCGCCCGGGGCCGGGACATCGTCCGGGAAATGGCGGACAAGGGCATCGTGGTCCGGGGCGCGGGCCGGGGCACCGTGGCCGAAGAGATCTCCGAGGCCTACAAGGACGTGCAGAACGTGGTGGACGTGGCCCACGGCGCCGGCATCAGCAAAAAAGTGGCCCGCCTGGCGCCGTTGGGGGTTATTAAGGGGTAGGGCGGGCTCCGCCTGCCGACTGATAGAACAAAAGAATAATAATGAGCCCGAGCACAACCTTCTTTGCTTAAGCAATACAGCAGGATGATTCAGAAATGGCAATTTCTTACTTGGACCTTGTGTCTGAAATTTTAAATAATTTTAGACTAGTTAAGAATCCATCAGATATAGTAAAATTTTTCGGAGAAGGATGTATTACTGAGATTTCGGATGAACCTTTGGTTCAAGTGATGGATAAAATGTTGGAAATATTATCTCCATTACCTATCGGTTTTGAACAGAAAACTTTTCAATTTATTGACATTAATAATAATCAATGCGTTTTCGATGTCACATTTTATGAAAATAAGTTAGTTAATTTTCGGTGCCAAAAATATTTTAAAGGATGGTTTGCATTAGGAAAGGCTATTAAATTTAATTCTTTTAAATTGCGACCTTTGGTTAATAAGATAATTGGAATAGATAGTGTCCATCATGACTTCGCTAATGATAAATTTTATTGCGATAATTTTAAGGGATTAGTGGTAGTATTTGGTCAGATTAATGAGAATAAAAGCGTTTCAACTTGGATTACCGACAAACAATATTTTTAGTAATGTAGGGCGGGCACCGCCCGCCGAAAATCCATGAAGCCTCCCATGGAACAGGCCCAGGAAAAAGATTTGGAAGTCAAGCCTGATGAAGGGGTGATTGAAGAGACCGTAGCTAAGGTCAGGGCCATAGCCAAAGGGCCTCATGGGGACCTGTTTTGCCAAGTCGTGGAGACTTTTTATCAACAGACCGAGTCTGAAATATTTTCCCAGGAAGATTTGGCCGATATCCGAGAAGGTGTCGAGGAAATCAGGCAGGGGAATTACTTGACCCTGGAGGAGTACCGGCAAGGGAAGCGGTTGTGAGTTATCTCTGGTTCCCAAGCTCCTGCTTGGTAACCCCGTGGCCCGCAAAGCTCTGCTTTGCTCATTACGATAGGCTTTACCCGTGTAGGGTGCGCACTGCGCACCGTAACTCAAGTTATGAGGCGCCCCAGCGGAGCTGGGGCGGAAGAGGGCGTTCCCAAGCAGGAGCTTGGGAACGAGCGAAACAAAAGGTGCGCGGTGCGCACCCTACATGAACGGCGCGAACGGCGGGATGCGCTGGGCTTTCCCGCCCTACGGGTTTTTTGCTTTTAACTGCTCACTGCTTACTGCTCACTTCCATGTTTGAACGTCTGTCCGACAAGCTGGCCCAGGTTTTTAAGAAGCTGAAGGGCCGGGGGAAGCTCACCGAGGCCGATGTCACCGCGGCCCTGCGGGAGGTGCGGCTCGCCCTGCTGGAGGGCGACGTCAACTACAAGGTGACCAAAAGCTTCGTGGAGCAGATCCGGGAGCGGGCCGTGGGCGAAGAGGTGATGCGCTCCCTCACCCCGGCCCAGCAGGTCATCAAGATCGTGCACGAGGAGCTGACCGCGCTGTTGGGCGGCGAGTCCCCCAAGCTGGACCTCGCCGGGCGGCCGCCCGTGGCCTTGATGCTGGTGGGTTTGCAGGGCTCGGGCAAAACCACCACCGCGGGGAAACTGGCCCGGCGCCTGAAATCCCAGGGTCGCCAGCCCTATCTCGCGCCCGCGGACGTGCAGCGGCCCGCGGCCATCGAGCAGCTCAAGCGCCTGGCCCAAGAGCTGGAGGTGGGGGTGCACCCCACCCGGCCCGAGCAGAACCCGGTGGCCATCGCCCACGACGCCATGGAGGCGGCCTACACCGCGGGCTACGACGTGGTCATCCTGGACACGGCCGGGCGGCTGCACATCGATGCGCCCCTGATGGACGAACTGAAGGCCATCCGCCGGGAGGTGGAGCCCAACGAAATCCTGCTGGTGGCCGACGCCATGACCGGCCAAGACGCGGTGCAGGTGGCCCAGCGCTTCCACGATATGTTGAAGCTCACCGGGGTCATCCTCACCAAGATGGAAGGCGACGCCCGGGGCGGCGCGGCCCTGTCCATGCGCGCGGTCATCGGCCAGCCCATCAAGTTTCTGGGGGTGGGCGAAAAGCTGGACGCTCTCGAGGTCTTCCACCCGGATCGGCTGGCCTCCCGCATCCTGGGCATGGGAGACATGCTGTCGCTCATTGAAAAGGCCCAGGAAACCTTTGACCAGGACCAGGCCAAGGACCTGGAGCGCAAGATCCGGGAGGAAAGCTTTTCCCTGGCGGACTTCCGGGACCACCTGCGCCAGCTCAAGAAGATGGGTAGCCTGGAGCAGCTCCTGGGCATGATTCCCGGGCTCGGCAAGATCAAGGCCCTGAAGACGGCCAAACCCGACGACCGGGAGCTCAAGAAGATGGAGGCCATCATCGACTCCATGACCCCGGGCGAGCGGGCCCACTACCAGATCATCAACGGCAGCCGCCGGCGGCGTATCGCCAAGGGGAGCGGCACCACGGTGGAAGAGGTGAACCGGCTGCTCAAGAATTTCGCCGCCACCCAGAAGATGATGAAACAGATGACCCGGGGCATGAAGAAAGGGCGGATGCCGTTTCCCGGGGGAATGTTTTAGGGGTGGTGATGAGTTGCGAGTGTGGGGAAGGGGGCTAAGGGCAAGCCCCTTACCCCCTCCCCCACCCCCCCCCCCCCCATCCCTTAAGGGGGGTTGGGGG